>NZ_CP155729.1:300833-601666 GCF_039724765.1 Sagittula stellata E-37 | reverse complement strand
GCGATTTCAGCCAAGGCAGCCTGCGCGCGTGGAAACGTGAACGACCGGGACACCGCAGCTTCACCGTGATACGGCACCCCCTCGCCCGTGCACACGAAGCCTTCTGCTCGAAGATCCTCTCCACCGGCAAAGGCAGCTTCAAGGGCATCCGCCAGACGCTCCGCCGCGTGCACGCCCTGCCGATCCCGGAACACGAGCCCGGCCCGGACTACGACGTGAACGCCCACCGCGAGGCCTTCACCGCCTGGCTGCGCTGGGTCAAGGCCAACCTTTCCGGCCAGACCGCGGTCCGGGTCGACGGTCACTGGGCCACCCAGGCACAGTCCATCCAGGGCATGGGTGACTTCACTCTCCCCGACATGGTCATCCGCGAAACCGAAGCCGCGGACTACTTGCCCGCCCTCGCGATGCAGGTCGGCCATGCCGCGCCGCCCGACCCGGAACCGGTCCCGACCGAAGCGCCTTTCGGCTTGGCGCAGATCTACGACGAGCAGATCGAAGCCCTCTCCCAGGACGCCTATCAGCGCGACTACCTGATGTTCGGCTTCGACAGTTGGGGCTGACGCCGATGGCGTCAGCGGTGGAGGGGCTCCGCCCCTCGCGCTCCCCGAGGTATTTCAGCCAAGATGAAGGGAAAGGGCCGCGGGCCTTCATCTTGGTCCAAATACCTGAAGGCCTCAACGGATCACGCGCGTGCTCCATTGAAGTTGGGAGCGTCATGCGTCAACGACCGGGTATCGCCGGCTGGTCGGGGGATGAAGGGTCGGTGGGCGGGCGAATGGCGCAGCCAGAGTCCCGTCCCGCCGACGGTCGCGGGTGTCAGGCCGCCTTGACCGTCTCGAACTCCGTCAGGATCGTGAAGAGGGTGGCCGGGTCGCGGTTGGCGCGCAATTTTGTGCACAGGCCTGCGTCCCGGAGGGTCCGGGACACAAGTGCCAAGGCTTTCAGGTGTTCGACCCCCGCCTCTTCGGGAGCGAAAAGCGAGAACACCAGGTCCACGGGTTGGCGATCGACGGCGTCGAAGTCGATCGGCCGTTCCAGCAGCATGAACACGCCCAGCACCTCGTCGAGCCCCGACACACGCGCGTGCGGCAGGGCGACGCCGTGGCCGACCCCTGTCGGCCCCAGCGATTCCCGTTCCAGCAGGGCTTCGACGACCCGTTGGGCATGCAGGCCATGGACGCTTTCGGCGAGGTCGGCGATGTCGTGCATCAGCCGTTTCTTCGACGAACAGGAGCCCATGACCTTGACGGCATCCGGTTTCAGCAGATCGCTAAACTTCATCATCCAGCCTCTGGTGAAAATCGTTTACCGGTCAACATGTCGCGCGGATCATGGATCGATCCAGCCGATGTTGCCATCGTCGCGCCGGTAGACGACATTCACTCCGTCTTTCTTTTCGTTCCGGAACACCAGCACCGGAGCGCCAGCCAATTCCATCTGCATCACGGCTTCACCGACGGACAGCGAGGGGATCTTGGTTTCCATCTCTGCCACGATGATCGGCTGAAGCGTCTCGGGTTCGGCAGCGTCGTCTCCGCCGTCGTGCGCGAGGATATACGAAGAGGCCCCGAGAAATTCAACAGGTTCCGTACGGTCCTTGTGGTGGTCCTTCAGGCGTCGCTTGTAGCGCCTGAGCTGCTTGTCCATCTTCTCGGAGCAGGCGTCGAAAGCGGCATAGATTTCAGTGGCATGCCCCTTTGCGGCGGCGTTCAGACCGCTCGACAGGTGGACGACGGCCTCGCAAACGAACTGATGGGCCGCCTTGGAAAAAATCACGGTCGCGTCGGTCGGGCGCTGGGAATACTTCTCCAGCACCGAGCCAAGCTCGGTCTGAACGTGGGTCTGCAAAGCTTCGCCAATGTCGATTTGTTTGCCCGTGATCTGGTAACGCATGATCCGTCCTTCTCTCTTATAACCAGACACTTCCTCCGGGGGTGCCATACCCCCGGCAGGAAAGATGCCGGTTCAGGAAAGGCGCCCGTATGCGGTCAGCGCGCAACCGCCCCGGAAAGCCGGGAGTCGGAAGATCTGACATGCCGCAATACAGAGCACCATGTTGCTATTTGAGGTGGAAAGCTCCCCGAGTGTCAATGCAAACCGGAGTGACAGGGTGGTTCATTTCCTGACGTCCCGCGACGCTCCTACGATGCATTTGCGAATTTTCCGTTCACCGGACAAGGAATGCCGCGCTGCGGCACGACATCCGGTCAGGCCAGGCGGAAGTTGTCGCCCAGGTAGACGCGGCGCACGTTCTCGTTCTGCACCACCTCTTCCGGCGTGCCCGACATCAGCACCTGCCCGTCGTGCAGGATGTAGGCCCGGTCGACCAGTTCCAGCGTCTCGCGCACGTTGTGGTCGGTGATCAGCACGCCGAGGCCCCGCGTCTTCAGGTCCGCGACGAGGTGGCGGATATCGCCCACGCTGATCGGGTCCACGCCGGCAAAGGGTTCGTCCAGCAGCAGGTACTTCGGATCGGCGGCCAGGCAACGCGCGATCTCCACCCGGCGGCGTTCACCGCCCGACAACGCCAGCGCCGGTGCCCGGCGCAGGTGCTCGATCGAGAACTCGCCCAGCAGTTCCTCCAGCCGCTCGCGCCGCTTGTGCGCATCGGGTTGAGAGATATCCAGCACCGCGCCGATGTTGTCCTCGACGCTCAGCCCACGGAAGATCGACATCTCCTGCGGTAGATAGCCGATGCCCAGCCGGGCGCGGCGGTACATCGGCAGATAGGTCGCGTCGTGGCCGTCGATCAGCACTTCGCCCGCGTCCGGGTTCACCAGCCCCGCGATGGCATAGAAGGAGGTGGTCTTGCCCGACCCGTTCGGACCGAGAAGCGCGACCACCTCGCCCCGGTCCAGCCGCATCGTCACGTCGCGGATCACGACGCGCTTGCGGTAGGCCTTGCGCAGGTGGTTCACACGGAGGCCGCTGTCGCCTTCGGTCACTCGCAATTCAGGTCGGGACATCGGCGCTACTGGCCCCCGTCCCGGCCGCCCTGCTGCAGCACGGTCTTCACACGGCCAGACATCTGCGCCGTGCCATCGTCGAGGTTGACCACCATCCGTTCGGAGGTCATCGCGCTCTCGCCCTGCGTCACCAGCACGTTGCCGGACAGCACGATCTGGCCGTCGTCGATGTTGTAGTCGGCGCGTTCGCCTTCGGCGGCTTCCTCGCCGCGCACCATGACGACGCCGCCGGTCGCCTCCATCCGGGTGATCTCGGACCGCGTGTCGGAATAGATCACCAGCACCCGAGGCGCGGCGAGGCGCATCTCGCCCTGAACGATCACCACGTTGCCGGAGTACAGAGCCGTGCCGTCCGCCTGGTTCACCGACAGGGAATCCGCCGTGACCTCGACCGGAGCGCTGGTGTCCTGACCGCCCCCGCCGAACGACACCTGCGACTGCGCCAGCGTCACGGCCGGGAAAATGGCCATGCAGATCGCCGCGAGTAATGCCTTGGTCATTCTTCAACTTCCTTGTCTGCAGGCCGGTATATCATCTTCACGCCGCCGGTGAAGTGGATTTGCACGGCGCCCTCACCGTCCGCCGGGGCGATGACCATGCGACCGGCCTCCAGCTCTTCCGCCGGGCCGTTGCCCGCCACCGGACCGAGGGTTTCGGCATTCACGGAGTCGAGCGCACTGACCATCGCATTTGTCGTGAGGATATAGCCGAGAGAACTTTCGATGCGAACGCCGTCGTCCAGGAAGGCCTTGCGTTCGCCTTCCCGCATCGTCGCCTTCTTGGAGTCGAGCTGGATGACCGATCCGTCGCCCATCTGCATGCGCGCCGAATACTGGTCGGCCAGGATGTCGCCATCCTCCAGCGGCCAGGCCCGGCGTGCCGTCATCGTCAGCATGTCGCCGTCGCGCGTGGTCCCGGAATAGTAAGGCGAGGAAACGCCTTCGGAGGCGACCTCGCCCTGCCGGAGGGCCTCGGCGAAGGGGACGTTTTCCAGCACCTCCCGGTCGGAGGCCAGAAGAAAGATGGTCGACAGCATCGCCAGTGCCGCAATCGGCAGAAGGATCTTGAGCCACGCGATCAGTCTGGAATAGCCCCCGCTCGCCCGGGCCATGGGTCAAACCACCGCGCCGCAGGGGCGGCATGTGGCGCAAGCCGTGTCGGGCCTGGGCAAATCGAAGACGGGCAGATTGGAGGCGGGCAAATCGAAGGCGGTTAGGTCAGGCATGGTCAGGTCAGGCATGGGCGAAGATATCCGTGTCGGGCCAGCCGGCGAGGTCCAGCTTCGCCCGTGCCGGCAGGAAGTCGAAACAGGCCTGCGCGATCTCCGTCCTTCCTTCGCGTTCCAGCATCGCGTTCAGGGCGGTGCGCAGCCGGTGCAGGTGAAGCACATCCGAGGCGGCATAGTCCTTCTGTGCGTCGGTCAGAGTCTCTGCCCCCCAGTCCGACGACTGCTGCTGCTTGGAGATATCGACGCCCAGCAGTTCCTGCGTCAGGTTCTTCAGCCCGTGGCGGTCGGTATAGGTCCGCACCAGCCGGCTGGCGATCTTGGTGCAATAGACCGGCGCGGCCAGTGCGCCGAAGGCATTGTACATAGCGGCGATGTCGAACCGGCCGTAGTGGAACAGCTTCAGCACGTCCGGGTCCGTCAGCAGGCGGGAAAGGTTGGGTGCCTCGGTCTGACCCCGTGCCACCTGCACCAGGTGCGCGTTTCCGTCTCCCGCCGAAAGCTGCACGACGCACAGCCGGTCGCGGTGCGGGTGCAGACCCATCGTCTCGCAGTCGATGGCCACCACAGGGCCGAGGTCGAGGTTGTCAGGCAGGTCGCCCTGGTGCAGTTGATTGGCCATGTCGGCGCGCGCCCCCGCGTTTGAACTCTAAGCGACATATCCGCAGGCCGGAGGTCTTTCAACTGAGCCCCCGGCCGAGGCCTGCCACAATTCACCCCTGAAAACTTGGGTAAATGGCGGGCGAGGGGCAGATTCGGGCGGAAATGGGGCCGTTCTCGGGTGCGATTCGGGCACCCTTTCTCACGCATTTCGGGCCCTTGTAACATTCCGTGATCAAAACCGCTCTCCCGGGAATTGTTTTTGCCCCCTCGTTCACGCGTGTGCGACAGATGCTCGGTCAACTGTGCGTTACCACCCCCTTTCAGCGCACAACCGGGGGTTTGACCGGGGGTCAAGTTTCCAGATGGGAAACGATTTCCCTATCCAACCGGCCTCTACGCCGCAAAGCAGAATGACAGTATCGCAAATCCGCATATATTGACCGGATTATTGTCAACCTATGACGCTCAATCGCGTCATATTCGTCCGCGAAATTTGACCTATCCTTTTGCGACGTAAGCCCCAAAAAATACCACTTCGGTGATACTCCTTTGGATATCACGCAACCTAATGGTGTAGACGAAATCATGCGAAATTTCGGGTGATTTTCGGTGCTCAGCGACGCCCCAATACAACCAAAAAGTGTGCGAAAAACCCTTTGTTGACCGGAATTTAGCCCAGGGGCATAAGAGCCCTGTCGCGTGGTGCTGACATACTTCTGCCCAGTTCCACTTTTCACGGCACTTGGGGGTTGGTGCTTCCACTTTGGGAGTTTTCGGGTACGTCTGCTGCGATCTGCCTTGATATTTTGCTGGTAATCTAACCGTCGCCCGAAAGGGCCCGGCGTCGTGCAACGCGCATTCTGCGCGGCGGCGAAGCTTTGCCGAAATTCAAGATCACGGCCGGTGTGCCTCCCCCGTCCTTCACGACGCACAGGAGGTCAAAATGACACTGCAATTTCGTCAGCCACTGCCGACGGCCACTTTCGAAGCGCTCATCAACGAGACGCTGTTCTGCGATACCGAAGCCACGCCTTACCGCGACGCGCTGAAGCGCGCGCTGGACGTGACGCTGGTCCTTCTGGTGGCACTGCCCGCCGCCCTGCTGACCCTCGCCTTCGCCGCGCTGGTCATGCTCGACGGTCACGGCCCCTTCTACAGCCAGCAACGCGTTGGCCGGAACGGCCGCACCTTCCGCATGTGGAAGCTGCGCAGCATGGTGCCGGACGCCGATGCCCAGCTTAACGCCTACCTCACCGCCAACCCTGAAGCGCGGATGGAATGGGACCTGACCCAGAAGCTGCGCCGCGACCCGCGCATCACCGCGATCGGCCGGATCATCCGCAAGACCTCGATCGACGAACTGCCGCAGCTCCTGAACGTGCTCACCGGCGACATGTCCCTGGTCGGTCCGCGTCCGATGATGCTGAACCAGCGCGAGATCTACCCGGGCACCGCCTACTACTCGCTGCGCCCCGGCATCACCGGCTTCTGGCAGACCTCGGTCCGCAACGAGTCCAGCTTTTCCGAGCGCGCCCGTTTCGACTCCGAATACCTCCGCGAGCTGTCCTTCGTGACGGACCTGCGCGTCCTGCTGAAGACGGTGCGTGTGGTCATCCACGGCACCGGCTGCTGAACACAAGGCCGACCGGCCAACCGGTCGCTTGCGTCTGACGCACCGGGTCCGAACCTCATTCGAGGGGAAGGCCAATCCACCGGCGAAGGCCCGGAACGGTGCAGATCACGCCACATCGTCGGCTCCTGGCCCGCAGCTTTCCTGCGGATCTCCCAAGGGCCGGAAAGAACGGGAAACGGACGACAGCCGCCTGTGCCGGCGGAGGTTCTCCGGCCCGAATGCGGAACGGCCAAGGCCATGGGGGAGCGTCGCCCCCTTGGACCCGGGCCGTTCCGCAGCGCATTCAAGCTCTTCCAATCATTGCATCGACCTTTTGGCCCAGGACGGCCTCCGCCCCCTGAGCCCTGAGCCCTGAGCCCTGAGCCCTGAGCCCTGAGCCCTGAGCCCTGAGCCCTGAGCCCTGAGCCCTGAGCCCTGAGCCCTGAGCCCTGAGCCCTGAGCCCTGAGCCCTGAGCCCTGAGCCCTGAGCCCTGAGCCCTGAGCCCTGAGCCCTGAGCCCTGAGCCCTGAGCCCTGAGCCCTGAGCCCTGAGCCCTGAGCCCTGAGCCCTGAGCCCTGAGCCCTGAGCATGGGGCGACAATTCGCCCGCGCCGGGTCAACCCCATGTTTTCCGAATCGCTTCAGGTTGGAGGGCGGTGGGGAGGGGAAAACACTGACAGGCCGTTAAGCAGCCGTTCACACAGGTTGGCCCTCGTTCACCTCTGCCGTCATGACCTGTCGCCCGTCCGGGCCGCGCACCCACATCCGGGCGCCGTCGCGGCACAGCTCTGCCGTCTCGTACACCATC
Organism: Sagittula stellata E-37; assembly: GCF_039724765.1. Classification (NCBI taxonomy): domain Bacteria; kingdom Pseudomonadati; phylum Pseudomonadota; class Alphaproteobacteria; order Rhodobacterales; family Roseobacteraceae; genus Sagittula; species Sagittula stellata. Next base: position 594,450 of record NZ_CP155729.1, on the reverse strand, counting down.
AGCGCCGAGGTGCCCCTGAACCGGAAGGTCGAGACCGGGGCGGTCTCCCCGGCCCACAGGATCAGTTTCTGTGCCAGGAGAGGACCGTGCACCACCAGCCCGTCATAGCCCTCCACCTCCCGGGCATAGACCGGATCGTAGTGGATGCGGTGCCCGTTGAAGGTCAGCGCCGAGTACCGGAACAGCAGCGTCGGGTCGAAGCGGACCCCGGCAATGGCCGTGGCATCCTCCGGGGCACGGGGCGGCAACGGTCCCGGCTCACCGGGTGCGGCGTCGGCGCGATAGACGAGGTCCTGTGCTTCCCGCACGCAAAGCGTGCCGTCCTGCCAGATCTCATGCTGGAGGGTCACGAAGGCCAGCGGTCCGCTCCGCCCCGTCTTGCGGGACGTGTGGATGCAGGCAGAACGTTTCTCGGAAAGCCGTCCGGCGCGCAGCGGGGCGAGGAACTCCAGCGCTCCGCCCGCCCACATCCGGCGCGGCAGGCCGAAATCCGGGATCAGGTCGTCTCCGACCGCGGGATGACCATCGCGGCCCAGGGCTTCGGGCGGCCGGGCGTCCCAGAAATAGATCTGGTGGAAGAAGGGCGGGAGCGGCGTCCCCTCGGCGAACGTCGCGTCGATCCCGAGCGTTGCGGCCAGAGCCCCGGCGCGCGCCGGGTCCAGCACGTCCGTGCGGATCAGTTGAGAGGTGGGGGTGTCCTGCATCGGCGGCTCCTCACCCCCGATTAGCGAGGACTGCCGTAGGCGTCCAGAGGTGGGGCAAGGCTGTCGACGCCCGTGCCCCTGCTGGCCGTCCGGATGGGTTCACCCATGCGACCTGTGCGGGCATGCGGATCGCGCCATTGAATGCAGACCGGGGTTTTCCTCTCCGACGCGGCGCTTCAGCCTTTCGAATGCCGGGCACATGGAAAACGGGCACATGGACGACGAGCGCGCGCCTTTGCGCGTCGTCCGTATCCCTGCAGGCCGTGTTGCGCGCCGCGCGCGCCGTCTTTGCCCTTGCTTCACACGGATGTGCCGCGACGGGGGCCCATTCAGCCTTTGCAGGCCTCGGCCAGCCTGCGCAGGTCTTCCATCAGCTCGGTCAGCAGCTTGATCCCGGCCTCGTCTGTCAGGTGGCCGTTCTCGTCCCACTTGGTCGCGGTCTGGCCGACCATGACCTCCGGCCCGGGCAGGAGGTGCGGGCGGAAGGCGTTCAGGCAGAGCCGCGCCTGTGCCTGCGAGCGCGGCCCGCCCGCCATGCCGGAGGCGGCAGAGACCAACGCCACGGGCTTGTCCCGCCACGGGTTGCCCTCGGCCCTGCTGATCCAGTCCAGCGCGTTCTTCAGCACGCCGGTGATGCCCTTGTTGTACTCCGGCGAGGCGACGATCACGGCATCGGCTGCGGCGATCCCTTCCGCGGCCTTCCGGACTTCTGCCGGGATGCCGGGACCGTTCTCGATATCGGCGTCGTAGAGCGGGAAGCGCAGGTCCAGTTCGGTGTAGTCGGCCGGGCCGAAACGGCGGGCGGCCTCGTTCAGCAACAGGCGGTTGGTGGAAGCGGCGCGCAGGGCGCCGCAGAGGCCGACAAGCTTGAGATCGGGCATGGTGTCTCCTGTCTCGGGTTTCGCGGCGGAACCCCCGCGAAGATTTGCTATCGCCTCACAACATAAACGAAAAAGCGCCGCGGCAAGGCCACGGCGCTTCGGAAGGGCATTGCGGCGCCCCTCAAAAATGAAAGCGGGATCAGACCGCGTTCGGCAGGATAACGATTTCCACCCGGCGGTTCTGCTGCTTGCCCTGCGGCGTCAGGTTGGACGCGATGGGCTGGTCCTCGCCGCGGCCGATGACCTGGATGCGGCTGGAAGGCACGTTCTGCGCGAGGAAGACGTTGGCCACGGCCTGGGCCCGGCGCTGCGACAGCGAAAGGTTGTAAGCCGCGTCGCCATCGGAGTCGGTGTGGCCGATGATCTGGGTGGTGGTGTTCGGGTAGCGCAGGACGGACTGGGCCACGTCCTGGATGTCGCCCAGCAGGCCGCCGCTGAGGGTGGCGCTGTCGGTGGCGAACAGGATGTCCTGCGGCATGGTCACGATCAGGCGGTCGCCGGTGTTGCGGATGTCGACCTGCGAGCCAAGCTGCTGGCGCAGTTCGGCTTCCTGCTTGTCGAGCTGGTTGCCGATGGCGGCACCGGCTGCGGCACCGATCAGGGCGCCGGCCAGAACGGAGCGGTTACGCTCGCCCACGTCGCCGTTGCCGGCGGCCAGACGACCCGCCACGGCGCCGGTGGCTGCCCCGGCGAGGGCGCCGGTCTTGGCCTGACGGTTCGGGTCGTTCTCGTCGAAGAGACCGCCGCCGGTGGTGCAGGCGGACAGGCCGAGCGCGGCCACGGTGGAAAGAAGGATGGACGAACGGATCATGATGTCTCTCATTGCCTCTCGTAGTTTCTGGTGCGCCTTTCGCGGGCGCGTTGTTCTCCTGAAGGCTTAATGCCACAGCAGAGAGCGAGGTTCCCGAGAAAATCCACTGTTGGTGCGGCAGGCGGCGGCAAATTGCCACCGAACCTGACGGTCCGGAAGGTTTCGCGGCGAAACCTTATTTATTAACATACGGTTAACCATGCACAGAGGCCGATCACAGCCAACCCGGCGAGGCTGAAACGACCTGTCGCAAGCGCGCGTGTGGGCTTTCGTTATGGTTAGGAGACCCGGACAACCGCCTGCCCCGGCAACCCGCAGCGATCGGCAGGTGGCTGATCTTCGCTGTTGGAATCGGGCGGGAACGGCGCATCGCGATTGGCAAACGCCCATCACCGCACGGAAATCCGCGGGGAAGCCCCGGGCGAAAGCTTGCCGTCCGATGCGCGCACAGACCAATGCCGCAATCGGCGACTGGTACGCTGCCACGTTGCGGACGAGGCAAGTCACCCCAAGGGTTTCGGAAAAGGGCCGCGCATCTGCGTTCGTTCAAAGCGCCTCAACGAAGATGGCCCGACCCGGCGCCCGATCCATGTTCCAGCCAGGCGCGGTCTTCGGGTGACAGATGTGCCTCCATCATGGCGTTGTAGGCGGCGAGGTCGTCGTCGCTCAGGATGCTGTGCCACTGACCATTGGCGCCCCGGTGGAAGAAATCGGAATCCGATTTCATGAAGCCCTTGCCGCCGGAGGGCGCGAAACGGGCGGCGTTCCGCTTCATGTTGTCGAAGGACGCGGCCCCGATCAGGCGCGCCGTCAGCGGTGCGGGGTGCGACGTGCCAAGCATGCCCGCCACCCTCTCGAAGGTCGCCGCGAGGTCCCGCTTCATGTCGGCGTAGTGGAACAGCGCGACGTTGGGCCGGTCGGCCAGCGCGCGCGCGGATCCGTAATGCCTGAGGATATGCGCCAGCGGCACGGCATCGCAGTCGAACCCGTCCGGCGCACCGTCAAGGAAGCTGCGGAAGGTGCGGCCCCCTGTATCGTTCTCGGGATACCAGTCCTCGAACCACGGCACAGGAATGTTGCGGACGTGTTTGCGGAAGGACATGTGCACGTCCAGCGGATGCCGGAACACACAGATGTACTGCGCCCGATCGTCCAGCGGCAGCCCGTCCAGCGGCGTGTGGCTTTTCATGCTGCGCCGGTGCGTCATCGCGTCGAGCCGCCCGGCCACCTCTGCCAGGTCGCGATGCCTGATATCGACCCAGGGCATCCGGATCGACAGCTCCGTTTCGACCTCCGGATCGCCGGAGAGCAGGAGCGCGACGATGGTCTGCATCCATGTCGTTCCGCATTTCGGCGGGGTCACGACGATCACGTCGTCGGGCCGGAGGGGGACAGCCTCCCAGCGGCGGCTGTCGGTCAGCGGGCCGAGGTAGTGTGTGCGGCGGGTCATGGCGGTCCGGTCCGTGCGGGCGATGCGCCATGGTGGAACGGGACGGGCCCTCTGTGCAACGGGTTTGACGCCGCGCGTGTATCCCGGCCCGTTTGCGTTTCGGCATGGTTTCCAGCGGCCCGTGGCCGGGCTAGACTGGTGGCAAGACCAACAAGACGACATCGAGCAGGAGTAATGGCATGCGCAAGGCGATCCTTGGGGCGATGGTGCCCGCCGTGGCGGCGGCGCTGGTTCTGGCGGGGGCGGTCCCCGCAGCGGCACAGTGGCGGGAACGCTACGAGGTCTTCGGCGTCGAAGGCGACGACATGCTGAAGATGCGGGAAGGTCCGGGCACGGGGTATGTGGTGATCGTCGGCCTGCCGAACGGCACGGTGGTGCGCGTGCTGGACTGCCAGCGCACCGGGGCGACCAAGTGGTGCGAAGTGGGACTGGACCGGGCGATGGGGCTGAGGGGCTTCGTCTCGCAGGCGTATCTGCGCAAGAGGTGAGGTACGGCCTGCCGGGTCAGTCAGGTTGTGGCAGCGGGATTTCCGCGATGCCAAGGTGGGCGGCGAGGGTCGCGGCGGCAAGCTGGTGATCCTCGATGGAGGGCAGGCCGGAGACGGCGATGGCAGCCACCACGCCCATGCCCCCGACCGTGACCGGGAAGCCGCCGCCGTGGTCGACGAAATCTTCGTAGGCGAGGCCCGCGTCGGGCCACTGCACACGCCCGGAGCGTTTCAGTTCCAGCCCGACCCGCATGGAGGATTTCCACGTCCGGAGCACGGTGTTGCCCTTGCGGCGGCCCCATTCCTCGTTGTTGGGCGTCGCACCGGGGAGCGTGGCAAAGAAGAAGCGGCGGGAGGTGGCGCGGATCTCGATCGAGACGGGGGCGGCGATGGCCCGCGCGCGGTCGCGCAGCGCGCAGCCGATGGCAAAGGCCGTGTCCTCGTCGAAGGCGGGGAGCACGAGGGCGCGCTCCTGCTGCTGGATGGCGGCGATCAGGTCGTCTGGCATGGCGCTCCTCCTGCGGGTGGGGCGGAGTTTAGGGGCGCTGGCCGGGGCCGCAAGGGGGCGCCTGCTGGGGCCGGTCAGGCTTCGAGCCGCGCGGATTCCCAGGCGAGCAGCGCGCGTTTCACCGGGATACCCCAGTGGTAGCCGCCCAGCCCGCCGGACTTGCGCAGCGCGCGGTGGCACGGGATCAGGAAGCTGATCGGGTTGCGGCCCACGGCGGTGCCTACGGCGCGCACGGCCTTCGGATGGCCGATGGCCTCGGCGATTTCCGAATAAGTGGTGACGTGGCCGGAGGGGATGCGCATGAGCGCTTCCCAGACCTTGATCTGGAAGGGCGCGCCGATGAGGAAGAGCGGCACCGGCCCCTCCGCCTGCTGGCCGAAGGCGGCGGTCGCCCAGGGGCGCAGGCGCATGGGGTCCTCGACGTAGGTGGCTTTGGGCCAGCGTCCGGTGAGGTCCTGCATGGCGTGCTCTTCGGTGGTTTCCGCCGAGAAGGCGATGCCGCAGATGCCCTTGTCGGTGCCCATGACGAGCGCCGGGCCGAAGGGGCTTTCGAACCAGCCCCAGTAGATCGTGAGCCCCTGCCCGCCGCGTGCAAAGTCGCCGGGGCTCATCGCCTCCCACCGGAGGAAGAGGTCGTGCAGGCGGCCACCGCCGGAGAGGCCGGTGGCGAGCGCGGTTTCCAGCGTGGTGAAGCGGTCCTGCAGAAGTGCCTTGGCGTGACCGAGGGTGAAGTACTGCTGCAGGCGCTTCGGCGAGACGCCCGCCCATTGGCTGAAGAGCCGCTGGAAATGCGCCGGGGACATGCGCATCTCGGCCGCGAGCTGGTCGAGCGTGGCCTTCGGGCCGAGGCGGTCCACGGCTTCGATGGCGCGGGCCATGACGTGGTAGTGGTAGCTGTCGGTGTCGTCCCTGGGCATGGCTCTGGCTCCTTTGCGGGGAGGATAGCGTGGCGGGCCGGGGCTGCGCAGCCCGTTTCTTGCGCTTAAGGCCGGGGGTGGAGGGGGCGCTGCCCCCGCCTTCGGCTCCCCCGAGGTATTTTTGCCAAGATGAAGGGCGGCGGGCTGGCGCGGTGCTTGCGGGCCGGCGCATGAGCGGGCATGACGGTTTCATGGCCAGGCAGATGGATTATCACACTTTGCGCGAGGTGTTCTCGCGCTTTCGGGCGGCGGAGGCCGAGCCGAAGGGCGAGTTGAACCACGTGAACGCCTATACGCTGGTGGTCGCCGTGGCGCTGTCGGCGCAGGCGACGGATGCGGGCGTGAACAAGGCGACGGCGGGGCTGTTCGCCGTGGCGGACACACCCGAGAAGATGCTGGCGCTTGGCGAAGAGGGGCTGATCGACCACATCAAGACGATCGGTCTGTTCCGCAACAAGGCGAAGAACGTCATCAAGCTGTCGCGCATCCTGGTCGATCAGTACGGCGGCGAGGTGCCATGTTCGCGGGCGGCGCTGGAATCGCTGCCCGGGGTGGGGCGGAAGACGGCCAATGTCGTGCTGAACATGTGGTGGCATTACCCGGCGCAGGCGGTGGACACGCATATCTTCCGGGTCGGCAACCGGACGGGGATCTGCCCCGGCAAGGATGTCGTCGCCGTGGAGCGGGCCATCGAGGACAACGTGCCGGTGGATTTCCAGCAGCACGCGCATCACTGGCTGATCCTGCACGGGCGCTACATCTGCGTGGCGCGTAAACCGAAATGCAAGGCATGTCTCATAAAGGATCTCTGTCCCTTCGAGGAAAAGACCGCATGAGCCTTTGCCTGACCCCGCCCTCCGGGCGGCCCCTGGTGCCGGGAACCGCCCGGCCCCCATCCGGGACGGCGCGCGCGCTGCGTGCCGCCCGTTCCGTGCACGGCCCGGACACGCGGATACCATCCTGCAGGAGCAAGACCTCATGAAGAAGTACCAGGTTGTCGGGATCGGCAACGCGATCGTCGACGTTCTGACCCGGGAGAGCGACAGGTTCCTCGACCTGATGGGCATCCAGAAAGGCATCATGCAACTGGTGGAGCGCGAGCGCGCGGAACACCTTTACGGCGCGATGAAGGAGCGGGTGGAGGCGCCCGGCGGGTCGGTCGCCAACACGCTGGCCGGGATCGGGGCCATGGGGCTGCGGACCGGGTTCATCGGACGGGTCCGAGACGATGCGCTGGGCCGGTTCTATGCCGATGCCATGGCCGACGACGGCACAGACTTCGTCAACCCGCCGGTGGCGGGCGGCGAGCTGCCGACGTCCCGGTCGATGATCTTCGTTTCGCCGGACGGCGAAAGGTCGATGAACACCTACCTCGGGATCTCGGCCGAACTGGCGCCGGAGGATGTGTCCGAGGCGGTTGCCGCGGAGGCGGAGATCCTGTTCCTCGAAGGCTATCTCTTCGACAAGGACAAGGGGAAGGAGGCCTTCCTGAAGGCGGCGCGGTCCTGCCGCGCGGCGGGCGGCAAGGTCGGCATCGCGATTTCGGACCCGTTCTGCGTGGAACGGCACCGCGCGGATTTCCTTCGGCTGATCGAGCACGAGATGGATTTCGTCATCGGCAACGAGGCGGAGATCCGGTCACTTTACGGCAACGAGAACCTGGAGGCCGACCTGCAGGCGGTGGGTGCGATCTGCCCGCTGGTGGTCTGCACCCGGTCCGGCGACGGCGTGTCGGTGCTGCAGGACGGCACGCGCACGGATGTCCCGGTGGAGAAGATCGTGCCGGTGGATGCCACCGGGGCGGGCGACCAGTTCGCGGCGGGTTTCCTTTACGGTTTGGCGACCGGACGCGACATGGCCACTGCGGGCCGCATGGGCACGGTCGCGGCGCGCGAGGTGATCGGACACATGGGGCCGCGCCCCGAGGCCAACGTCATAGGGCTGTTCCGCCAGAAGGGCCTGGTCTGAGGCTGCCGCGCGAGGCGGGGCGTGACGGGCCGGTGCCTGGCGCAGAGTGGCGGGCCTGTTCCACGCAGGTGTGACGCCATTCGGCATCATTTTTAACGCGCCATTCACGCGGACATCGTTCCTGTGGATGGCGCGCGGATGTAGCCTTGGGACAGAGATTTTGCCCCGGGGATTTGATGTCCAGATTCATCGTGCTGCGCGACAGGGCCGACAATTGGCGCCGGCCGGCCGTGCCGCTGAGCGCCCCGGTGGCGCCGCGGTTTCCGGAGGCCGCATCCGATCCGCAGATCGAATCCGTCGACCTCGACCCCGCCGGGCTGCGCGACCTGATGCGCGACCGGAGCTGCCTGACCGTGGCTCCGGTGATGCCGACCCGGATCGTCAACCCCGAGCCGCTGGACGACCTGAGGGCGGAGGACGCGGTGCCGGGCTGGGGCTTGCGCGCGGTGGGCGCGGACTGGACCAATGCCACCGGGCGCGGCGTGCGGCTGGCGCTGTTGGACACCGGGCTCGACCGCAAGCATCCCGCCTTTGCCGGGGTGCGGTTGACCACCAGGGATTTCGTCGGCACCGGCGTGGGGGATGCGAACGGCCACGGCACGCATATGGCGGGCACGATCCTCGGACGGGATCTGGGCGGCACCCGGATCGGGGTGGCACGCGGGATCGAGGATCTGTTCGTCGCCAAGACGTTGGCGGACAGCGGCATGGGCCGGTCGGACTGGTTCATGCAGGCGGTGCTCTGGGCCGCCGGGGCAGATGTGGACATCGCGGTCTTTGCGCTGAGTTTCGACATCGCCGCGCAGGTGGAGGCGCTGACCGCCGACGGCTATCCACGGGTGCAGGCCAACACGGCGGCGGTGAACGCCTATCGCGGCAACCTGCGGATCTTCGAACTGGTGATGCAGATGATCTGCGCCGCGAAGGGGCCGCTCATGCTGGGGGCCATCGGCAACGACAGCCTGCGGGTGATCTCTCCGGATTTCGAGACCGGCCCGGCGGCGCCCGCGGCGGCCCGGCACGTACTGGCCGTGGGCGCCTGCGGGCCGGGACCCGAGGGGATGGAGCCCGCCGTCTTTTCCAACGCCGGGCCCGCGCTGGTGGCGCCGGGGGTGGGCATCATCTCGGCCAGCCTGGGCGGGGGGTTGAGGTCGCTGAACGGCAGTTCGATGGCGGCGGCCCATGCGGCGGGGGTGGCCGCGCTGTGGGTGGAACAGATGCGCGGCGAGGGCGAGACTGTCACGGCGCAGAGCCTTGCGGCCAAGCTGATCGGCACGTCGACGCGGAACGGGCTGGTGCCCGGGCAGACCATTCTGGATTGCGGGCACGGGCTGATCCAGGCGCCGAAGGGGCGGCTGGACTGAGTTTCAGGACCCGCTCAGGCGCGCGCGAAGGGCCTGCACCTCGGCCTCCAGTTCGGCGATGCGGTTGTCGCGTCTGGCGATGTTGGCGGCGACGTCCTCTGCCTCGAACCGCTGGGGGATGTGCTGCGGGCAGTTCACGTCCCAGGCCGCGACGTCGATCAGCAGGGCGCGGTCGGCGCGGGCGCCTTCGGGGCGAAGGCGGGCGACGGTGGCCGGATCGTCGGTGACACGGGCGTTGCCCCAGATCTTCACGCGCTGGCGGTGCATGTAGTCGATCAGGAACAATTCGACCCTGGGGTTTTCCGACAGGTTGCCGAGCGTGACGTACTGCCGGTTGCCGCGCAGGTCGGCCATGCCCAGCGTGCGGCTGTCGAGCACCCTGAGGAAGCCGGGCGCGCCGCCGCGGTGCTGGACGTAGGGCTGGCCGTCCGCACTGGCGGAGGCGAGGAAGAAACTGCGTTGCCGGGCGATGAACGTCTCCAGGTCGGCAGAGATGTCGATCGGCCATTCCGCCTGTTCGAACATCCCGCGCGAGCCGAGGCGGCGCTGCATGTCCTGCACGGCGGGTGAAAAGACCAGCCCGTCGGGAGAGCGGTCGAAATCGCCCATGTCAGTGCGCCTCGGCCCAGTTCGCCCCCTGCCCCGCATCGACCACCAGCGGCACGTCCAGTTTCACCACCGGATCGCAGGCGTTCTGCATCACCTCGCGCGCTACGTCGATCAGGTCGCCGGCGGCGCCGTCCTCGACCTCGAAGATCAGTTCGTCGTGCACCTGCAACAACATCTTCGCCGGGAGCTTCGCGATGGCGTCGGGCATCCGGACCATGGCCCGTCGGATGATGTCGGCGGCGGTGCCCTGAATCGGCGCGTTGATCGCGGCGCGCTTGGCGAAACCGGCACGCGGCCCCTTGGCGCCGATTTCCGGCGTGTGGATGACACGGCCGAACATTGTTTCGACCCGCTTGTGTTCGTTGGCGAATTTCACAGTGTCGTCCATGTACTGCTTGATGCCCGGGAAGCGCTCGAAATAGCGGTCGATGAAGCCCTGCGCCTCGGCGCGCGGGATGCGCAGGTTGCGGGCAAGGCCGAAGCCCGAAATGCCGTAGATCACACCGAAGTTGATCGCCTTGGCCTGACGGCGGATGTCCGGGGTCATCTCGTCCAGCGGCACGTTGAACATCTCGCTCGCGGTCATGGCGTGAATGTCCAGACCGTCGCGGAAGGCCTGCTTCAGCGCGTCGATGTCGGCCATGTGGGCAAGGATGCGCAACTCGATCTGGCTGTAGTCGAGCGAGACCAGCGTGTGCCCTTCCGGCGCGACAAAGGCCTCGCGGATGCGGCGGCCTTCCTCGCTGCGCACGGGGATGTTCTGCAGGTTCGGATCATTCGACGCCAGCCGCCCGGTGTTCGCTCCGGCGATGGAATACGACGTGTGCACACGGCCCGTATCGGGGTTGATGTGCTCCTGAAGCGCGTCGGTATAGGTCGACTTGAGCTTTGACAGTTGCCGCCAGTCGAGCACGCGGCCCGGCAGATCGTGTTCGGTCGCAAGGTCTTCGAGCACATCCGCAGGGGTGCTGTACTTGCCGTTCTTGCCGCGCTTTCCGCCCGGCAGGCTCATCTTCTCGAACAGGATGTCGCCAAGCTGCGCGGGGGAGCCGACATTGAACTTCTCACCCGCAAGCGCGTGGATCTCTTCCTCTAGCTCGGCCATCTTCTGCGCGAACTTGCCGGACATGCGCGACAGGGTGGCGCGGTCCACCTTGATGCCCCGCATTTCCATCGCCTTCAGTACGGGCACCAGCGGACGTTCCAGCGTCTCGTAGACACGGGTGACATGCGCGCGGTGCAGCTGCGGCTTGAAGGTCAGCGCGAGGCGCAGGGTGATGTCCGCATCCTCGGCGGCATAGCCCGTCGCCTTGTCCAGCGGCACCCGGTCGAAGGTGATCTGGCTTTTGCCGGTGCCCAGCAGGTCCTTGATCGGGATCGGCGTGTGGGCAAGGTAGCGTTCCGACAGCGTGTCCATGCCGTGCTGGTGTTCGCCGCCATGCAGCGCGTAGGACATCAGCATGGTGTCGTCGATCGGCGCGATCTCGATCCCGTAGCGGGAGAAGATCTTGGCATCGTATTTCATGTTCTGGCCGATCTTCATGACCGACGCGTCTTCGAGCAGAGGCTTCAGCGCATCGAGCGCCTGCTGCATCGGGATCTGGCCCTCGGCCTTGGCGTCGGAGGCGAAAAGCCCCTCGCCGCCGTCCTCGGCCAGGTGGGCAAGCGGGATGTAGCAGGCTTCGCCCGGGGCGACCGCAAGCGAGATGCCGACTAGGTCGCAGAGCATTTCGTTGAGGCCCGTGGTCTCCGTATCGACGGCGACGGTGCCGAGGTCCATGGCGCGGGCGATCCAGCGGTCGAGCGCCGCCATGTCCTGCACGCATTCGTAGGCGGCGGGGTCGATGGCAGGCCAGTCCGGCGCGGCGTCCGGCGTTTCCTGCTGTTCGGGTTCGGGGATGGCGGGCGCCTCCACCCCGGCGTTCTCGGCGATCCGCTTCGTCAGCGTGCGGAACTCCATCTTCGTCAGGAAGGCGAGCAGTGTGTCGGGATCGGGTTCCTTCACCTCAAGATCGTCGAGGGTGAAGGGCAGATCCATGCCGCAGTCGAGCTGCACCAGCTTCTTGGACAGTTCGATCTGGGCGCGCTTCTCGATCAGGGTCTCGCGGCGCTTGGGCTGCTTGATCTCGCCCGCGCGGTCCAGAAGCTCTTCGAGGGAGCCGAACTCGTTGATCAGGAGCGCGGCGGTCTTGATGCCGATGCCGGGGGCGCCGGGCACGTTGTCGACGCTGTCGCCCGCCAGCGCCTGCACGTCCACGACGCGTTCCGGACCGACGCCGAATTTCTCCATCACGCCTTCGCGGTCGATGCGCTTGTTCTTCATCGGGTCGAGCATTTCGACACCGTCGCCGACAAGCTGCATGAGGTCCTTGTCCGAGGACAGGATCGTCACCCGCCCGCCGGCCTCGCGCGCCATGCAGGCCAGCGTCGCCATGATGTCGTCTGCCTCGAAACCCTCGATCTCCTTGCAGGCGATGTTGAAGGCTTCGGTCGACTCGCGGGTCAGGGGGATCTGCGGACGCAGCTCTTCCGGCATGGCCTCCCGGTTGGCCTTGTAGTCGTGGTAGAGATCGTTGCGGAAGGTGTGGCTGCCCTTGTCGAAGACGACGGCGACGTGGGTCGGCGCGTCGGGGCCGGTGTTGTCCTCAACGTAGCGGTGCAGCATGTTGCAGAAACCCGACACGGCACCGATGGGTAGCCCGTCGGACTTGCGGGTCAGCGGCGGCAGCGCGTGGAAGGCGCGGAAGATGTAAGCCGATCCGTCGATCAGGTGCAGATGGCAGCCCTTGCCGAAAGTTTCCGCCATGTTGTCGCCTCCTCTGGATCTCCGGAGGGGTTTGCCACGTTGCGCGGGCGCGTGCCAGCCCTTCGCGGGGTCATCGCCCCGTCAGGAGATGCCGAAGAACCTGTCCTGCCAGCGCAGCGAGCGCCCGCCGCTGAAAACGCCGAACCGGTCGCGCATGTAGCTGACACATTCGAGGTTCGCCGCCATGCGGTTGAACCCGCCGAATTCGTAGTCGCACAAGGCGTCGATGTTGCGCACCGCGGTGCCGTCGACCACGGCGCTGTTCTCGATCTCGCGCCAGTCGACACCGGTGGGCACGATGGGGTGGCCGTTCTTGAGGTAGATGCCCGACAGCCAGACATCGTCGACCGTCCAGAGCACGTCGGGAATGTCGAAAGCGGTCTCGTCGACGAAACGCGGCTTGATCAGCACACCGCCCATGCCTTCGGCAATGTCGGGCACGTAGCCGCCGGCACGCAGCGGGCGCCACTGCCCGAGGGACAGCGCGCGACGCATCTTGTAGGCAGAGCCCTTGCCCTTCCAGCGTTCAAGGCTTTCCCACTTGAGGGTGGAGCGCCAGCGGTCGGCGATCACCGCGTCGGGATGCCTGGCCGAGGTTTCCGTGAGGCGTGTCAGCCAGTCGGGGTCGTAGGTGTAATCGTCGTCGCAATAGACAAGCAGCGCGTCCTGATCCCGGTAACGTTCGACCGTCGGCAGGATCTTGGTCGCCGGGCCATAGTCAGACTCGATCACATGGACGTCCAGCCCGTCCGGCAGGCCCGCGGGATCGAGCGTCCCGAATTCGGGTCGGCGATAGGTCCGGGGGACGTTGATCTCGATTGCGTCGGGCCGGGTGTTCTGCGCCAGCAGGCTGTTGACCGTGCCGGACAGGTAAGGGACGCGCGACGGAATCGTCGTCAGGGAAACGATGAGCTTGCTCAAATATGTCACTCCGGAGTGCGTCAGGGCGAGGGGAGCGCCCGCTCAGACCTTGCCTTCGAAGTCCTTGTGCACAAGCTTCGCATCGCAATAGGGGCATTCGACATAGCCCTTGTCTTCCGGGATCTGCAGCCAGACCCGGGGATGACCCAGCGCTGCGCCACCGCCGTCACAGGGGACGCGGTAGGCCTGAACGATGCGTGTTTCGGGGGCTTGCGTGGTCATGGCGATCCCTCTTGGTCGATGGCAGATGGCTTTGGGCGTTATGGTCGAACACCGGCGCGGGGGCAAGATGGCGCCGCAGCGCGTGGTTGATGCAGGATCACCGGTGTTGCCGGATCAATCAACCTGGAAACGGGACAGGGACAGCGTGACGGCAAAGGGCGTGGGCGTCCACAGCCCGAAGCGAATGCCGGCCCGCTCCAGCACCTCCGCGACCCAGACGTTGCAGGTTCTGAACAGGTGAAACCGGCCCGTTGCGGTGAAAAACAGGTCATATGGTCCGAATCCGGCGTCGGGTACGGGATCGGGCGCCGGGGCGTAATGGAGAATCGCGGCGCGCAGGCGGTCGTACTCCGCCGGGGTGAGGCGCAGGGGACGGGCGCCGCTGTCGTCGTCCAAGGCCCCTGCGACCGAGACATGCAGCACTGAAGCGTCGCCGGTGACGGCGTGCCAGATGGTCGCGGCATCGAGGTCGGCATAGCTTTCGGTGGCGGTGTAAAAGGCCCGCGCGCCCCAGCCGACGACGATCCAGTCCACCCGAGGATCGGACAGCGGCACGCCCGCGCGCTCGGCAAAGCCGAAGGCTGCAACGGTTTCGGCGTCTGCGGGCAGCAGGAAGTCATAGTGGATCGGCCCCGAGAGCAGCCAGACGGTCACCGGCCCGTCGCCGCCGCCCGTCCGGCCATTGGGCCAGAGCGCCCCGGCCACTGCCGCCAGAAGGTACAGCCCCACCAGCGCGGGCGGCACAAGAAGGAGCCGTCCGCGCCGTCTCATGCCTCAGCCGGCAGGTTCGAGCATCCGGCCCAGCGCGCGCCCGCCAAGGATGTGGACGTGCAGGTGCGGCACCTCCTGCACGGCGTTTTCGCCGGCGTTGGAGATCAGCCGCCAGCCGTCGGCCTCGACCCCCTCCATCTCGCAGACCTTGCCGACGGTGCGCACGTAATCGGCGATCTCGGCGTCGGAGGCGTTCTGCGCGAAGTGGTCGAAGGTGACGTAGGCCCCTTTCGGAATGACGAGGATGTGCAGCGGTGCCTGCGGGCGGATGTCGCGGAAAGCGAGCGAATGCTCGGTCTCCAGCACCGTGTCGTTCGGGATCTCGCCGCGAAGGATCTTGGCGAAGATATTCTGGTCGTCGTAGCTGTAGGCCATGGGCGTCATCCTGCGGTATTCGGTTTGCCGCCATGAAGGCGGAAAACACGGGCCGGTGCAAGATGGGGACACTTCGCAGGTTCCGGACCGGCACCGTGCATGAGCGCGGCAGTCGCCCGGGAGACCGGCCCGGGTCTGCGGTCCGGGGCGCGGCGGCGTGCCGGAGGCGTCGGGGATGCGGTCGTCCGGCCAGAGGTAGTAGGCGAGGCTCATCCAGTTGCCGCCGATGCCGCCGGCCCGGTTGTTCAGCCCGCCACAAGCGTCGGACTTGCAGGAATAGACAAGATCCATCCCCTGCCCGGCGAAGTCGTCCTCGTAGGCGCGCACCGCCGCGAAGGGCGAGACATCGGGCGCCAGAAGATAGACGTTGCGCGTGCGGGCGCCCTCGGCCACCAGCGAATCGTCGGGAGACACGACATAGACGTTGTTGCCGGTCCTGCCGTCGCGTTTCATGAGTTCGCTATTGGGGTATTCCGCCTGGTTCAGCGGCGTTGTCAGGTGGCTGACGATGACGGCTCCGGGCAGGCGGCCGACGATATCGCTGTCCGAGGATCCGGCCACATCCGCGACGGGCAGGCTTTGCGCGTGTCCGGACGTTGCGAGGGCCGCGCAAAGCGTTGCGATCATGAGAAGGGTTTTCAATTCCAATCTCCCTGTCTGGGGTCAAATACTCCTTAACAATCTGGAAATGAGAACGGGGAACCGCCCAAAGCTTGGCGGCGCAAGGGTCTTCCGGCAAGTCAGGTATCACGGAGGTCGGCGCCGGTTGCCGCCTGACGGTCCGGATCGCCCGTTCAGTCGGCGAAGAGGTGGTCGTGCCGCACGATGTCCTGCGCCACGCTTTCTGGCACGGTCAGGAATTCGGCCACGGCGCGGGCGCTGACCTCCATCGGGTCGATCTCGCGCATGTGGTTGAGATACTCGAACTCCGCGTCCCGGATGCGGTCGCTTTCGTGGATCATGTCGTTGCGCACGGTGGGCAGGAGCCGCTCGATCGTCTCGCGCGGGGTGCGGGCACCGGCGAGGCCGACGCGCATCGCGTGGCCGATCAGGTAATCGTCCGAAAACTGGCACTCCACCTCAAGGAAGCGGGTCGTGGACCGGTCGCGGCCGAAGTCCTCCAGCAGGTCGAGGTTGGCGGGGTCCATGCAGACCAGCAGGCGGTCGGTGTCGTAGTAGTCGAACAGCATCCGCATCAGCGCGCGGCGGTGGCGGTGGCGCTTGCCCATCGTCGACTGGATGCCGCCGAGATCGGGCAACGGGCAGCT
This sequence comes from Sagittula stellata E-37, assembly GCF_039724765.1. NCBI lineage: Bacteria > Pseudomonadati > Pseudomonadota > Alphaproteobacteria > Rhodobacterales > Roseobacteraceae > Sagittula > Sagittula stellata. Next base: position 578,387 of record NZ_CP155729.1, on the reverse strand, counting down.
TTCCTCGTTGAACAGGTACTCGACGCAGGGGACGTTGGTCATCTTGCGGATACGTTCGACCAGCCGCTTTGCCACGTGCCATTTCTTGCACACGACGATCAGCAGTTCGCGCTCACGCCCCAGCGAGCTTTCCGTTTCCCAGAAGCGCGGCGCGAAACGGCGGCCGATGCGACCCTTGCCGGACAGGAAGTTGAAGAGCGAGCGGCCCTCGTTCGAGATCTGGAATGTCACCCCTTCCGAGGAGAAGAGCACGCCCAGCCGGCGCTTCAGCTCCAGCGCCTCCGGACTGATCTTGCGGGCGAAGAGAAAGTCCTGGCTCAGCAGCAGATCGTAGTGGTCGTTGTAGAAGACCACCGGCATCCCGTACTCCGTGAACATCAGGAAGGTGAGCGTGCGGCTCTCGATCTCCTTGTCGGGGACGAGGTGGCGAACGAGGGTCTGAAAGAACGTCTCGTCCGGAATCCACGTGGTCGAGAAGAAGCGCATCACGTCGCGCCGTTTCTTTGCGAAGTCGAGGATCCATTCGATGGTGCGCCGCCGCAGACACCACCATTGCGAGCCGATCATCACGTCGATGTCGGCAGGAATCGGGCGCGTCAGGCCAAGGCGCTGCTGAAGGTTGAACATCGCGTAGAAGCGTTTCTTCTGCGTGCGTTCGTTGAACCAGTGGCGGTAGACCAGCCGCTCTTCCTTCCAGCCGGTCTTGATCCAGTCGGAATTGAAGTAGTCGAAGCTCTCGATGAAGTCCTTGTCGTGCCGGTCGAGGAAGTCGTGGGCGTATTCCGCCGACTTGATCGCCATGCAGTCGCCCGAGAGCATGTAGAAATGCGTGGCACGCGGGAAGGCTTCGACCGCCGCGTCCACCGCCTGCAGCGTGGCAGCGACCAGGGACCATTCGCCCCAGCCGCATTTCAACCGCTTGCCCGCGAAGGTGACGTTGGGATTGTCACGCAGCGCGGCGCGGATCTTGGCATAGTCTTCGGGCCTGGCGCGGGCGTCGAAATGGATCGACATGTAGTCGCCCGCCGCAGTCAGGCTTTGCGCCTGGCGGATGATCGCGTCCGGCTCCTTGTGGCACAGGAGTATGAAGGCAATTTTCGCCATTCAGTAAACGGTCTGCCCTAGTTTTGCCCGATTGTTTATGTTGATAGATGTGAACGGACGCTGAATAAACCTGCTTTCTTTGAATTTTGAAAGCGGGTTAGACAGTCCGCAGAAGAAAACGACAGACGGACCGAGGCAAGAGGCATGGGCTTTCCAGGCACCTGGATGACCGAGAGCGAGAGCGTTGTGTACCGCGTGGTGCCGAAGTGCGCCTGTTCGACCATCGGCCAGATCATGTATTATTCCGATCACGGCGAATTCTTCGACGGCGACATCCACGATGCCACGTCGGGGATGCACAAATGGGCCATCGCGGACAGCCAGCCGAAGATCAAGGCGAACGTGAAGACGCGCACGTCCTACGCCTTTACCTGCGTGCGCAACCCCTACACCCGCATCCTGTCGTCCTTCTTCGACAAGATCTGCGGCATCCAGCGCAACGGGAAACGCTACCGCGGCAACCTCGTGCCGTTGCTGATCCAGAAATACGGGATCGAGGTCGGCGGCGAAGACGGCAAGGAAGACTTCGACCAGATCCGCAGCTTCCGCCGGTTTCTGCTGTTCGCCCGCGACACCATCCGCTGGCGCCGCCCGATGGAGCCGGACATCCACTGGTCGGCGGTGTCTGGCCATGTCTCGACCTTCATCGTCAACGGCGGACGATACAACAAGATCTTCTGGACGGAGGCGTTCAACGACGGGATGCAGGAGGTGCTGAACCACATCGACACCCCGCACGCCATCGACCTGAACAACATCCCGCGCTTCAACGAAAGCGAAGGCCACGGCCCGAAGCGGGCGCACCCGGTCGAGGATTACTTCGACGACCTGTCGATGCATCTGATCTACGAGATCTATAAACGCGACTTCGAACTGTTCAAATACGATTTCGAGAACCCGGGGAACAAGATGCCGGTGGGCGAGATCGACCTCGACGAGGTGCACGCCAAGCTGGGCGACTGACGCGCGGACGTCGTCAGCGCCGGGTGTTGCGGTCCACGAAGCGGCGCACGCGCGGCGCGATCAGCAGGACGGCGGGAAAGGCGATCATCCAGGACGAGGCCCAGGCGCTCATCCACAGGAAGAAGAAGTCGGCGGGCAGGCCCACGGCCCGCAGCGTCGCCACGCCCGACACGAGCAGCGACATGAAGCCGGAGAGCAACAGCCCGAAGATCACGGGCGCCAGTCTGGGATGAATCATCTGCGGGTCAGCCTTCGGGCAGTTCGTCCGAGGGGATGATCCGGAAGAATTCGCCGGAAGACCAGAGGCCGAACCACCCGTCGTGGTGCGTCCCAATGTCCACGAGGCGGTAGAAACTTTTCCGGTCGATCAGCGCTTCGAGATTCGCGCGCACCAGGACATAGGGCGAAGGTTCGCCGGTTTCGGGGTCGCGGGTCACCCGGATGGGATGGTCCGGCCCCGCGACGGCGGTGTCGCCGACATGCGTGTGGAACGTGAGAAGCTGCGCCTCGCCGCTGCCCTCGGCGGTGAAGTCCACCGCCACGAAGGGCGCATCGTCCACGGTGATCCCGACCTTTTCGACAGGCGTCACAAGGAAATAGTCGTCGCCGTCCTTGCGCAGGATCGACGAGAAAAGCCTTACAAGTTCGAAACGGCCGATGGGCGTACCAAGGTAGAACCAGGTCCCATCGCGCGCGATGCGCATGTCGAGGTCGCCGCAGAACGGGGGATTCCACTTGTGGACAGGCGGAAGACCCTTGCCCTTTTTTGCGGCACGGGCGGAGGCGGCGATGCCATCGGCGGAGGGAGTCACGAGATTTTGTGTGCTCATTGCTTTTGCCATTAAGCTGCCAGAGGATACATTCTGAGCAAGAGTATAGTCCCTGAACGGAGAGACGCCATGGCAGAGGCCGAAGATCTGGTTGCCGACATCGAGGCGCTGGAAGAAAAACTGGCCGAGGCCAAGAGATCCATCACCGCACGGTTCATCGGGCAGGAGCGGGTCGTCGACCTGACGCTGTCGTCCATGCTGTGTGGCGGCCACGCGTTGCTGATCGGCCTGCCCGGCCTCGGCAAGACGCGGCTGGTGGAAACGCTGTCGACCGTCATGGGCCTGAAGGGCAACCGCGTGCAGTTCACGCCGGACCTGATGCCCGCCGACATCCTCGGCTCCGAGGTGCTGGAAACAGGCGTCGACGGCACCCGCGCTTTCAAGTTCATCGAAGGCCCGATCTTCTGCCAGTTGCTGATGGCGGACGAAATCAACCGCGCCTCTCCCCGTACCCAGTCGGCCCTGCTGCAGGCGATGCAGGAAAAGCAGGTGACCGTCGCGGGGGAAACGCGCGGGCTTGAGGCGCCGTTCCACGTGCTCGCCACGCAGAACCCGATCGAACAAGAAGGCACCTACCCGCTGCCCGAGGCGCAGCTTGACCGTTTCCTCGTGCAGATCGACGTGGCCTATCCCGACCGCAAGACGGAGAAGGATATCCTGCTGGCGACGACCGGCACCGAGGAGGCGCAGTCGCACCAGGTGTTCACCGCCGAGGAGCTGATCATGGCGCAGCACCTGCTGCGGCGGATGCCGGTGGGCGATGCGGTGGTTGAGATGATCCTCGACCTCGTGCGCGCCTTCCGCCCGGACGACGAATCCGCGCCGGAGCGGGTGAAAGAGATCGTCGCCTGGGGTCCGGGCCCGCGTGCCGCACAGGCGCTGATGCTGACCGTGCGCGCCCGCGCGCTGTTGCAGGGGCGGCTGGCGCCCTCTCCGGAGGACGTTCTGGACATGGCCAAGCCTGTGCTGGTGCACCGGATGGCACTGACCTTCTCGGCGCGGGCGCGCGGCGAGGATCTTGGCAAGCTGATCGACGAGGTGGCCGGGGCGATGTCCCCGCGTGAGGCCGCCGCGTGAGTTCGGTCGCCCACCTTCGCACCCGCGCACAGATCGAGGCGAGCCGGTTCCCGGCCCTTCTTGCCCGCGCGGAGCATCTGGCCGGGACCGTCCTTCTGGGCGATCACGGCCGGCGGCGCGCGGGGCTGGGCGACGACTTCTGGCAATACCGACCGCTGCGCGCGGGGGATTCGTTCCGGCAGATCGACTGGCGGCGCTCGGCCCGCGGCGACGAACAGTTCGTGCGCGAACGCGAGTGGCAAATCGCCCAGTCGGTTCAGATGTGGGTCGATCCCGGCGCCTCGCTGCGGTTTTCCTCCCACAAAGACCTGCCGACCAAGGCCGACCGCGCGCGGCTGGTGGCGCTGGCCGCCGCCGTGCTGCTGATCCGGGGCGGCGAGCGTGTGGGTCTGACCGGCTGGGACCTGCCGCCGCGCCGGGGCGATGCCCAGACGCTGCGGCTGGCCGAGTACTTTAGCGACGAGGGCGAGGACGACTACGCCGAACCTGAATCGCGCGGGATGCTGCCGAACGCCAAGGCGCTGTTCGTGTCGGATTTCCTGGGCGACCTCGCACCGGTGGAGGCCGCTTTGACCAAGGCGGCGGACCGCGGCGTGCGCGGCGTGCTTCTGCAAGTCCTCGACCCGTCCGAAGAGGCATTCCCGTTCAACGGCCGCACGATCTTCGAATCGGTGAACAAGACGCTGCGCTACGAAACGCTGAAGGCCGGCGATCTGAAAGAGCGCTACCTTGAGCGCCTGGCCGAGCGGAAGGCGCGGCTGGATCATCTCTGCCGCCTGACCGGCTGGCAGCACTTCACCCATCACACCAACAACACGGCGCAATCGGCCCTCCTGTGGGTCTACCGTGCGCTGGACGGGAGCCAGGGATGACTTTGTTCGGACTGGGCTTCACCGCGCCTTGGCTCTTGCTCGGGCTGCTGGCGCTGCCGATCCTCTGGGTCATCTTGCGCGCGGTGCCACCCGCGCCGATCCGGCGGATGTTTCCCGCCGTGGTCCTGTTGCTGGGGCTGAAGGACGAGGAACAGGTCACCGACCGCACGCCGTGGTGGCTGCTGCTGCTGCGGATGTTGGCGGTCGCCGCGGTGATCGTGGGCCTGGCCGGACCCGTGCTGAACCCGCGCGACGAGACGCAGGCGGCGGGCAACGGGCCGCTCCTCGTGGTGATGGACGCAAGCTGGGCCTCGGCGGCCGACTGGCGGTCGCGGACCATCGCGCTGGAGGGCCTTCTGGCAGAGGCGGGGCGCAACGGGCGCACCGTCGCCGTGATGCGCCTGACCGCGCCCGAAGCGCCGCAGTTCCTGTCGGCGGACGTGCTGCGCAGCCGCCTGTCGGGCATCCTGCCGGAGCCGTGGGAACCCGACTCCGCCCGCATGACCGAAGCGGCAGAGATGCTGCCGGACGGCGCTTTCGACACCTACTGGATGTCCGATGGGCTTGAGCGGGAGGGTCGTGAGGCGTTGGCCGACGCGCTTGAAAGCCACGGTGCGCTTATCGTCTTCGAAGCGCCGCGCAACCTGCTGGCGCTCGAACCGGCGACGCTGGAAGACGGCCACCTCGTCTTTACCCTGCGTCGCCTGCGCGAGGGGCCGGAGGCGGAGGTCGTGCTGGAAGGCCACGGCAAGGACCCGGCGGGCAACCCGGCGGTGCTGATGCGCCAGCCCGTCACCTTCGAAAGTGGCGCGCTGGCGGTGGAGACGGAGCTTTCGCTGCCCTCCGAACTGCGCGCCCGGATCGAACGATTCGAGGTGGCGGGGGCAGACAGCGCCGGGGCCGTGACCCTGCCCGACGACAGCCTGCGGCGGCGCGAGGTCGCGCTGATTTCCGCCCGCGAGGACCGCGAGGGGCTGCAACTGCTCGACCCGCTGCATTACCTGCGCAAGGCGCTCGAACCCACGGCGGACCTGCTGGAGACGGATCTTGGCACGGTCCTGCCCGCGAACCCGGACGTGATCGTCCTTGCCGACATCGCCCGGCTGACCGGCAAAGAGGCGGCGGATGTGCTGGAGTGGGTGGACAGCGGCGGCACGCTGCTGCGCTTTGCCGGGCCGCGCATGGCGGCGTCGGATGTGTCCCGCGACACCGAAGACCCGCTGATGCCGGTGCGCCTGCGCGCCGGGGGCCGCAGCGTCGGTGGCGCCATGAGCTGGGGGGAACCCAAGACGCTGGCGCCCTTCACCGAGGACAGCCCGTTCTTCGGCCTCGACATCCCCGACGACGTGACCATCGAAAGCCAGGTGATGGCGCAACCGGACCCGACGCTGGCCGACCGCGTGATCGCCCAGCTTGCGGACGGCACCCCGCTGGTGACGCGCCAGAACATCGGTCAGGGGCAGGTGATCCTGTTCCATGTCACCGCCAATGCCGAATGGTCGACCCTGCCGCTGTCGGGCCTCTTCGTGCAGATGCTGGAACGGCTGGCGGTGTCGTCGGCCATGGTGCAACCGGATGTTAACGATCTGGAAGGCACGATCTGGCAACCTGCGCTTGTGCTGGACGCGTTCGGCGCGCCGCAGGAAGCGGGCACCCTGCCCGGCGTCGACGGACCGGCGCTGCTGACCGAGGCGCTCGGGCCAGATCTGCGCCCGGGCCTGTACGAAGGGGAGGACCGCGCCTTGGCCCGGAACGTCGTCACGGCCGAGACAGAGCTGCGGCCCGCCGCATGGCCGGACGATATCTCCGTCGAAGGGTTGAACCGCCCGCAGGAAACGCCCCTCGCCGGCTGGCTGCTGGCCGCCTCCATCCTGATTCTGCTGGTCGACGTGATCGCCTCGCTCGCGCTGTCCGGACGGCTACGCGGCGCGGTGGCGGCAGGCCTCGTGCTGGCGATGCTGGGGGGAATGCCCATGCCCGGCCACGCACAGGAGGTGGTCGAACAGCCCACGTCGGAGGACGACGCGCTGGCGATCGCCGCCACCGCCGAAGTGGTGCTGGCCCATGTCCTGACCGGCGACGACCGGCTTGACCAGGTCGCCCATGCCGGGCTGCGCGGACTGTCCGACACCCTCTACTTCCGCACCTCCGTCGAACCGGCGGAACCCATTGGCGTGAACCTCGAAACCGACGAACTGGCGTTCTACCCGCTGCTGTACTGGCCGATCACCCCCGATCAGCCGACCCCCTCGGCCGAGGCCTACGCCAAGCTGAACACCTACCTGCGCTCCGGCGGGATGATCCTGTTCGACACGCGCGACGCCGACGTGGCGGGCTTTGGCGCGGGCACGCCGGAGGGACGCAAGCTGCAGCAACTGGCGGCGCCGCTGGACATCCCACCGCTGGAACCGATCCCTCAGGACCACGTGCTGACCCGAACGTTCTACCTGCTGAACGACTTTCCCGGTCGCTACCAGGGCCGCGGCATCTGGGTCGAGGCGGCACCGCCCGACGCGCAGTTGATCGAGGGGATGCCGTTCCGCGACCTCAACGACAACGTGACCCCGGTTGTGATCGGCGGCAACGACTGGGCGTCGGCCTGGGCGATGGATGAGACCGGCATGCCGCTGGTGCCCATCGGCCGCGGCTTTACCGGCGAACGCCAGCGCGAGATCGCCTACCGGTTCGGAGTGAACCTCGTGATGCACGTTCTGACAGGCAACTACAAAAGCGACCAGGTGCACGTGCCTGCGTTGCTGGACAGGCTGGGCCAATGAACGCAGGACAGATCGTCTTTGACCCGCTCCTTCCGTGGGGTGTGATCTATGCGCTGGCGGCGCTGGCGCTGGCCGGTGTGGTGCTGGCGCTTTGGCGCGGGCTGAAGGGCTGGCCCCTGCGCTTCCTCGCCGGTCTGGTCCTGGTCGCCGCGCTGGCGCAGCCGTCGTGGCAAATGGAGGACCGCGCGCCGCTGTCGGACATCGTGCTGATGCTGGTGGACGAAACCGCCTCGCAACGGCTGGCAGAGCGCGCGGGCGTGACCTCCGACGCCGCCGACACGATGGAAGCCCAGCTTCTCGCCCGCCCCAACACCGAAGTCCGGCGCATCCCCGTCCCCGACGGCGAGGGCGACGCCGGCACGCAACTGATGACCGCGCTGTCGCAGGCCTTGGCGGAGGAGCCGCGCGGCCGGGTCGCCGGTGTGGTTCTGCTTTCGGACGGGCGGCTGCACGATCTCGAACGCCTGCCGGACCTGCCCGCGCCGATGCACCTGCTGCTGACCGGGCGGGAGGACGACTGGGACCGCCGCCTGATCGTCAAGAACGCCCCGGCCTTCGCCATCCTCGGCGAGGAAGTCGAGCTGACGCTCAGGATCGAGGACGAGGGCGCCGCGCCCGGCGACGCCACGACCGACCTTCAGATCTCCATCGACGGGTCCGAACCGCAGACCTTCCGCGTCGCCATCGGCGAGGACCACGCGCTGCCGATCACCCTGCCCCACGGCGGGCTGAACGTGATCGAGTTCATCGTGCCCGAAGCAGAGGGTGAGCTGACCGACCGCAACAACCGCGCGCTGGTGCAGATCAACGGCGTCCGCGACCGCCTGCGCGTGCTGCTGGTGTCGGGCGAACCCCACGCCGGGGGCCGGACCTGGCGCAACCTGCTGAAGTCCGACAGCTCCGTCGACCTCGTGCACTTCACCATCCTGCGTCCGCCGGAAAAGCAGGACGGCGTGCCGGTGTCCGAACTTTCGCTGATCGCCTTCCCGACGCGCGAACTCTTCCTCGAGAAGATCGACGATTTCGACCTCATCATCTTCGACCGCTACAAGCGGCGCGGCATCCTGCCCGCCATCTACCTCGACAACGTCCGCAACTACGTCGAGAAGGGTGGCGCGGTGCTGATTGCCGCCGGTCCCGATTTCGCGTCGGCGGATTCGATCTACCGCTCGCCGCTGGCCGACATCCTGCCCGCCGAACCCACGGCGCGGGTCATCGAACAGGGCTATCGCCCCGCTGTCACGGAGCTTGGCCAGCGCCACCCCGTCACGGCAGGCCTGACCGGGGCAGACACCTGGGGCCGCTGGCTGCGCCAGGTGGAGGTCGAACCGATGTCCGGCGAGGTCGTCATGCAGGGCGTCGACGAAAAGCCGCTCCTCGTGCTCGACCGCGTCGGCGAAGGCCGCGTGGCGCTTCTGGCGTCGGACCATGCCTGGCTGTGGAACCGCGGATACGAAGGCGGCGGCCCGCAGCTCGAACTGCTGCGGCGGCTGGCCCACTGGATGATGAAGGAGCCGGAGCTTGAGGAAGAAGCGCTCTGGGCCGAACCCACCGGGCAGACCATGCGCATCATCCGCCGTTCGCTGACCGACGACGTGGGCGACGTCGAGGTCACCGGCCCGGACGGCCAGACGGTGACGGTTCCGCTCGAAGAGGTCAGCCCGGGCCGCTTCGAAGGCATCTACGACGGGCCCGAGATCGGGCTCTACCGCCTGCAGGAAGACGATCTGGAAGCGGTCGTCGGCCTCGGCCCCGCCGCCCCACGGGAATTCGTCCAGACCATCGCCAGCGGCGCGGCGCTCGAACCGGCCGTCGACTCGTTGCGCGGCGGCATCCTGCGGCTCCAAGATGGCGTGCCCACCGTGCGCAACGTTCGCCAGGGCCGCCCCGCCGCCGGCCGCGGCTGGATCGGCCTGACCCCGCGCGACGCTTTCGAGACGCTCGACATCCGCCAGACCCCGCTGATGCCGCCATGGCTGGTGCTGATCCTCGCCGCCGCGATGATCGTCGGCGCCTGGCTGCGCGAAGGCCGGAGCTGACCGGTCGGAAAACCGAGTGGCGCCAGGATCTCACGGGTGCGACCGACCCGGGCCCCACCCTTCATCTTGGCCAAATTACCTCGGGGGGCCCGCAAGGGCGGGGGCAGCGCCCCCTCCATCACTCGGGTCAACGCGATACCTGATCAGACGCGCAACATGCCGTAGGGCGGAGGCCCCCTCCGCCCCCCCAGACCGCAGGCGCGACTGGACTGTCAGGGCTTCCCGGAATCCGACGGGTCCATCAGCACCGCGCGGGAATGCGACCAGAACTCCCGCCGCAGGATCACGGCGGCGGTCACGAGCGTCGCCGCGATCAGCGCCCACGCGCCGATCAGCCAGGCCGAAGCGCCGATGCCGAAATAGACCGAACGCAGGCCGCGGTTGTAGCTGCGGGCGCCCGCGACGTTGATCTCTGCCGCCTTGCGCGCCCGGGGTCGAGCCGCCGGGTCCTCGGGATCGTTGGGCACCGCAGCCATCAGGACGGACGTGTACCCGAACAACCGGTGCGACCAGACGAACTTCAGGAAAGCGTTGGAGGCGAAGAGCAGCATCAGGATCAGCTTGATCTCCAGCACCACCACCGGATCGGTGGAGGGTGTCAGGTCCTGCGCCACGCCCTGCAACCGCTCGGCGTTGCCCAGCAGTGCAAAGCCGCCGCCGATGGCGATCATCGAGGCGGAGGCGAAGAAGGACGTCCCTTGCCTGAGGCTCGCGACAATCTGGCTGTCGAAGATGCGCGGCGTGCGGGTGACGAAGGCTTCCATCCATTCCCGCCTGTACCGCGCCATGAGCGCCGAGACAGAGGGACGCGCGGCAGGTGGATGTTCGATCAGCAAAGTCGCGGCGACCCAGGCCAGCATGAGCAGGCCGACCGCCACCACGTCCATCGCGGTGAAGCCGGAAATGACGGCCCGCCAGTCCATCTCAGAACGGCTGCACGACCACGACCCAGAGGATCGCGATGGTGCCGATGACGGAGGTCTCGTTGAAGATGCGCAGGAACATGTCACTTTCGCGGAACTCGCCCTTCTGCGCGCGGCGCACCAACCTGCCGGTCCACAGGTAATGCACCGCCAGCAGCGCCACGAGCGTGGCCTTCAGGTGCAGCCACGCGGGCCAGCCCAGCCAGGTGCCGTACCAGACACCGGTCACGATGGCGATCACCCCCAGTCCGAAGGAAAAGCGATAGAGCCGGAAGGTCAGGTCGCCCAGCGGACCGTTCTCTCCCAGCCGGGCGTATTCGCGTTTCCAGTAGATCAGCGCGCGCGGCACGGCGAAGATGGACGTCATCCAGCCCATGACGCACAGAATATGTATGATCTTGACCCAGGCCATCGGTCGCTCCGTTTTTGGCAAATGACCCCGATGCCCCGGAATGTGCAAGCCGCGCGCGTGAAATTGACTCGCGCGCCGGGTATTTTGGTTATATGACTTGACCAATTGCCGCTTTCTTGGTCGCGACCTGCGGCCGGGACGGCGCGGACGGACCCGAGGGAGGTGCCACCATGCAGATGCCGGAACCGGACGGCGCGATCCTTGCCCGCAAGGCGCGCATCGTGGAGCGGCTTGCCGCCGTCTCGCCGCGCGGCGTGATCTCGGAACCCGCCGAGGTGCGGGCCTACGAATGCGACGCGCTGACCGCCTATCGCTGCCCGCCACTGGCGGTGGTGCTGCCGTCGTCGACCGAGGAGGTCTCCGCCGTGCTGAAGGTCTGCCACGAGGAAGGCGTGCCCGTGGTGCCGCGCGGCTCCGGCACATCGCTGGCGGGGGGGGCGCTGCCCACGGCGGATTCGGTGATCCTGGGCGTATCGCGGATGAACGCGGTGCTGGAAACGGACTACGAGAACCGCTTTATCCGGGTAGAGACCGGACGCACCAACCTGAGCGTGACCGGCGCGGTGGAAGAGGAGGATTTCTTCTACGCGCCCGACCCCTCGTCGCAACTGGCCTGCGCCATTGCCGGGAACATCGCGATGAATTCTGGCGGGGCGCATTGCCTGAAATACGGGGTGACGACCAACAACCTGATGGGCGTGACCATGGTGCTGATGGACGGCACGGTGGTGAAGCTGGGGGGCGCGCACCTCGACGCCGGCGGGCTGGACCTGCTGGGCGTGATCTGCGGGTCGGAAGGGCAGCTTGGCGTGGTGACGGAGGCGACGCTGCGCATCCTGCGCAAACCCGAAGGCGCACGGCCGGTGCTGATCGGCTACGCGTCGAACGAGGTGGCGGGCGCCTGTGTCAGCGACATCATCAAGGCGGGCGTGTTGCCGGTGGCGATCGAGTTCATGGACGCGCCCTGCATCCGCGCGACGGAGGATTTCGCCAAGGCGGGCTACCCGGATTGCGAGGCGCTGCTGATCGTGGAGGTCGAAGGCTCGGAGCCGGAGATCGCCGAGCAGCTTGCCAAGATCAAGGAGATCGCGCAGCGCCACGACCCGGTGGAGCTGCGCGAGGCGAAGTCGGCCGACGAGGCCGCGCGGATCTGGCTGGGCCGCAAGTCGGCCTTCGGCGCGATGGGCAACATCAACGACTACATGTGTCTGGACGGGACGATCCCGGTGACGGAACTGCCCTTCGTGCTGAAGCGCATCGGTGAGATGTCGGCGGAGTTCGGGCTGGAGGTGGCGAACGTCTTCCACGCGGGCGACGGCAACATGCACCCGCTGATCCTGTTCAACGCCAACGAGCCAGGGCAACTGGAGCTCTGCGAGCGGTTCGGGGCGGAAATCCTGAAGCTTTGCGTCGAGGTGGGCGGCTGCCTGACCGGCGAGCATGGCGTCGGCATCGAGAAGCGAGACCTGATGACCCACCAGTACGCGCCCGAGGATCTGGAAGCACAGATGGCGGTGAAGGATGTGTTCGACCCGAAGTGGCTGCTGAACCCGGCGAAGGTGTTCCCTCTGGCGGCCTCTGACGGGCGGCGCGCGGTGGCGCTGGCGGCGGAGTAGCCGGGGTTCCACCCCGGACCCCGGAGTATTTGGAAAGCAAAGAAGCACGAAGGGCAGGCGCGATGAGACCTGGAAGCGAGGCGGAACTGGCCGAGGCGGTGCGCGGGGCGCAGGCGCCTTTGCGGGTCCGCGGCGGCGGCACGCGCAGCATCGGCGGCGGCGGCGCGGGCGCGGTGCTGGAGACCGGCGGCATCGCGGGCGTGTCTCTTTACGAGCCGGGCGCGCTAACGCTGGTGGCGGCGGCGGGCACGCCATTGGCCGAGATCGAGGCGGTGCTGGATGCCGAAGGCCAGCGTCTGGCCTTCGAGCCGATGGATCATCGCGGCCTGCTGGGCACCGAGGGGCAGTCGACCATCGGCGGGGTGGTGGCGGCGAACGTCTCTGGCCCGCGGCGGGTGCAGGCGGGGGCCTGCCGGGATTTCCTGCTGGGCGTGCGGTTCGTCGACGGCACCGGGACGGTGGTGAAGAACGGCGGGCGGGTGATGAAGAACGTCACCGGCTACGACCTCGTGAAGCTGATGGCCGGATCGCGCGGGACGCTGGGCGTGCTGACGGAGGTCAGCCTGAAGGTCCTGCCGAAGCCCGAGGCCGTGGCCTGCGTGCTGATCGACGGGTTGGTGGACGCGGCCGCCGTCGCGGCGATGGCCCGGGCGCTCGGGTCGCCCTACGACCTGACCGGGGCGGCCCATCTGCCGGTGGGGCCGGACGGCGATCCGCTGACCTTGCTGCGGGTCGAGGGCTTCGCCGGATCGGTGGCGTATCGCGCCGACAAGCTGGCGGCGTTGTTCGGCGGCACCGCCGTGCGCGTCGAACGCGATCCCGGCGCGGTGGCGGAGGCCTGGACCCGCGTGCGCGACGTGGTGCCGATGCACGGCGGGGACGGCGATGTCTGGCGCATCCACTGCAAACCCTCGGACGCGCCGGAACTGGTGGCCCGGCTGGAACCGCACGCGGTTCTCTACGACTGGGGCGGCGGGCTGGTTTGGGCGCGGACGCCCACCGGCATTGACGCACGGGCGAAGCTGGGCGACTTCGACGGTCATGCGACGCGCGTGCGGGGCCGGGGCACCACGCCGGTTTTCCCGCCCGAACCGGCGCCGGTGGCGGCCCTGTCGCGCGCGATCCGGGCGCGGTTCGATCCGCGCGGGATCTTCGATCCGGGCACTTTGCACTGATGACCTGGCCCGTCGTCTCAGCCTTCGTCGTGACGTTCGTGGTCGGGCCCTTGCTGTGCGCCGGGCTGCTTCGACTGCCCTCCACGCTGGCCGTTCTGGCCGGGCTGGCCTTGGCGGTGGTGCTCAGCATGGGTGCCGCGCTCTGGCTGGAGCCGCGCGCGCCGCTGCCGTCGCTCTTGCTGCTGTGGGCCGGATGGGTCACGGCCGTGGCGATGGTGGGCCACGCGTTGTACCGCCGGCTGGAGGGCAAGGCGGCCCGCCGCTGGATCACCGTAATTGCCATACTGGCCACAACCCTGCCGTGGTTCGGACTGGCCACCGCACGGCTGATGGCCTGAAGACCCAGAGAGAGCCATGCAGACCAATTTCACCGAAGAGCAGCTTGCCGACGCGGGCACCGCGCGCGCCAATGAAATCCTCCGGGCCTGCGTGCATTGCGGGTTCTGCACCGCCACCTGCCCCACCTACCAGGTGCTGGGCGACGAGCTGGACAGCCCGCGCGGCCGCATCTACCTGATCAAGGACATGCTGGAGAACGAGCGTGTGCCGGATGCGGACACCGTCAAGCATATCGACCGTTGCCTGTCGTGCCTGGCCTGCATGACCACCTGCCCGTCGGGCGTGCACTACATGCACCTCGTCGACCACGCCCGCGCCTATATCGAGGAGCGGTATGAGCGGCCCCGGTCGGAGCGGGCGCTGCGCTGGCTGCTGGCACGTATCCTGCCGTATCCGGGCCGGTTCCGGCTGGCCCTGCTGGGGGCGAAGATCGGGCGACCCTTCGCGCGTCTGATCCCCGATGCGCGGCTGCGCGCCATGCTGGAGATGGCGCCGAAGCAGGTGCCGCCCGTGTCGCGCAACGACGATCCGCAAAGTTTTGCGCCGGAGGTGCCGAAGCGGATGCGGGTTGCGCTGATGACCGGCTGCGCGCAGCGGGCGCTGAACACCGACATCAACGACGCCACGATCCGGCTGCTGACGCGGCTGGGGTGCGAGGTCGTCGTGGCCGAGGGCGCGGGTTGCTGCGGATCGCTGACGCATCACATGGGCAAGTCCGAAGAGGCGCATGGCACCGCCGGCCGGAACATCCGGGCCTGGGCGCGCGAGATGGACGGCGCCGGGCTGGACGCCGTGGTCATCAACACGTCGGGCTGCGGGACAACCGTGAAGGACTATGGCCACATGTTCCGCGAGACGCCGCTGGCCGGGGACGCCGCGCGGGTGGCGTCCATCGCCCGCGATGTGACGGAGGTGCTGGCCGACCTGATGCCGGAGGTTCCGGAGGCGGGCGTCAGCCCGGCGCGCATGGGGATCGCCGGGATCGACCGTGCGGGCGCCCGGGACACGCCCGGCGGGGCGGGGCCGCTGCGCGTCGCCTACCACGCGGCCTGCTCCTTGCAGCATGGTCAGAAGATCAAGGGCACGCCCAAGGACCTTCTGAAACGCGCGGGATTCGACGTGGTGGAACCTGCCGACAGCCACCTGTGCTGCGGCTCTGCCGGAACGTACAACCTGATGCAGCCGGAGATCTCGAAACAGCTCAAGGCGCGCAAGGTGAAGACGCTGGAGGCGAAGACCCCGGACGTGATCGCCGCCGGCAACATCGGCTGCATGATGCAGATCGGGTCGGGCACCGGCGTGCCGGTGGTGCACACGGTCGAACTTCTGGACTGGGCGACAGGCGGGCCGAAGCCGCCGGCGCTGCAGACGTGATCTTGCCGATCCATCGTCGGTCGTGCGATCCACTCCGATGTGCCGCATTTTTGCCCTGAAGAACCGGTAAACCGCGCGCAAAGAGGAAAGACCAAGTGCGCGCAATTTTCGCCATCTGCCTGATATTTTTGTCAACGAGCGCCCCGGCACAGGGCATCTTTTCGATGGAGAGCACCGAGGGCGCGCGGCGGTGGGAAGCGGTCGGGCGGCTGGAGATCGCCGGAGAGGCCTTCTGCACCGGCGCGCTGATCACGCCCAGCCTTGTCCTGACGGCGGCGCATTGCCTTTTCGATCCGGCCACCGGGGCCCGCGTGCCGGTCGACGACATCCAGTTCCTGGCCGGGTGGCGCAACGGGCGGGCGGCGGCCTATCGGCGCACACGCAAGGCCATGCCGCATCCGAAGTACGATTTCGCGTCCTCCGACGGCGTGGCGCGGGTGGGTCACGACATCGCCCTGATCGAGCTTCAGCACCCGATCCGCAACACGACCGTCCTACCCTTCGGCACCAGCGACCTGCCGGTGCCGGGTGCAGAGGTCGGCGTGGTGTCCTACGCCCACAACCGGTCGGAGGCACCGTCGATGCAGGATCTCTGCACCGTGATCGCGCACCAGTCGGACATGCTGGTCCTTTCGTGCAGCGTCGATTTCGGCGCCTCCGGGTCCCCGGTCTTTGCCTTCGGTGCGGATGGCGAAGCGCGGATCGTCTCCGTCATCTCGGCGAAGGCGGAGGCTGACGGCAAGCCGGTGTCGCTTGCCGTGGACCTTCTCGACCCCCTCACGGAACTGCGCGCGGCGCTGGAGACGGCGCAGGACCCGGGCAACGGGCTGGAACGGATGGCCGCGGGCGCCCGGCGGGAAACAGGTGCAAAATTCGTGAAGCCCTGAGATACGCGGCCTTGGGCCTCATGGGCGGTCTCTGGCTGGCCAGCGGCGCCGCAGCCCTGACCGGATGGGAGGCGGTGGGCCGGCTGGCCAACGGCGAGACGTCCTGCACCGGAACGCTGATCGAGGCCGATATCGTGCTGACGGCAGCGCATTGCCTGTACGACGACAACGGCCAGCCGGTCCTGCCGCAGAAGGTGCGGTTCGAGATAGGCTTTGGCGCGGCGGCCGTGCGCCGTGGCGTGGCCGACTGGGCGGTGTCGCCCGGGTACAGCGACAACGGCGGGATCGGGCTGGACGAGGCGAAGATCGCCAACGACGTGGCCCTCCTTCGCCTGTCCGAGGCCATTTCATCGAATGACGCCCGCCCCATCGCACTGCACCCGGCCCGGGCACCGGACGGGACGGTCTACCTTGCGCCCTACGGCGACGCGCTCCACCGAGGTGGGTCGGCCCCCCGCGCCTGCGGCCTGCTGGCACGTATCGTTGGCGGCATCCTCGTATTCGACTGCACGGCGGGCTACGGCGCGTCGGGCGCGCCGCTACTGGCCGAACATGGCGGCGGGTTGCGCATCCTGTCGCTGGTCTCGGCCACCGGCATAGACGCGGAAGGGACGGCCAGGGTGTTCGGAATGGAGCTGACGACTCACATCGTCATCCTGAAGGATCGGCTGAGTCGCCACACGGCGCCGCGTGCCCGGATTGGAACGGTTCTTCTGCCCGGCGGGGCCGAACGGGCGGGAGGCGCCCGATTCGTGCGCCCACCTGGGATGAATGCGCCAAAAGATTGAGCGTTTCACGCCTGTTGGGGAGCACCTGTTTCCGGCGCGCAACATTCTTAACGCTTCGTAATTTTGACCACTATTCGGGCGAATAGGTTTTTGGCACTTTCACCGCAGCAAGCACCCGCTTTTTTTCGGTGAGGGGACATAATGTTCAAGACTTTTCTAGCCGCCTCCACGGCGATGACACTCGCTCTGGCCGCGCCCGCACACGCGCAGAACGCAACATCCAACATCATCTTCATGATGGACGAATCGGGCTCCATGTCCGGCGAGCAGGATTTCCTGACGCAGTTCGTGCTCGACCTCGACGCCTCGCTGGCCGTCGGAGGCTTCGGAACCCGCAACTACGGCCTGATGGGTTTTGCCGCGGGTTCCACCAACCCGGGCCTGATCCGCGAGTTCACCATTGGCGGCAACCAGATCGGCAACGCCACTGACCTGTCGGCGGCAACGCTCAACCTGACCACGCCGGGCGGCACCGAGGACGGCTATGCCGCCATCGACTACGTGCTGAAAAACTACACCATTCCTGCCGGCAACACGACGCTGGTGCTCATCACCGACGAGGACCGTGACGACACGACCTCCGGCAATGTGCTGTATGCCGACGTGCTGAACGCGATCCAGACTGCCGGCGCGAACCTCGTGGCGATGGTCGACATCGGCATCCGGGACGCCAACGGCGACGCCGCGATTTCCACCGACGGCACCACCACGCTGATACAGACCGGGACCACCTTCGCTTCGACCGCGCACGGCAACTTCGTCGGCGGCTACGGCACCACTGAAGCCGACTACGCCGACCTCGCGCTGGCCACCAAGGGCGGCTGTGTCGCCGACCTCAACCAGCTCCGCCTTGGCGGCGATGCTGCGGCGGCCTTCGCCCTGGCCTTTCAGACCTGCGTCATCAACGCAGCCACCGATGCCGGGACCAAGTTCATCCTGACCACCGACATCTTCCGCAATTCGTCGATGACGGTCGCGCAGAACATCCGCGCGCAGATCCGCATCCTGGCTCTGGTGAAAAGCTACCTGGGCACCGGCGGCTTCTACTCGACCCAGGGCAATGCGATCGTCAACGACATGCTGGGCATCGAAGGCCTGCGCGGCTACGCCTTTGCAACCGCATCCTCCGGCTCCGCTTCCGGCGGCACCGACCTCAGCGGCAAAGGCCTGACCATCGGCGCCGATTACACCTTCCAGACGCAGCAGTACCTGTTCCGCACCGGTATCGCCCTGAGCGGCCTGAACAGCTCCAGCGATGCCAGCGGCTTCGACTCCGACAGCGACACCAAGACGGCGAGCCTCTACGGCCTGTACCAGACGTCGGGCGGCCTGCAGCTGTATGGTGACATCACCGCCGGCCGGACCGACCACGACTACACCATGATGTTCCCGACCGGCACGGCGTCCGGTTCCACGGAAAGCGACTACCGCTCCGCCTCGCTGGAGCTGGGTCAGCGTTTCGCCATCGGCGGGCAGGCTTCGAACATCCTGATGCCCTATATCGGCGTGTCGCGCGAACTGCTGGAAATTGACAGCTTCACCGCAAGCAACGGCGCGATCATTCCGGGCTACGACCAGACGACGACCTTCGGCAAGCTGGGCATGCGCTGGGAAAAGACGACCGCGATGAGCTTTGGCGCGCTGCACACCGACGTCGACTTCTCGTGGAACCACGTGATGAACGAGGACATCGACGTCAACAGCGGCGGCACCGTCACGGCGACGCCGGGTGGCACCGACGAAAACCGCTTCGACCTGGCCCTGAACTTCGGTCTCGACACCAAGGGCGGCGGCCGCGTCATCATGACCCTCGCCGGTTCCAAGAGCGAGAACGTCCGTATGGGCACCGTCGGTCTCGGTTACGAAATGAAGTTCTGATCTTACGATCACATCTTTGTGAAAGCGCCCCGAAGAGCCGTCTTCGGGGCGCTTTTTCGTGTGCTGGAGGCTCTTGAAACGCGCGCGTGGCGTGCCCAATTTTTGCGTACCGGAACGCCTCTGACAGGGTTCCGGTAACTGAAAAGACGGTCTGTCCCCGATGGGAAGGCCGGACACAGGTATCGCTCAACTGGAGGATTCCATGCGACATTTTGATTTTGCCCCGCTCTACCGTGCATCCGTCGGCTTTGACCAACTGGCCGAGATGATGGACCGCGTCCTGACCAACGACGCACCGCAGCCGGGCTATCCGCCGTACAACATCGAAAAGACCGCCGACGACGCCTATCGCATCTCCATCGCGGTGGCCGGTTTCGCGGACAGCGACCTTGGCGTCGAGGTGAAGGAGAACGCGCTGATCGTTTCGGCCCGCAAGGCGGACGAGGACGGGAACCGCAGCTACCTGCACCGCGGCATCGCCACCCGCGCCTTCGAGCGCCGCTTCCACCTTGCCGACCACGTGCGCGTCATCGGAGCCACGCATGAGAACGGCATGCTGCACATCGACCTGAAGCGCGAGATCCCGGAAGCGCTGAAACCGCGCCGGATCGAGATCGCGAAACCGGATGTAAAGGCGGTCGAGAAGGATGTCGTGGACGCCGAAACCGTCAACTGAGATCTGATCTGCACGACGAACGGGAGGGGGCCTGGTGCCCCCTCTTTTGCTTTTGACGTGAAATCGGCCGTCATCCATACAGGACTGCATGGACTGGCGCTCTGTCACTTTCGACTGGAACCGCGCGCGGGCCTTCCTCGTCACAGCCGAGGAAGGGTCGCTTTCGGCAGCGGCGCGGGCGTTGGGCATGACCCAGCCGACGCTGGGTCGGCAGGTCACGGCGCTTGAGGAAGAGCTGGGCGTGGTTCTGTTCGAACGGGTCGGGCGCGGGCTGGTTCTGACGGAATCGGGCACGCGGCTGGTCGAACACGTGCGCGCCATGGGTGAGGCGGCAGTCGCCGTGTCGCTGGCCGCCACCGGACAGGCGACGGACGTGTCCGGGCCGGTCGCCATCGCCGCGCCGGAGCTTTACGCGATGTGGCTGTTGCCGCCGGTCCTGAAGCGGCTGGCAGAGGTGGCCCCCGGCATACGGGTAGAGGTCGTGTCCTCCAACCGCATGAGCGACCTGAAGCGGCGCGAAGCGGACATCGCTATCCGCAATGCCGCGCCGGATCAGCCAGACCTGATCGGCAAGCGCCTGACCGACGACACCGCCGGCTTGTTCTGCAGTCCGGACTACGCCGCAAGCTTGGGCGAGGTGCGCGGCCCGGCCGAGTTGGACAAGGCGCGGTTCATCGGCTTCGAGGAAAACGCGCCCTTCGTGGCGGCACTGACGCAGCGCGGCGTGGCGGTGACGGATACGAGCTTTGGCCTGCGCACCACCTCGCACGCCGTGCATTGGGAAGTTGCGCGGCAGGGTTTGGGGATCGGGATCGGGCCTGTCACACTGGGCAGCGGCGACCCTTTGCTGGTGCAGGTCCTGCCCGAGGTCACCTTCGACTATCCCGTCTGGCTGGTGGCCCATCGGGAGCTGAAGACCAGCCCCCGGGTGCGAATCGTCTGGGACCTTCTGGCAGAGATGCTACCGCGCCTGCTGAAAGGCTAACGGTTTCGGTCGTTGCGGCCGGAATACGCCCAGCTGACGCGGCGCAAGAGATCCTCTCTCGGCAGCACACGGCCGGTTTCCACAAGCCACAGCGTCGCCGAAAGCCGGTCGGCGAAGCGGAATGCCCAGAGGAACGCCCAGAGCGCCAGTCCGCAGGACACCAGCATCCCGAAGGGCGCGGTCCGAGCCAGCATGGCCGCCGCGCCCGCGACGACGATGGCGGACCAGACCTGCACCTCCGCCCGCATGCGGGTGGCGACCTGCGCGGGGGTCGGCGTCTCTTGCGGCACGGCGCGGCCCAGCAGAAGCGCCTCAAGCCAGCGTTGGCGGCGTTGTGCGTTGATGTAACTGGGCGGAAGCTGTTCACGGTCGAGCAGGTCGTTGGCGATGTTGTCGTCCAGCCAGCAGATCCGCAGCGTGGCCAGAACGCCAAGCAGCGCGCAGGCCGAAGGGGCGAAGCTGAGGGCGCCGAATGCACCTGCCGCCACGGCCAGGGCACCCGCCACAATGCACAGAACGAAAGACAATTCAGGATCCTCCGGCATCGAACCTTCCCCATGGTTTCAGCCGAAGTCTGGCACACAAGGTTTAAGGCCCGGTTGTCTTCAGACGGCGCAACAAAACGCCTGCCAAAGACGTAGGGCAGCCATGACGTGAGACCAGCGCGCCTGACAATCCTGTCCGGTCAGAGGACCTTGGCACGTCGTCCCGGAACCGATCCGGCAATCGTGGCATGGATGTCACGACTGTGTTGGGGTGCCGGGTGTTCTGTCGCAGGCTCACCTGCGTGGCGGACGTCCCGTCGGGCCGCCACGCGCGGCGCAAAAGGAAAGCGCCCCGCAAGAGGTCTGCGGGGCGCCTTGGGTTCGTGGATACGACCGGTTTAGTGGGCGGCGGTGTTGGCCGTGCCGGCCTTCCAGAAGAACGTCTCGCCCGAGCTGTCGTCCACGCCATCGTTGTCGGTGGAGGCCCAGATCGTGCCGTCTGCGGTGATGGCCAGACCTTCGACCTTGTCGACCACGTAGCCACCCTGCGCCTGAAGCATCGGGATCAGGTCCACGACCTCTTCCTTCGAGACGACCGGCAGGTCGCCGCCCAGCGGCGCCGCGACCATCTCGGCTGCGGGGATGCGGTAGATCTTCTTGGTCACAGCGTCCGCACCGATCTGGTTGTCACGCTCGACGACGTAGACCCAGTCGCCGTGGGCCACGATCTCAGACAGGCCGACCCAGCCCTTTTCCGGTGCGGCCTTCTGGTAACGGACAGCGCCCCATTCCCCGGTTCCGAGGTCATAGGCGACCAGCTTCACGGTGTTCTTCGGATCGTCCTTCCACTCACGCTGGACGGCCATCCAAAGAGTGTCGCCGATCTGCGTGATGCCTTCGAACCCGAAGCGGACCTCGTTGTTGAGCAGCTCTGCGGGCAGGCCGATCTCGTCCTCGATCTCGCCCTCGGCATTCACGTGGTAGATCGCATGCGGCACGACGCGGTCGGTGCGGCCTTCGGAGGCCACCCAGAAGCCGCCCTCGCCGTCCAGCGCGATGCCTTCCATGTCGAGCTTTTGCGCGGGCATGCCGTTGCGGGTCACCGGCAGGGCACGGGTAATGCGCGCCGGGGTCTGCGACGGGTCGATGGTGAAGATCGTCGGCTGATAGGCGTAGAAGCTGTCGTTGACGGCGTAGATCATGCCGTCCTCGCCTGCCACCATGCCCGAAATCGCACCCCAGCCGATCAGCGCGTCGGCGCCTTCGGACGTCATCTGCGGATAGGCTGCCGGGGCGTCCTGGTATTCGTAGATCATCACGTGCGCCCGCACGCCGCCGTCCTCGATCAGGTCCGCCTCGTTGGCGGTGACGAAGAGGTTGCGCCCGGGGATGGCGATGGCGCCTTCGGGCGCGATGCCAGAAGGCAGGAGCTGCTTGAACACCGGGTTCGCCGGGTCGGTTGTGTCGTAGACAGACACGGTGGAGGACCGCTCGCCCAGCACGAAGGCATAGGGCGTGCCGTCGAAGGTGGCGAATTCCATGCCCTCCGGTTCCACGCCCTTCGCGTCGGAGCGCTTGTCGGGGTAGTGGCCGGCCTGGATGATCGGCGTCTCGAAGTCGGAGCCGCTCTCGAACACCTCGGTGCCGTCCTTGGCGAAGACGGTGATGGAGCGGGAGCCGCCGTCCATGTCGCCCTCGTTCGCCAGCATGAAGTGGGTGTCGTCCAGCCATTGCACGCCATCGGGCTCGCGCAGGCGGCCCGGCTGTTCGCCGTCGAACACCAGCGAGGCGCGGTCATCCTCGGTGTCGATGCGGGTCAGGTCCACGGCACCGGCGGGGAAGTGCGCCATCACCGCGTTGTCCGCACCGATCACCACGATGTGGTTGTTTTCCTGCAGTGTGACGACGATCTCGCCCAGACCGTTCACGTCGACGAATTCCGGCTCCGGGTCCTCGCCCGCGATCTCCGCCAGGCCGGTCATGTCGATCTTCACGACATCGCAGTTCATCGCGCCGTTCTCGATCATCACCTTCGATACCCAGCCGGCGGGCATCTGCGGCACGCGGCCATCGCCCGCGTCCTCGTCACGCTCGTTCTCGATCGCGGCGACGACGAAGGTGCCCGCGTCGTCATGCGCGGTGGAATCGGGCTGGCCGCCCAGGTCGCATTCGCCGGTCAGCGCGCCGGTGGCGAGGTCCATCGACACCAGCTTGCCGCTCGGCTGCGTGTAGGATTCGGAGGTGTTCACGCCGATGAAGGCGGTGTTGCCGATCACGGTGACAGATGTCGGTTCGCCGCCCACATCGGTGTTGCCCAGGGGCTTCGGCGCCTTCGGGTCGGTGATGTCGACGCGGCCGACGGCGCCCAGCGGGCTGTCGGTGTAGACCAGCGTCATGCCGTCTTCGGAGGCGGCGATGATCTCGGCGGAGGTCTCGCGTTGCGTGTCCTCACCCTCGGCCATGTTCAGCGGCGTGGCAAAGGCGGCAATGCGGTTGAAATTCATCTGGCCGTGGCTTTCGGCAAAGGCCGTGCCGGCCGTCAGCGCCAGTGCGCTGGTCAGGCAGATCGAACGGATGGTCATGTGATGGCTCCTTGTCGGAATGACATGGGTGCCGCATTGGTCCCGCAGCGTAACAGTGCCGTGACGGTTTTGTTAAGGCGCGGTGAAACCCTGCCTCCGGGGGTGTGCGGAGGCAGGGTTCTTGCAGCTCGATAGGCGGGACGGCGGGCGGGGCGATGCGCAGTGCGCGAGCGTCCGTCCCGCCGCCCTCGTCAGGCGTGTGCGCGGGTCAGCGCTGCAGGCTTTGCGCAAGGCGCATCAGGTTGATCGCCTCCTGCCGGTAACCGAAGGGGTCCTCGCCGCGCGCACCCGTGGCCAGCGCGATGGCGTCGCCCATCGACCAGTCGCCGATCAGGTCCGAGCCCGTGAGGATCTGGCCGAAGCCCGCGATGGCGGTGGCCCAGTCGGCCTGAGGCAAGGGCCCGGCATCCGACCGAACCGGCGTCTCGATCAGTCGGCTCTCGCTTTCGCCCGGCGCCTTGTAGCGCAGGCGGAGGAAGCCCAGTTCGGCACTCTCAGCGCCGCTCTGTTCCGCAGCCACCTGTTCCGGCGCGTAACGCAGCGGGTCGGTCATCCGCGCGTCCGAGCCCACCGGCGTGATCTCGTAAAGCGCAGTCACCTGGTGCCCGGCGCCGATCTCTCCGGCATCGATCTTGTCGTTGTTGAAGTCCTGGCGGCGCAGGGCGCGGGTCTCGTAGCCGATCAGTCGGTACTCTGCCACTTCTGCGGGGTTCCACTCCACCTGGATCTTCACGTCGTCGGCGATGGGCACCAGCGCGCCGGTCAACTGGTCGACCAGCACCTTCTGCGCCTCCGACAGAGTGTCGATGTAGGCGGCCATGCCGTTGCCGTGCTGCGCCAGCGCCTGCATCGTCGCGTCGTCGAGGTTGCCGCGCCCGAAACCCAGCACAGACAGATAAGTGCCCGTCCCGCGCTGCGTCTCGATATAGTCCTTCATGTCGTCCGGATCGCTGATACCGACGTTGAAGTCGCCGTCCGTGGCCAGGATCACCCGGCTGACCGCGCCGTCGCGGGCCATCTCGGTGGCGGTGGCATAGGCCTGTTGCAGCCCCGCCTGCCCGGCCGTGCTGCCCCCGGCCTCAAGCCGGTCCAGCGCGTCGAGGATCGTCTGACGGTCAGATGCCTTGGTCGGCTCAAGCACCCGGCCCGCCGACCCGGCGTAGGTCACGATGGACACCATGTCCTCTTCGCCAAGCTGGCCCAGCATCAGGCGGAAGCTCTGCTTCAGGAGCGGCAGCTTGTTGGCGTCCTGCATTGACCCGGAGGTGTCGATCAGGAAGACGAGGTTCATCGGTGGGCGCGCCTCCGGCAGCATCCCCTGCAGACCGATCTGCACAATCTGCGTGCCCTCGCGCCACGGGCTGTCGGAGATGCCGACATGGGTCGCGAAAGGCGCGTCCCCCTCCGGCGCCGGGTAGTCGTAGGAGAAGTAGTTCACCATTTCCTCGATCCGCACCGCGTCCTTGGACGGCAACATGCCCCGGGTCAGCGAGTTGCGGATGATCGACCAGGACGCCGTGTCCACGTCGATTGAGAAGGTCGACACCGGGTCCTCCGCCGTCACCTTGATCGGATTCTGCTCAGCTTCCGGGAAAGCCTCGGTATCGGGCGCGGGCGTCGGCACCGGTTCGAATTGCGGAACCGGGACGGGCGCCGGGGCGATACGTCCATTGACCTGCCCGGTCAGAGCGCCACCGAACCCACCGCTGAGCCCTCCGCCAGACTGAGGCGCCGCGCCGGTGGGGGCCGTCGACCGCCGCAGGGTCATGTCGCCGGCGGACCGGCTGGGGACACGCGGCGCGGGCGCGTCGGCGTCGAACTCTTCGCGCGCTTCCAGTGCGGCGGCAGGCGGCATCGGCGGCTCTGTCACCGCACTGTCCGACACCCTCGCACGACCGGTGTCGGTGGCCGTCGCGCCCCCGTCACCCGGGGCCAACGCCTGGACGTCGTCAACGGAGAAGAGCTCCGGCTGCGGCGCGGGGTCCGGTGCGACCATGTCGGTCTTCACCTCGGACCGGTCCCCGGCGATCCCTCCGCTCATCCGGTCCGGCATCTGCGTGACGACCGGGATGACCGCGACAAGCGCCACTGCGGCCAGCGCGGTCGTTGCCGTCAATACGGCGCGGGTGTTCATCTGAAACAGCATGTGAATGGCTCCTCTGAATATGCCCTTGGGCTGTGATTCAGAGGTCTGACGCGCCACGTCCGCCGTTTCTTGGGTCCGGTCGAAATTTTTCATCGCCAGCGCGATGGCATCGGCCCGGCGCGCGGGATCGGGCTTCGGCAGCTCCCTGTCGAAGAGGTCCTTCAGCTCGTTCAGATCGTCGAGGTCGTCGTTCATTTCGTCACCTCCCGCGCTTCGGCCTCTTTCAAGGCCCGAAGGCGTTTCTTCGCGTCCGAGACGCGCCATGCGACGGTGCCCTCGGGGATGCCGAGGATCTCGGCCGTCTCGGCCTGGCTGATGCCGTCGAGCACCAGCGCCAGCGTCTCGCGCAGGTCGACCGACAGGGCGCCCATCGCCCGTGTCAGCCAGTCGCGCCGCTCCGCCTGTTCGGCGATCTCGGCCTGCCGCGCCTGTTCCCAGTCGCCCCAGCCTTCGGCAGCCTTCATGTAGGTGGCGCGGCGGCGAAAGCGGTCCCGCGCGGCGTTGACGGCGATGCGATAGAGCCACGTCTTCAGGCGCGCCTCGCCCCGGAAGGACTGCAGCTTGGCGGGCAGCGCGGCGCAGAGATCCTGCGCCAGATCTTCGGCATCCGCCCGGTTGCCCGTCAGGCGGATGGCATAGGCGTAGACACGGTCGTAGACACGGCCCACCAGCAGGGCGAACGCCTCCCGGTCTCCGTCTGCGGCCGCGCGGGCCAAGGCTTCGTCACTGACATCCATGCGCATCTTGTGACTGAGACGCGCCCCGCGCGCCATTCCTTGGCGCAGGGTAGCAGATTTTTCACGCAAAGGCGGCAGGCGGCGCAAAGCCCCGCCCTATCCATCGTCACGCCGGTCGCCTCCGGATCACATCGACAGGAGCCGTTCGGTCAGCGCCCCCGAGGGATCGGCGAGGCTGTCGATCACGTCGAAGTGATGCTTGCCCTCATCGACGACGCGCGCGCAGCCCCAGGCCTCCTCCAGCCATTCCGCCTGTTCGAGGAATGCGGGACGTTCGGCGCCGCCCACCCAGACCGTCACCTTGGCGCGTGGGGCAGAGTGGAAGATCGGGCTTTCGGTCCGTGCCTCCTCTGCATCCAGCTTCAGGTTGGCGTTCATCGCGGTCTCCATCAGCGGCCGCAGGTCAGACAGTGGAGAGATCGGCAGGATCGCCTTGACCCGCGCCGCAACGTCCTCGGGCAGAACGCCGGTTCCCATGCGTGCCACAAGATGCCCGCCTGCCGAATGGCCGGTCAGGCGGATCGGACCCTGTACCTCTTCGGCGGCGATGGTCACGGCCTGCACGATCTGGGCGGTGATGTCCCGGATCCGGACCGACGGACAGAGGTCGTAGGACGGGATCGCCACGGCCCATCCGCGCGCCCGTGCGCCTTCGGCGAAATGCGACCAGTCGGACTTGTCGAAACGCTGCCAGTAGCCTCCGTGCACGAAAACGACCAGCCCCTCCGGTGTACGGTCGGGCAGGAACAGGTCCATCCGGTGCCGCGCCTCTTCACCGTAAGGCAGCCCCAGCACCGCCTTTTGCGCCGGAGACAGGCGCTGGCGATAAGCCTGCGCCTCGCTCGCCCAGCGGGGCGGATAGCCGGCCGCGTCCGGAATATAGGCGCCGTTCTCGTAAGCGTCTGAGAGGTCTGTTTTCTGGTCCATCTTTGTCCTGCGTTCCTGCCGTTCCTTGCCATACCGCTGCAAATGCCGTTTCAACCCGCCGGGCGAAAGGAGTAGAGAGGGGCAAGTCCTGTCCCGTTCGACGGACGGACAGCCCGATTACACTTGCGTACGGTGCGCACTAGGTGTGCACCCTAACGCATAAAAGCGGAGAGGAAACCATGCTCGACCAGACGACCGATCTCAAAAGCCTGCTCAAGGATCCAACCCTGCTGGAGACCCGCGCCTACGTCGACGGCGCGTGGATCACCGGCGACAAGACGTTTTCCGTCACCAACCCGGCCCGTGGCGATGTCATCGCCGAGGTCTGCGACCTGAGCCGCGATCAGGTGGCCAAGGCCATCGACGCAGCCTACACCGCCCAGAAGGACTGGGCGACGTGGACCGGCAAGGAACGGGCCGCCGTCCTGCGCAAGTGGTTCGACCTGATGGTGGAGAACCAGAACGATCTCGGCATCATCATGACCGCCGAGCAGGGCAAGCCGCTGGCCGAAGCCAAGGGCGAGATCGCCTATGCCGCCGGGTTCATCGAGTTCTTCGGCGAAGAGGCCAAGCGTATCTACGGCGAGACCATCCCCGGCCACCAGCGCGACAAGCGCATCATGGTGATGAAGCAGCCGATCGGTGTCGCCGCCTCCATCACGCCGTGGAACTTCCCTTCGGCGATGATCACCCGCAAGGCCGGTCCGGCGCTGGCGGCGGGCTGCGCCTTCGTCGCGCGCCCGGCCAAGGAAACGCCGCTGTCGGCCATCGCGCTGGCGGTGCTGGCTGAACGCGCCGGCGTGCCCGCGGGCGTGTTCAACGTCGTGACATCGTCGTCCTCGTCGGAGATCGGCAAGGAGTTCTGCGAGAACCCGAAAGTCCGCAAGCTGACCTTCACCGGCTCGACCGAGGTGGGCCGCATCCTGCTGCGCCAGGCCGCAGACCAGGTGATGAAGTGCTCGATGGAGCTGGGCGGCAACGCGCCGTTCATCGTGTTCGACGACGCCGACCTCGACGCCGCCGTACAGGGCGCGATCATGTGCAAGTTCCGCAACAACGGCCAGACCTGCGTGTGCGCGAACCGGATCTACGTGCAGTCGGGTGTCTATGACGCCTTCGCCGAAAAGCTGCAGGCCGCCACGGCCAAGCTGAAGGTCGGCGACGGCCTGGAAGACGGCACGGACCTTGGCCCGCTGATCAACTCCGATGCCATCGACAAGGTGCAGGAGCACATCAGCGACGCGACCTCCAAGGGGGCGAAGGTGGTCTATGGCGACGGCAAGCCGCTGAGCGGCGAAGGCCACTTCCTGCCGCCGACCATCCTGACCGGCGTCACGCAGGACATGCAGGTCGCCACCGATGAAACCTTCGGGCCGCTGGCGCCGCTCTTCAAGTTCGACGACGTGGACGACGTGATCGAGATGGCGAACGACACCATCTTCGGCCTTGCGTCCTACTTCTACGCCAAGGACCTGAGCCGCGTGTACAAGGTGGCCGAAGCGCTGGAATACGGCATCGTCGGCGTGAACACCGGAATCATCTCGACCGAGGTCGCGCCCTTCGGTGGCGTCAAGCAGTCCGGCCTTGGCCGCGAAGGCTCCCACCACGGGATCGAGGACTACCTGGAGATGAAATACGTTTGCCTAAGCGTATAAGTCCGGAACGCTTCGATCTGCTGGTCGACGATGGCGATGTTGTCGTCGACCTGCCCGCATGGTTCGCCGCCGCCCACACCGGCGACGGCGCGCCATGGCTGCCTGCCGCGCAGGCCGACGAACTGGCCCGCTACGGGCTGAAGCGCGGCGAGGGTGTCGCGCTGATGGAAGCCGCCGCCCGGATGTTCCGCGAACCGCCCAGCGACATCGGCTGGGAAATCCTCGGCAACGACCGCGACGGCTACAACTGGACCGACCACCGCGATCCGAAGCTGGCCTACCGCGTCTTTCTGGCAAAACTTAAGAAGGCCCGGATGGACGGTGTCACCCTGCTCTACAAGCTTTGGCTGGAACCGGGCGGTGCCTGAACCGAAGGTCGCGCGGTTCTACCTCTACCCGGCCCTGCGCGCGCGTCTGCTGGCCGGGCGGCTGCCGTTCCTGTCGACCTTGCGCGACCTGCTGGAAGCCCGTGGCTGGGACGTGCACCTGCATGACGACAGCCCGGAGGAACTGGCCGCCGCCCGCGACCGCCCCGGCTACGCGCTGGTGCGGATGATCGAGCCACCGAACCCGCGCGGCCTGACCTTCCGGCGCACCTACTTCGCCCCTTTCTGGCATATCGAACGCAGCGCCGAACGCTGGACCTGGCCTGTGGCGCGGGCAGAGTTCGACCCTGACACGGTGAACCCGCAGAAGGCCGCGCGCTTTCTGCGCAACATGCGCGCCCGTCACTTTGCCGATGCGCGGATCACGCGGGAGGGCATGGTGCTGGTCCCGCTGCAGGGCCGCCTGCAGGAGCACCGCAGTTTCCAGAGCATGTCGCCGCTGGCCATGCTGGAGGCGGTGCTGGCGCACGATCCCGCCCGTCGCGTGCATGCGACCCTACACCCGAAGGAACGCTACAGCGCGGCGGAGACCGACGCGCTCGACGCGTTGCAACGCCGGGTCCCCCGCCTAACCGTCAGCCTCGGCGGCACGGCGGCGCTGCTGCTCGCCTGCGACTACGTGGCGACTCAAAACTCCTCCGTCGCTGCGGCGGGATACTTCCTGGAAAAGCCCGCCGTGCTGTTCGGGAAGATCGACTTCCACCACATCGCCGCAAAGGTCCATGACCTCGGTGCCGAGGCCGCGATCCGGCAGGCGCCCGACATGGCGCCAGACTTTGCCGCCTACCTATGGTGGTTCTTCCGCGATCACGCCATCGACGACAGCCGCCCGGATGCGGAAACGCGCATTCTGGAGGCTCTGAGGCGCGGCGGCTGGCCGGTCGGCGGCTGACCCCGCCACACACCTCTTGCCAGACCATGCCCGCATGGCGCAGAACATCCTCAGGGGAGGCGATGGCGTCGCCGAACACATCCCCGATTCCGTCCTGTACGCCGGGACCTTCGTTTGCCAGCGCGGCAGGGGAAGGCCCGCCGCGCGACAGGAGACACGGAATGACCATCACGACCCTCGAAAAGCCAACCCAGAGCCGCCCACAAAGCTACCGCTTCCATCAGGGCGACCGCGTCCTGCCCTTCGCACCCGCCGAATACGACGCCCGCCTCGCCGGGCTGCGCGCGATCCTGAGGGATGCCGGGCTTGACGCCGCCGTGCTGACCTCGATGCACAACATCGCCTACTACTCGGGGTTCCTTTACTGCTCGTTCGGGCGCCCCTATGGCCTTGTCGTGACCCAGACCGAAAGCGTGACGATCAGCGCGGGCATCGACGCGGGCCAGCCGTGGCGGCGCTGCCATGGCGACAACATCACCTACACCGACTGGGAGCGGAACAACTACTGGCGCGCGATCCTGTCGGTAACCGGCGAGGGCAAGGCCATCGGCTACGAGGCCGACCACATGACGCTGGCCTCCAAGGGGCTGATGGACAGCTTCCTCAAGCCTTCCACCTCTGCCGATATCGCACCCGCCACGATGCGCCAGCGCATGATGAAGTCCGCCGCCGAGATCGAGCTGATCCGCGCCGGTGCCGCCGTGGCGGACGTGGGTGGCTATGCCATCCACGACGCGATCCGCCCCGGTATCCGAGAGATCGACGTGGCCATGGCGGGCCGCGACGCAATGGAACTGGAAATCGCCGCGCGCTTCCCGGACGCGGAGTACCGCGACACCTGGGTCTGGTTCCAGTCGGGCATCAACACAGACGGCGCGCACAACCCGGTGACCGCCCGCCAGTTGCAGCGCGGGGACATCCTGTCGCTGAACTGCTTCCCGATGATCTCGGGCTACTACACCGCGCTGGAACGCACGCTGTTCGTGGGCGAGGTCGATCCGGCGGCGCTGAAGATCTGGGAGGCCAACGTCGCCGCCCATGAATACGGCATGTCGCTGCTGAAACCCGGCGCCTCCTGCGCGGATATCACGCTGAAGATCAACGACTTTTTCGCCGAGCGAGACCTGCTGCAATACCGCACCTTCGGCTACGGCCACTCCTTCGGGGTGCTGTCGCACTACTACGGGCGCGAGGCCGGGCTGGAACTGCGCGAGGACATCGACACGGTGCTGGAACCGGGCATGGTGATCTCAATGGAGCCGATGCTGACCATCCCCGAAGGTCAGCCCGGCGCGGGCGGTTACCGCGAGCACGACATCCTTGTCATCACCGGGGACGGCAACGAGAACATCACCGGCTATCCCTACGGTCCCGATTTCAACGTGGTCGGTTGAGGTCTGGCGAGGGTGCAGAATCTGCACCCTACACCTTGCGCGGCCCGGTGGCGTCCGGTCCGCGCGGACAGACGGGCAGCGGCAAAGGCCGCCCGTCCCTGTAGCGGCGGATCACTGGCCGATCACTGGCCGAAGGCAGCCATGCCCCCGAAGTCCATCGTGTCGAGCAGCCCGCGTGCGGTTTCCAGATCGCCCTCGGCCTGCACCAGCACCCGGTTGCCGACCAGCGCCATCATCTGCCCGTCCTGCACCGCAAAGCGCTGGCGGCCGATGCGTTCGGTCTTCATCCCCATGGCGCCGGCGTTGGAGATCATCGCGGACATGCTGGCGACCATCGGGTTGTCCGCCATCAGGGTCAGCTTCAGTTCCTCGCCGTCCTGCGACATGTAGCGCGCCTCGGCGCCGACACCGCCCCCCATCATGGCAAGGCCGGCGTTCATCTCGGTATTCACCTCGCGCGTCCAGCCTTCGGGCGCGTCGGGCAGGAAGGCGCCGAGAGACGCGGTCTTCATCTCGACCAGCCGCTGCCGGGCCATCTCAAGGTCGTCGAGCGCGAACTGGATGTCCCCGGCGTCATACGCCTCGCGCGCCGAATCGAGAAGGTCGGTCACCTCGTCGGCCTGCGCCGGCAGGGCCATCAGGGACAAGGCGGCAAAAGCGGGGGCAAGCAAGGTGCCTGCGGTCAATCGGGTCATGGAAATCTCCTCGGGTTCGAAACAATGCCGACACTTTGACGCTGCACCAGCGCCGCCGCAACCCCCGGCCCGTTGCCTTCGGGGCGCGGCGGGGCCATCTTCCGAGACATGATAACCGGTCTCCTGATCCCCACGGCGATCCTCATCGCGCTCGCCGTCTTCGTCACCCGCGGGTTGGAGCGGCTGATGCCGGAAACCGTCCCCGGCATCGCGGCCACGGCGCTGGTTTCGGCGGTGGCGCTGGTGGGGCTGTCGGCCTGCCTGTTTGCCGTGCTCTACCTGCTGGAGACCCCGGCAGCCGCACGCCTGATCGGCCAGACGGGCGGTGTGCTGCACTTCCTTCTACTTGGGGTCCAGGCGGGGCTGGTCTGGGGACCGATCCTGTTGCTGGTGTCGGTCACCGCCCCGCGCCGCTGGCGCACCAACGTCTGGTAGGGCGGCTACTTCCACCGGATCCGCAAGTGCCTGAGCTCCCTGAGGATCAGGACCGCCGCCAGCACAACGACCACGAAGGCGGCAAAACCCGTCAGCATGACCTGTTCGAAGCGCCCCGTCTCCTCGAAAATGTAGGCGAGCAGACGCACCGGGAATGTGGAATCGGTTTCCATTTCGCAAGTCCTCCTTGTTGAAACCTGCACATGCGCAAGGAGAGTGCGAGCGGACCAACGCGCAGAATCGCTGCCCGCTTCGGACTGATGCAGGGTCCGGAAAGAATAGGATCGCGCTGAATCCAATACGTGACACCTGCGCCGCACCTTCGCGCGGGCGCTGTTTGTCGTTGATTTTCCACGCTGGCCGTATCAGGTCATGAACAAAGGGAGACTGCGATGCTGGCCTTCGGGCGCTTCTTCATCCTCGCGTTCGTGATCTGCTCGGCCGCTTATGTCGTGCTGTGGCTCAGCCTGCGTGCCCGCCGCCGCCGCCTGATCCTTGAGGAGTGGAAGGCCAACCCCGACGAGATGTCCCTTCACGCCTATCTCGATGCCGAAACCACGCGCTGGGACCGTGCCCGCCATCGAACTCTGATCGTACTGGTCTACATATTGCCTATGTGCGCCGTCACCGCGATCATCTATCTTACGAATTTCCACTGAAAGGTCCGCTCCGCCATGAAATACGTGAAATGGACGTTCATCGCGCTGTTCTGGCTGCTGGTCGCGGCCTTCCTGCATTACACGCTGCCGCAGCACGATGTGGTGCGGATCACCGACACCTATGAAAAGCGCGTCGATCCGGGCGAGAACAGCCTGTTCTGGGCGCAGGCGGACACCGGTACGAACGGAACGCTGCCCAACCGCGACGTGTTCTTCATCCAGACCCGGAAAGACGACGGCGAAATCATCGTCTATCGCAACGAGGACACCGGCTGGGGTTGGCCGCCCTATTTCAAGTTCGACACCTCGAACCTGCAAGCTGAGGCGGCCGACCTGAAATCCACCGCCGACAACCCGCGCTGGGTGGCGGTGCGGCACTATGGCTGGCGGAACGAGTTCCTGACGATCTTCCCGAACGCAGTCGGCCTGAAACAGGTGGCGGGGCCGGACGTCACGATCATCCCCTGGACAGCCATCGTCATTCTCGTGCTGCTGGCGGCGATCTACTGGGCGATCCGGGTGCGGTGGAAGCGGTTCTGGCGCAGCCGCGTCGATCCGATGCTGGAAGAAGCCGGAGACCGGCTGGACCAGGGCAGCCACCGGATGCGGGGCATGTTCAGCTCGAAATAGGGCGAGTCTTCGCGGGGCGTCCGAACCGGGCGCCCTGTCCGGCCCGTGTGGACGTGGCTGCCCCTGATACCACGGGCGCGACATTACGTAGGGCGGAGATTCTCCGCCCCCCCTCAGCCGTCTCCGCGCGCGAGGACGATCTGCAGCCAGACCGCCGGCACATCCACCAGAGTCCATTCGCGGCGCAGGCCGTCCGGCCCGAATTCCGCGTGGGTCATGCCCATGACCAGCAGTTCGGCGCCGCTCGGCGCGCCGAACAGACCCCAGCCGTCGTGCCGCCCGTTCAAAGTCCAGCGCACCGCGGCGCGCGGGCTGGCGGGGGCGTCATCCTCGCCCATGGCGCTCTGCACCGCGAACAGTGCGGAGGGGAGCGAGGCGCGCAGACCGCTCCAGAACCGTGCCGCCGCCTCCGGGCCGCTGTCGGGCTGACCGCCGGGGTAGATCACTTCGGCCGCCGGATCGAACTGGCGGGAGAGGACCGCGATCTCGCCCGCCATCACGCGCGTCAGGATGTCCGCCAATGTCTGGCCCCAAGGCGACGTATTGCCCTTTCCGTCGAAGCGCGGCGGCGTGTCCGTTTCAGGCGACAGAGGCGGCGCACAGCGGTCCGGCCCGCTCTGCGCGGCCACGGTCCCGCGCGCCCAGTCTTCCGGCGCCTCTCCCAGGGCGTTCAGAATGGCGAGCGTGTCGGCAACGCGCCACTCCTCGCCGATCTCGTTGCTGCGGCACCAGAGGTCGGTCATCACGCGATGGCTGATGTCGCGCCCTGTCGGCGCGCCGTAGGGGCCGGGACCGTCATGCGTCGCCCGGCACCAAAGCCGCCGCGACGCCTGAACCGACTTGTACCCCGACTGTGTCCAGATGGTCTCCTCGGGGAAGAAGGCGATGTCGGGCATGGCGGCCAGACGCCCCTGCGCCTCGGCCAAGATCGCGGCGCGCCCCCGCAGCAGGCCCGGGGCGGTGTGCACGACGGCGTCTTCGGCATAGACCCGCGCGATGCGGTCGAGCCGCCGGTCGGTCCAGATCTCGCGCAGGGTGCCGTCGATGAAATCCGGCGCATCGCGCCACCGCTCATCGAAACCCGGCAGGAATGGCATGGATCGGACGCTCCCGTTCAACCGGACGGCGCGCGTCCGTAGTAGAGGCCCACGACGTGTTCGGCTTCGGCAAAGAACAACCAGCGGGCCACCACCACCCCTGCCACATGGGACACCACTGCAACAAGCGCAAACAGGTGGTGGAACGGCAGGAGCAGCAGCAGGACCGGCAGGATAAAAGCAAGCGTTGCGGCGATGACCCGCAGTTTCGCCGCGTGCTTGCGCCCCACGACAAAGACCATCTCGCGCGTGAGGTAGTTGGACCCGGTGTGCGGCGGCTCGAAGGCACGCGGGGTGCCATGGGTGAGGCCGGTGGCGCTGGCCAGCGTCGTGCCGGAGCGCGCCAACCGCCGGTCGCCGTCCCACCACACCCAGCCCTGGGCTGCACCGCAGGCGACGAGCAGGAGGATCGCGGCCACAACCCGGCCCGACAAGAGCGCGCCCCCCGCCAGCGCGTAGAGGAGGAAGACCACGGGCGTCGACGGATCGTGCCAGCGCGGCACGGTCCGAAGCTGGGTGTAGATCATCGCGGTCGATCCCACAGTGACGAGCGCCATGAGCGCGCCCAGCCAACCCAGCGGCAGGACCGGCGTCGCGAAGAACACCAGCGCGGCCGCGTAAAAACCGCTCAGTGTCAGCGCCGCGGCGGCGGCCCATGCCTCCCGCGAGAGCCAGCTCGACCGCCACTGGGTGAAGGCCTTGAGCGCCCGCTCGGGCCGCCCGAGGTGTTTGGCGCTGGCGCCCAACCCGCCCAGGGCGAGGACGAAGGCGATAGCGAAGAAGACGAAGGCCACCCAGCCGGTGGGCGGCGTCGCGTCGATGCCCAGCCAGAACAACAGGCCGAAGCCCAGGCCGGACAGCGTGGTGAAGGCGATGAGAGACGGGGCCGGATGCATTCTTGTCCTTCGGAGGAAGGCGGCGCAAAGCCCCGCCCTACAGGGTGTTGCGCCAGATGATTCAGAGTTTGTCGAGGGCCCGGTCGAGCCAGCCGAGGAAGCCGCGCGGCTCCTCCGCCACCGGCGCGAGCCACGGGGCCAGCACGTCGGTTTCCTCTTCCCAGGTGTCCCGGGGTCGGGGCGGAAGGTACTTGTTCACGGGTCTGGTGCCCTGTTCGGGCATGAGGTCGAACCCGCCGCGCTCTGCCACCAGCAGGCTGACGGGGCTGTCGGGGTCGGAGAGGTCTCCGAAATGCCGCGCGCCCGCCGGACAGGTGCGGACGCAGGCCGGGACGCGGTCCTCCTCGGGCAGGTTCTCGTTGTAGATCCGGTCGACGCAGAGGGTGCATTTCTTCATCACCCCTTCGGCGGCGTCCAGCTCGCGCGCGCCGTAG
Source organism: Sagittula stellata E-37 (assembly GCF_039724765.1). Lineage (NCBI taxonomy): Bacteria > Pseudomonadati > Pseudomonadota > Alphaproteobacteria > Rhodobacterales > Roseobacteraceae > Sagittula > Sagittula stellata. The sequence continues at coordinate 541,622 of NZ_CP155729.1, read as the reverse complement.
GGGCATGCCCAGGCGCAGAGGCCGCAGCCGATGCAGTCGCTTTCGTTCACCAGCACGATGCCGTCTTCGGTCCGCTTGAAGCTGGCGCCGGTGGGGCAGACGGTGACGCAGGGCGCGTCCTCGCAGTGCAGGCAGCTTTTCGGGAAGTGCACCAGCTGGGCTGCGCCCGCCTCCGGCGTGACCTCATAGCTGTGCACGCGGTTGAGGAAGGTACCAGAGGGATCGGCGCCGTATGGGTCGGTGTCCGAGAGCGGCGAGGGCTGGCTTTGCGTGTTCCAGCCCTTGCAGGCCACGACGCAGGCATGGCAGCCGACACAGGTGTCGAGGTCGATGACAAGGCCGAGTGTCCTGTCGGTGCGTTCGGGCAGTTGTGTCATTTGAGGGCGCCCCGAAGGTTGGCCGTGGCCCTTGCCGGGCGGACGCGCGGGGTGGTCAGGCCTGTGCCGTGAGTATTTGGGAAGCAGAGAAACATGGGGTCAGTCCCTGACCTGCCAGCGGAGGGTGTCCGGAGAGGGAGGAACGGGGCTGGTCTGCCGGCCGGTCTGCGGACGCGCCTCCTGCGGGGGGGTGGCCTTTGCGATGCGGACGCGCAGGTCGAACCATGCGGCCTGCCCGGTGACCGGGTCGGAGTTCGACCATCTCAGGCCGTCGCCCTTCGGGGGCAGGAGTTCGTGGATCAGGTGGTTGAGCAGGAAGCCCTTCGTTGCCTCGGGCGCGTCCGGGTCCAGCGCCCAGGCCCCCTTGCGCTTGCCGATAGCGTTCCACGTCCAGACCGTATTCGGGTTCAGCGCGACCATTTCCAGAACCGGGACGGTGATCTCTCCGTGCGGGGAGGTGACGCGCACCCAGTCGCCGTCGTGCAGGCCCTGTGCCTGCATGAGCGCCGTCGGCAGGTAGAGCGGGTTGTGGCCGTGGATCTGGCGCAGCCAGGCGTTCTGGCTGCCCCAGGAGTGGTACATCGCCATGGGCCGCTGGGTCAGCGCGTGGATCGGGAAGTCCGCTGTGTCGCCGCCGTCGAAAGGGGGATACCAGACGGGCAGCGGCGTCAGGCAGTCCCTGATCCGGTCGCGCAGGTGGTCGGGCGGCTGGACGTCGCCCTTGCCCTCGGCGGCGCGCTGGAAGCGACGCAGGGGTTCGGCGTAGAGGGTGAAGAGGTAGGGGGTGGGCGCGTCCATCAGGCCGTGTTCCACCGCCCAGTCCTGGTAGCCCATGTTCCACGGCTTGAAGTACTGCGCATCCACCGGGATATGCATGGCGTTGAAGCCGCCGTTGGCGATGTAGCTGTCGAGTTGTCCGCCGTTCGGGTCGCCTCGCCCGTGTTGCAGCCCGTTTTTGCCCAGGCGCCAGCCGGAGAGCGGGCCGATGCCGGGTTTGCGTTCGTGATTAACCATGTAGTCGGCGTAATCGTCGTAAAGCGGCGCGCCCGCGTCGTCCACCATGCCCGGCAGGCCCAGCCGTGCGCCGAGGTCCAGCAGCACCGACTGGAAACCGCGCACGTCGCGGTCGGGCTCCACCACCGGCCAGCGGATCGCGTCGGCGGCGGCGCCGGGTTCCGATATGGGGCGGTCGAGCAACGAGATGCAGTCGTGCCGTTCGAGGTAGGTGGTGTCGGGCAGGATCAGGTCGGCGTAGGCCACCATCTCGGACGAATAGGCATCGGAGTAGATGATGCGCGGGATGACGTAGTCGCCGCTGTCGTCGGTGCGGGTCAGCATCTCCATCACGCCTTGCGTGTTCATGGAGGAGTTCCACGCCATGTTCGCCATGTAGAGGAACAGCGTGTCGATCCTGTACGGGTCTCCGGCGACCGCATTTGAGATCACCATGTGCATCAGCCCGTGGGCGGACAGCGGGTTTTCCCAGGTGAAGGCCTTGTCGATCCTCAGCGCCTTGCCGTCCGGCCCAAGCGCGAGGTCGGCAGGCCCCTGCGGGTAGCCGAGGTGCGGGCCGTTCAGCGGCTGGCCCGGAACCGACTGTGCGTGCGGTTTCGGGTGGGCGGTGGCGGGTTTCGGGTAAGGCGGCTTGAACCGCATGCCGCCTGGCGTCTCCACCGCGCCGATCAGGATCTGCAAGAGGTGCAGCGCGCGGCAGGTCTGAAATCCGTTGGAATGGGCCGAGATGCCGCGCATGGCGTGGAAGGCCACCGGGCGGCCGATCATCTGCGCATGCCGCTCGCCCCGGAAGTCGGTCCAGGGGCGGTCCAGCACCACCGGCGCATCGAAGGCGGCGCGGGCGATCTCGGCCGCCAGGGCGCGGATACGCGCGGGCGTCAGGCCGCAGCGGTCGGCCACCGCCTCGGGCGCGTAGCTGTCGGACAGGTAGGTCTCGGCCAGACGGGACATGACCGTGCCGTGGCTGACGCCGGCCCGCCGGATGTGACCGGCCAGGTCGGGCCGGATGCCGGGTGTGTCGAAGGCCACCGTCTTGCCGCTCAGCCGGTCGACGACAAGGGGCTTGCCCTCCCCGTCGCGCAGAAACAGGCCATGCGTATCGGACCGCGGGTCGCCGTCGAGGAGGACCGGCGCGTCGGTGAAGCGCGACAGGTAGTCGAGGTCGATGCGCCCGGCCTTCAACAGGCAATGCACGAGGCTGAGGATCAGCAGGCCGTCGGTGCCCGGCGTGATCCCCACCCAATCGTCCGCCACGGCGTTGTAGCCGGAGCGCACCGGGTTCACGCCGACGATCTTCGCACCGCGCGCCTTGAGCTTGCCGATCCCCATCTTGATCGGGTTGCTGTCGTGGTCCTCGGCCACGCCGAACAGCACGAAGAGCTTCGCGTGCTCCCAGTCGGGGGAGCCGAACTCCCAGAAGGCGCCGCCCATGGTGTAGATGCCCGCCGCCGCCATGTTGACGGAGCAGAAGCCGCCATGTGCCGCGAAGTTCGGCGTGCCGTATTGCTGCGCCCACCAGCCGGTGAAGCTTTGCGACTGGTCGCGCCCGGTGAAGAAGGCCAGCTTTTCGGGCGCCGTCTCGCGCAGGGGTTTCAGCCAGGAAACCGCTGTTTCCAGTGCCTCTTCCCAGGTGATTTCCTCGAATTCGCCCGAACCGCGCGGGCCTGTGCGACGCAGGGGCGCCCTCAGCCGGGCGGGCGAATTGTGCTGCATGATCCCGGCGCTGCCCTTCGCGCAGAGCACGCCCTTGTTCACCGGGTGGTCACGATTGCCTTCGATATAGGCGACCTTGCCGGACTTCATGTGCACGTTGATCCCGCAGCGGCAGGCGCACATGTAGCACGTCGTCTTGCGGACCTCATCCGAGATACGCGGCGCTGTATCGACCCGTGGCTCTCCCATCCGGCCTCCCTGTCACCGTGCCGCTTCTCGGGGGACCCGGGGGCACGTCTGCATCATTGGTAGATCAATTCCGCCGGACCGCAAGCATCCGGGCCGCAGTTCCGCGAAACTCGGCCAAAGCGGGACACGTTTGGCGATCCGGGCGCCACTTCCGGAACGATGTTCGCGGGCGCGCAGCGCTGGCCCCCGCAGGTTGATCTTCGCCCGCCGCGCGGTCAAAGTCTGCCGCGCATCGGTGGCGGGGGTGGCATGGCGGTTCTGGAACAGGCATTCGAAACGGCCCGCGCCCGGCAGGCCCGTGTGGTCTTTCCCGAAGCGGGAGAGCCGCGCATAGACGCTGCCCGCGAGCGTCTTCTGGCCGAGGGGCTGGCGATGCCCGTCTCGCTGACCGATACCGCGACGGAAGCACAGGTCGCGGCCCTGACCGGCGCGCGCGGCATGAAAGAGCCGATCGCCCGGCGGATGCTGGCGCGCCCGCTGTTCCGGGCCGCCGCCATGGTCGCCGCGGGTGAGGCAGAGGCCATGGTCGCCGGTATCGCCAACCCGACACGCCGGGTGATCGAGGCGGCCTCCATCGCCATCGGCCTGGCGGAGGGCGTGACGATCCCGTCCAGCTTCTTCCTGATGGTCTTTCCCGACGGGCGAGAGATGATCTTTGCCGACTGCGCCGTGAACGTGGCCCCCGACGCCGGGGGGCTGGCCGCCATCGCAAGGGCCTCTGCCCTGTCCGCAACCGCGCTGCTGGGGGAGGCGCGGGTGGCGCTTTTGTCCTTTTCCACTGGCACCAGCGGCGCGGGGCCATCCGTCGACATCGTGCGTGCCGCCGCCGGGCAGACCGGTTTCACCGGACCGATCCAGGCCGACGCGGCACTGAACGCCGCCATCGCCGCCACGAAGGGGATGGGCGCGGGCGATGCCAACACTCTGATCTTTCCGTCGCTCGACGCGGGCAATATCGCCTACAAGCTGGCGCAGGAACTGGCCGGGGCGCAGGCCATCGGGCCGATGCTGCAGGGCTTCCGCAGGCCGGTCTGCGACCTGAGCCGTGGCGCCAGCGTGGACGACATCGTCGCCGCCACCGCGCTTTGCATCGCGATGGGCTGACGCGAAACACCCCTCGACGACGGGCGGCCCGCCAAGGCACGCCGCCCTTTCCGACCGTTCAGCCATGGCCCGGCTGGGGCCGCATGTCCGCAGGGTCGATACCGGCGACGACATTGGGCTTCTTCATCGCGTCGCGGCGGAAGGGTTCGCCCAGTTCCTGGTTGATCATCGCCTCGATCAGCGTGGTCACACCGTCTTCCATCTGGGCGCGGCAGGCCTCTGTCAGCGCGTCGCGGAGTTCGTCCATGGAGCGCGCAACCACGCCCTTCAGCCCGCAGGCCTGCGCGATTCCGGCATAGCTCACCTGCTCGTCCAGTTCCGTGCCGACGAAGTTGTCGTCGTACCAGAGCGTCGAGTTCCGCTTTTCCGCGCCCCACTGATAGTTGCGGAAAACGATGTGGGTGATCGCGGGCCACTCCTTCCGGCCGATGGCCGTCAGTTCCGTGACCGAGATGCCGAAGGCGCCGTCCCCGGCAAAGCCCACCACCGGCACGTCAGGGCAGCCGATCTTGGCGCCAATGATCGCGGGCAGGCCATAGCCGCAGGGGCCGAACAAACCCGGCGCCAGGTACTTTCGCCCCTCGTCGAAGGACGGGTAGGCGTTGCCGATGGCGCAGTTGTTGCCGATATCGCTGCTGATGATCGCGTCCTGAGGCAGCGCGGACTGGATCGCGCGCCACGCCATGCGCGGGCTCATCCAGTCGGGCTTGTCCGCGCGGGCGCGCTCGTTCCACGTGGTGCCCGGATCGTCGTCCTCGTGATCCATCGACGAAAGCTGCTGCGCCCACTTCGATTTGGTCTCGGCGATCTTCGCCTTGCGGGCATCGCGGCCTTCGTCCCCGGCATCCGCCGCCAGTTGCCGCAGGATGCCATTCGCGACTCTGGCGGCATCGCCGACGATGCCGACCGACACCTTCTTGGTCAGGCCGATGCGGTCGGGGTTGATGTCCACCTGGATGATCTTTGCGTCCTTGGGCCAGTATTCCATCCCGTAGCCCGGCAGGGTGGAAAACGGGTTGAGCCGCGTGCCGAGGCAAAGCACCACGTCTGCCTCGCGGATCAGTTCCATCCCCGCCTTCGACCCGTTGTAGCCGAGCGGCCCGGCGAACAGCGGGTGCGAACCGGGGAAGGCGTCGTTGTGCTGGTAGCCCACGCAGACCGGCGCATCGAGCCGCTCCGCCAACGCCATCGACGCCGCGATGCCGCCGCTCGACAGCACCACCCCCGCGCCGTTCTGGATCACCGGCGCCTTGGCGTTCGACAGAAGCTCCGCCGCCGCCGCGACAGAGGTCTCTCCACCCGAAGAGCGTTCGAACTCGATCGGTTCCGGGATCTCGATATCGACGATCTGGGTCCAGAAATCGCGCGGCATGTTGATCTGCGCCGGTGCGCTGGCCTGCTTCGCCTTCGAGATCACACGCGTCAGCACCTCGGCCACGCGGGAAGGATCGCGCACCTCTTCCTGATAGGCGACCATGTCCCGGAACAGCGCCATCTGCTCCACTTCCTGGAAACCGCCCTGCCCGATGGTCTTGTTCGCCGCCTGCGGCGTCACCAGCAGCAGCGGTGTGTGGTTCCAGTAGGCGGTCTTCACGGCGGTGACGAAATTGGTGATGCCCGGGCCGTTCTGCGCGATCATCATCGACATCTTGCCCGACGCGCGGGTGTACCCGTCCGCCATCATCCCGCCCGACCCTTCGTGCGCGCAATCCCAGAACATGATGCCCGCCTGCGGGAAGAGGTCGGAAATCGGCATGAAGGCCGATCCGATGATGCCGAAGGCATGCTCGATCCCGTGGCGCTGCAGCACCTTCACGAAGGCTTCTTCGGTGGTCATTTTCATGGAGTGTCTCCCCGGACATACGGTTCCCGGCGGAGGCTCCGTCCGGGCTTTGCGTGCCAATCTAGCCAGCGACCCCGGCCCGCGATAGGGCCAGTTCAATTGCCGGATTAAGTCCAGAAAAGACAGCCCCCATCGCGTTGACCTTCCCGCTCCGGCAGGTAAGGGTCGGGCTATCTTGTTGAAAGGACTTTCGAATGCGTCTTGCCTTGGCCTTCATGCTTCTGGGCACCCCCGCCCTTGCCGCCGACATCATCGACGGAGGGGACCCGGTCATGGGCTGTGCCGTGACCCTCAGGGGGATCATCGCGCCAGGCGACACCGAAAAGGCCTCCGACGCCATCCGCTCGCGCGTGCGGGAGATGGCCGCCGCCGACGGCGATCCGGAGGAATCCTATTCCCTGACCATATGCCTCGACAGTCCCGGCGGCTCGCTGGCCGAGGGCATCCGGCTGGCCCGGTTCTTCAGCGACAGCAAGACGATCACCGCTGTCGCGCGCGACACCCGCTGCGAAAGCGCTTGCGCGGTGGCCTTCCTGGGCGGCGCAGCGAACACCTATTATGCCGACACGTTCACCGACCGGAAGACCAGGCGCATCCTGCACCCGACCGCGCGGCTCGGTTTCCATTCCCCCTCACTGACGGTCGAGGACGGCAACTATACCGCCGAGACGGTCAGCCGCGCGTACGGCGTCGCGCTTGCCGGGATCGGCCAGTTGCAGGAGCTGAAGGAAAAGATCTACATCACCGACGCCCTGATGAGCATCATCCTGACCACGCCGCCCGACAGCATGACCTATCTCGAAACGGTCGGTCAGTCGGCGTCGTGGCACATTCAGGTCACGCCGGTGAAGGCACCGACCGAGCTGACGCGGGACCTTGTCGCGACGATGTGCAACAACATGAACCGCGCCGCGCCGAAGGCGGCGGGCGCCGCGGCCTCTGTCGAGCCGAGGCTACGGGCGGACGACATCGAACTGTCCAAGCCCGATCCCGACGAATCCTACGTGTTTGTCACAGTCGATGCCACCTACCGTTACCCCGGAAAGGTCCCGTGTTCCTTCGGGTGGCAGCCGCTGTCCGCAGACCACACCCCGACCCGGCTGCTGGACGGGACGCTCGATGTCTTCATGGACATGCCCTACGCGTGGCTGGCCGCGCCCGAGACGCGCCTGGCCTCCCTCGCCCGGCGCGACGACTGGACGCCCGAAAGCACCGGCGGCGGCGCGCCTGCCAGCACAACCGCCCGCGCGCTCTGCCTTGTGCTGCGGGATGCGGAGTTGCGCGATCAGGACCTTTGCACATTGACCCGCACACCGCAGGGCACGACGGAGGTCTTCACCTTCACATGGCCCTCCGGCGCGCGCACCGTGGTCGAAGAAACCGGCAGCGGGCCGAAGTTGAACGGCGCGAAGACGAACACCGAAAGCCGTTACATCAGCAAGTTCTCCACCAAGGCCTCCCGCGATGCGATGATGCGCGTGGCCGCGGAGCAGGGGATCGAGGGCAACGCATGGCGCTGCTGGCTGAACCCGTCGTCCGGCAACCGGTTCTGCGTGCTCGACACCGCGCGCGAAGGGGCGATCTTCGACTGAGGCCGAACCGGGGCGGAAAGCGCGGGCCGTCAGAGCCGCGACAAAAGCTCCGCCTTCTTCGCCTCGAATTCCTCGTCAGACAGGATGTGGATGTCGCGCAGGGCACCCAGCTTTTCCAGCGCGGCAAAGATCTCGTCGGCAGAGTTCAGGACCCGCGCACCGGAGTAGATGGAGGGCGCTTCGGGCTCTGGCCGGGGCGCCGAGAACGGATCATTCTGCGGCTCGGACGACGGTGGTGTGACCCATGCCGGTTCCTGCGTGTCCTCCGCCGCGGCGGAATTGTCCCGCGCCGTGAATTCCGGCGGGCGCGAGGCCTCGGGCAGCTCCGGCGCCTGCGAGGGTTCCGCCGGTGACGGGTCCGGGTCATCCAGCGCGACCGGGCCCCATGTGCTGTCGCCCGAAGACCCGCTGTCCATGTCCAAGGTCGCGGCTTCTGGCGTGTCCTGCTCCGGCGCCTCGGTGGTTGGCTCCTGCGGGGCAGGCGCCTCTTCCGGGTCTTCGCGGACCTCCTGCAGGCTGCGCAAGTCGACGGTGCCGTACTGGCTGGTGAAGGTCCAGGACGTGTTTCCGCCCTGCTGCTGGCTGATGCCGCCGATCTCGTGGTTGCCGGTGTCGTAGACCGTCACCCGTCCGGCAAGATTGATCGCCAGCCGCCGCTTGCCGGGAAAGATCGCGTAGCTCAGATCGTTCTGCGCCCCCTGGCTTGCGGGCTGGCCAAGTCCCTCCGGCCACCATCCAGAGGAACCGCCAAGGCCCATGCTCATGCCGCCGGGCTGACCCAGCCCCTGCGACTGGAACTGGCCGCCGGAATATGTGCCTGACTTCGGTGCGCTGCGCTCGTAGAGCGGGGTGCGCGAGGCAACCTGTGCGATTTCCGTGCACAGCGCGTCGACCTGCGCTTTCAGCCCGTTGTTGAACATGTCGCCGACCATGGTCATGCCGCCCCAGGACCACTGACCCATGCCGCCAAGTTCTGGGATGTCGAACTGCGCCTGTGTGCCGCCACCGCGCAGAACCGCATCCATCAGCGTCTGCACGGCTTCGCGGGACACCCCGTGCCGGGTGCTCAGGTCTTCGCGCAGTTGCGCGCCTGCTTCGGTGAGGCCACTCATGAACGAATCCCTTGTGCGTATATCGGCTTTTCCCGGCGCTACCACGGATCGGCCAGAGTCTCCACCGCGTAGCCCGTCATGTCAGGCCGAACGCCGCCGAGGGTCCCGGCGTTTCATCGCGACGGCCTCGTCCAGCAGAATTTTCACGCGTTTGCCCCAGGCGTCCCAGTTCAGCCGGGTCTCGTAGATCGTGCGGGAGGACCGGCTGAGCGCCGTGTACCGTTCCGGCGCGGCAAGGTGTTCGCGAATGAGGCTGGCGAAGTCCTCTGCCCCCGAACCGCGCGGCAGGGCATAGCCGTTCTCCCCGTCGCGAACCGGCACGCCACCGACCCGCAGGCAGAGCGAGGGCATCCCCCAGGCCGACGCCTCGCAGAATGCAAAGCCGTAGCTTTCGTGGGAGGGCATCACCATGAAATGCGCCTGCCTCAGCGCGTCTTCGAAGAGCGCCAGTTCCGCCGGCACCGCCTTGTCGAGATGCGCGCGCACGGTGACGTGTTCGTTGATGTGCATGTCGGGCGGGACGCAGCCCACCACCGTCAGATTCGCGTCGACACCCTGCGCGCGCAGGGCGTTCAGTGTGTCGAATGCAAGGGGCCCGCCCTTGGCGAACCAGTCGCGGCCCAGAACCAGCAGCCGCACGGGACCGTTCGGGTCCAGCGCCTTCGGCCCGGTCCAGTCCGGCGCCTCGATCCCGGCCCCCCACTCGACGCATTTGCCGACCCCCGGCGCCAGGCCATAGCGGTCGTCCACCGCTGTCCGCAGCCACTCCGACGGCCAGAGCCCCAGGTCGAGCTGCCGCAGAACCTTCCGTTCCTGCCGTTCGACCCAACCGTCGAGCGCGCGACCGAACGGCAGCGTCCGCTCATGCGCCGCGCCGATCTCGGAACAGCGGAACACGGTCTGGACCGCATCGGATGTAAAGGCGCTCACCACCTGCCCGGGCACCTGCACGCCCGAAAAGCTGTGCAGCGCATAGGCGCCAAACACCACGTCCGGAGAAGTCTCCTCCAGGTAGCGTGTCACGTTCCGCCCAACGACGCCGCGCAGAGCGTAACGGGCGCGCCAGCGCAGCCGCATGTTCGTGGCCGTCGATGTCGACAGGATCGCCTGCCGCACGGGCTCGGCGGCGCCCCAGTCCTGCGGCACGACCGACACCTCGCCGACATGGCGTTCCAGTGCGTCGAAGATCCGCCGGTTGCCCCCGGAATAGATGTTCCGGTCTTTCGGCGGCATGTCTGTCAGAAAGGCAATGCGCAATGTGAAGTCCCCGGAAACGCGAAACGAGCAAGGACCTGCCCTGAAATGGCAATCCGGCGACAGTATGGCACCTGGAGGGCGAAGTTTCCAACCGTTCAACGGCGTGACCGGTTGCGCACAACCGGCCCTGCATTCCTTACAATCGGCGCATTGCCGACGCGACTTTGCCTGACGCCGCTGCTATCACGCGGACACCGGGGTCCGTCCACCAGCCTCCGGCCCGCACGCACGCCCAACCCGCAGCACGAAGGCCCGCAGCGCCCAGATGCCCAACCCGATCGCCTTCCTCGCCCTCGCCTGCTTTCCGCTGGTGGTCGCGGTGCTGTACGGACGGCTTCCCGCGGACCGGGCGTTGATCTGGTCGATCCTCGCCGGCTACCTGTTCCTGCCCGAACCGCCCGCCGTCTTCGACTTCCCTGCCGCCCCGCCGCTGTCGAAACACAACATTCCCGCCCTGATGGCCTTTGCCATGGCGATGTGGCGCCACGGTCCGCAAGGCCCGCTTCTTCCGCAATCGCTGCTCGGCAAGGCGCTGGTCCTGACCTTCGTCCTGTCGCCCGCGCTGACGGTCCTCACGAACGGCGATCCGGTGTTCTGGGGGCAGATCGGCCTGCCCGGGCTGGGCATCAAGGACGCGCTCGCGCTGACCATACAGCAATTCCTGTTCCTGCTGCCGTTCCTCATGGCGCGCCAGTTCCTCGCCAGCGGCGGCGCCCAACGGGAACTTCTGAAGGCGCTGATGATCGGCGGGCTGGTCTATTCGCTCCTGATGCTGATCGAGATCCGGCTGTCGCCGCAGCTCAACCTCTGGGTCTACGGCTTTTACCAGCACCAGTTCGGGCAAAGCGTCCGCTTCGGCGGTTACCGCCCGGTCGTCTTCCTGTACCATGGCCTGTGGGTGGCGTTTTACACCTTCATGGCGGTCATCGCCGCCTGGGGACTGTGGCGCTTTTCGGCGGGCGGGCACGGGCTGAAGTTCCTGATGGCCGCCATCTGGCTGACCACCGTGCTGGTGCTTGCCAAGTCGCTGGGCGCCTTGATCTTCCTCGTCGCGCTGGCGCCGCTGGTCGTTCTCGTACCCGTCCGGATGCAGGTGCGCGTCGCGATCCTGATCGGCCTCCTGGCGCTGGCCTACCCGCTGCTGAAGGGCGCCGCCCTGATCCCGGAAGAGACTCTGCTGTCACGCGCCGCCGCCATCGACCCGGACCGCGCCGCCTCGCTCCGGTTCCGGTTCATGAACGAGAACACGTTGCTCGACCGGGCCTACCTGAAGCCGTTCTTCGGCTGGGGAAGCTGGGGACGCAACCATATCCTCGACCCGGTGACGGGCTTTATCCTGTCGGTCACGGACGGACGCTGGATCATCACCATCGGCGTCTATGGCTGGGTCGGCTTCGCGGCAGAGTTCGGCCTGATCCTGCTGCCCTTGCTCCTAATCGGACGCGAGGTCCGGCTTGCCAGGTCGCAGGTCTCGCCCCTTGTCGGGCCGCTGTCGCTGATGCTTGCGGCGAATCTTGCCGACATGATCCCCAACGCCACCCTGACCCCGCTGACGTGGATGATCGTAGGCGCGCTGACCGGCTATGCCGAAAGCCTGCGGGCCGACCGTCTCAGGGCGTCGCCCACAGGCCCCCTTGAAACGCCCACCGACGACCCGCAAAAGACCGGCACGACCACACCAGGCTGGCGCCCAGTCATCGGCGCCCCGAAGGAGAGCAGATGACCCGCGTTCTCGCCGTCGCAGAGGCGGCCAATCCCGAATGGGTCAGCGTACCGCTGGTGGGCTGGTCGCTTGCCTCTGCCCTGCGCGAGGTGGCCGATGTCCACATCGTCACCCAGACCCGCAACCGGGATGCCTTCCTGCGCGCCGGAATGCGCGAAGGCACGGATTTCACCGCCATCGATTCAGAGGCCATCGCCCGCCCCATGTGGAAGCTGGCCGAAAAGCTGCGCCTCGACAGCGGCAAGGGCTGGACCACGCTGCAGGCGGTGAACGCCCTGTCCTATCCCTACTTCGAACGTCTGATCTGGAAGCGCTTCGGCGACGACATCCGGCGCGGCGCCTATGACATCGTGCACCGCATCACACCGCTTTCGCCGACGTCGCCCTCTCCGCTGGCCGCGAAATGCGCCCGTGCGGGCGTCCCCTTTGTCCTCGGGCCACTCAATGGCGGTGTGCCCTGGCCCAAGGCCTTCGACGCTGAACGCCGGGCCGAAAAGGAGTGGCTGTCCTACGTGCGCGGCGCCTACAAGCTGCTGCCCGGGCGCCGTGCCACCCTGACCAACGCCAGCGCGATCCTCGCCGGGTCGCGTCACACCGCGTCGGAAGTGCCCGAAGACCTTCAGGACCGCGTGATCTGGTTGCCGGAGAACGGTATCGACCCGGCCCGCTTTTCGCGTACCGCCGCGCCGCAACCGGGCAAGCTGCGCGCCGCTTTCGTCGGGCGGCTGGTGCCCTACAAGGGACCGGACATGCTGCTGGAGGCCGCCGCCCCGCTGCTGCGCGACGACCGCATGACGCTCGACATCATCGGCGACGGTCCGATGATGCCCGCCCTGCGCGATCAGGCCCAGCGGCTGGGCATCGACGCGGCGCTCACCTTCCACGGCTGGCAGGCGCACGAACAGGTGCAGGACATCCTCGCCAGGTGCCACCTGCTCTCGTTCCCGTCGATCCGCGAATTCGGCGGCGGTGTGGTGCTGGAGGCGATGGCCCTCGGCGTCGTGCCCCTGATCGTCGATTACGCCGGCCCGGGCGAGCTGGTGGACGCCACGATTGGCCTGAAGGTGCCATGCGGCACGCGCGACCAGATCGTCGCCGGTTTCGCCCGGGAACTGGCCCGCCTGGCCGACGCGCCAGAGCAGCTTGCTCCCATGGCCGCAGCCGCCCGTACCCGCGTGCAGAACGATTTCCTCTGGTCCGCCAAGGCGCGGCAGGTGGCCCGGGTCTACGACTGGGTTCTCTCGGGACGCACGTCACCGAGACCGGACCTGTTCCGGCCCTGAAGCCCGCCATGGTCCATCCACCAACCCAGCCGCCCAGCCGCGCGCGCGGACCGGGCACTGGCATCACAGCAGACGCGGCCTGCGTCTGCGCATCATGACCATGTCGCGGACCTTCGCCTTGAGCCCGCGCGGCGGTAGGATTTCGCGGTCCATCTCGAACACAGTCCCGCTGTAGGAGGCGTCGCCTTTCAGCGCCAGCCGCACGCCCCACTCTGCCGAGACTTTGGGCGCCACGCCATCGGGGATTCCCATGGTCGTCGCCAGCATCCCCGGCATCCAGTCCGACACGACGATCCTCGGCAGCCGGTCGCCGATGTCCGCCAGAAGCGCACGGGTGAAGATGCGCGCCGCCCCCTTCGACACCGAATAGGCAGAGGACGCGGGCAACGGGTTCAGGTCTGCAAAGGTGGCGACGTTCAGGATGCGCCCACGACCGCGCGGGGCCATGTCCTCCAGAACGGCCCGGGTGCAGTTCACCACCCCGCCGAGGTTGACCGCCATCGTCCCGGCAAAACTCTCACCGCTTTCGTCAAGGATATCCCGGCGCGGGTAGACGGCGGCGTTGTTCACCAGCACCGCCACCGGGCCAAGCGGCGCAAAGCCTTCCCGCACCGCGGTCCAGTCGGCCACGTCCATCGGCAGCGCGGTGAAGCGCCCGCCGCACTGATCCGCCGTCTCCGACAGCGCCCCTGCCCGCCGCCCGGTGCCGACCACGCGGAACCCCCGCGCCGCAAAGGCCAGCGCCATCGCGCGGCCCAGCCCGGACCCGGCGCCCGTCACCACGACGCATCCGTCCTCCGGCGTGAAATCAGTCATCCGCCCCCATCCCCTTTGCCACATGCAACGCGAAGGCCGCGATCGTCAGGCTCGGGTTAACCCCCATCGACGTCGGCATGAAGGAGGCATCCGCAACCCACAGGTTCTCGACATCGTGCGCCCGCCCGTCGGGCCGCAGGACAGAGGATGCAGGATCGCTGCCGAACCGCAAGCTCCCGCAGGGATGCCCCCAGTTCAACTCCGGCGCGAAGCCCAGGAGCATCCGCCGCTGGCCGCGAAACGCGCGCCGGATCGCCTTGCGGAACGCCTTCCGCCGCGTCTTCAGCTCGGCGTGCAGGGTGTAATGCACCACGCCGTCAGCGTCGATCCGGTTCTCTGCATAGGGCAGGTCCTCCATCAGGCCGACGAAGATCTGGGCAGACCCCATGATCTTCTGCGCCAGTGCGGCGGACAGGCGCGACAGCGGGGCCAGCCGGGACAGGCCGCGCGCCGCCAGCATCCGGTTCAGATAGTACACCGTCTCGCCATAAGAGGCGCGGATGCCCATGGCCTGCACCGTCCCCAGCCGTTGCCCTTCGAGATGATAGAGATCGCGAAGCGAGATCGCCTTCGTCGCTTCGCCTTCGATGCCCGGCCAAAGGGCGAACATCTCGTTGAGATGAAACATCAGGTTGCGCCCGACAAGACCCGACCGATTGGCGACCCCCTCTGCCCAACCTTCGCAGGCAGAGCGCAGCAGCACGGGGGGCGACCCCAGCGCACCCGCCGCAAGCACGTACCGTCGCGCGGTGAAGCGCCGGACCTCGCCGTCCACCCGCGCCTCCACCGTCGAGACGCGGTTGCCGTCCATGACCAGCCGCGTGACCTCTGCCCCGGTCAATAGCTGCGCCCCGGCGGCCAGGGCCGGTTCCACCCCGGCGGACCGACCGTCCATCTTGCAGGCGCGCGGGCACTTGCGGCCAAGGCACATTGTGCAGCCGTCCAGCCGCTCCACCCCGGTGTGGGCGTGGTAAGGATGCAGGCCCGCCTTGCGAAACCGGGCCATGAGGGACGCCTCGACATCCGTCAACTCGGGCGCATCGCGCAGCGGCTGCGGGACCTCCGGCGACAGCGGGTCCGGCGTGCCGTAGACCCGGTACATGCGCGCCGCCTGCGCGTAGAACGGCGCCAGCGCGTCGAAATCCAGCGGCCAGCCGCCCGTGGGATGCGGGCGGCCCGGAACGTCCTCAAGGTCGTGGCGTTCGGGACGCTCCAGCGTGGCCGCGTAGAACACCGACGACCCGCCCGGCCCCGCGCCCCGCGGCGCATAGAACGCCTGCGCGACCCCGTCGACGTTCACCGACAACGGCTCTGGCCAGAGGCCACGGACGGCACGCGCCTCCGGCACGAAGATCTCCGACAGGCCGTTCTCGGCGCTGCGCACGTCGGCCTGCCCCTTTTCGAGGAACAGCACCTTCTGCCCGGCCTCGGCCAGCGCGCGCCCAAGCGTGCCGCCGCCCATGCCGGTGCCGATCACCACGGCGTCCCACTGCTGCACCCAGAGGGTCATCCGTCGGTGGCGCCCGTCTGCGCCGCCTCCGCCGCGAAACCCTCGAACAGCGGGGCAAACAGATCCCGCACCCTCAGCGCCGCCGCGTTGGTCACGTGGTTGTTGTCGAAGAACTGGCCCACGCCATCCACAATCGCCGAACAGCGCGTCTCGTCGCAGAACTTCGGCCAGGGGTCGATCAGTTCGATCCGGCCCTCTGCCGCCAGCGTCTTCCATGGCGCGTCGGCCAGTGCCGCCCGCGCCTCCAGCGCCGCCCGCGGCACCTCCGCCTCCGTGGTCGGCGGGGCGGCGAAAGGCAAACCGGCATGGGCCGCTTCCCGCGCCGCGCGCCGGCTGTCGTATTGCGGGATCTCCGGCGGCTGGCGCAGGACGAGGATCCGGTCGAAGTAGCGTTCCAGATATCCGACCGTCGCCTCTGCGGCACGCGACACCACGGCGGACTGAGCCTCGTCCACCTGTTCCGGCCCGGTGATCGGGTAGATGGCGATGCGGTTGCCGGCGTCCAGCCCGCTGCCCGTGCCCTCGGCGTAATAGCCCCAGCGGCCGACCAGCAGCACCGCCTCGATGCTGCCGAGCCGCGCGAAGGCTTGCTTGATCTGGGTATTTGCCTGCGCACAGGCGGTGTTCTGCGCGGGCGTCGCGGCGGTCTCCACCTTGCGGACGTCGATCAGCGGCGGACAGCCCGCGCGCCACAGGATGATCCCGGGCACTCCGGCCTCATGCGCGGCAAGGTCCAGCCCCTCCTTGAAGGCGCGCAGGTGGCTGTCGCCCCAGACCAGCACCTTCGGCGGGCCGACCGGCCCGATCGGGCAGACCTCAAGCCCGTCGAGCGGCAGATCGTCGGCCACGTAGCACCGGCTGAAATCCTGCAGGAAATCGCCCGACGCCGCGATATGCACCGCCGCCTCCGGGCCAAAGCGCTGCGGCAGCCCGTCCTTGAGGTAGACGTAGGCGCCGAACCCCAGCGCGGCGGCAGAGGCGCCCAGCGTCCCGACCAGCACGGCCCAGCCCGGCAGGTTCCTGGCCCGGCGCACGGGTTGCTCGACAAAGCGCCAGGACAACCAGGCCAGAGCCACCGACAAGGCCATCCAGATCACCGCTTCGAGCGGGTTGGCATAGCCGTCGCGCAGGTAGCTCGACAGCACGAATACCGGCCAGTGCCAGAGGTAGAGCGAATAGGAGATCAGACCGAAGAAACGCAGGGCAGGCAGGCGCAGGATGGCGCTGACGCCATTCGTCCCGTTGCCCGTCGAGAGCAGCATCAGCGTGCCCGCCACCGGCACGATCGCCAGCAGTCCCGGGAACAGCGGGCCGGCCGGGATGAAGATCACCGACACCAGCACCAGAGCGAGGCCGAGCCACGCGAAAGGTGCCCAGCCGTGCCAGTCGGACTGCCTGCGGTGGCCCCAGATCGCCAGCAGCACCCCGCTCAGCAGCTCCCACGCGCGGAACGGGAAGAGAAAGAAGGTCGCCGTCGGATAGGCCGGGGTCAGCACGACGCAGGCCGCCAGCGACACCGCCCAGATGGCCACCAGCGCACCCAGCAGCCCCCAGCGCCAGCGGGCCAGGAGGAGAATCAGGAGCGGCAGGAAGATGTAGAACTGTTCCTCCACCGCCAGCGACCAGGTGTGCAGCAGCGGCTTGTCGTGGGCGGCCACGTCGAAATAACCGGTCTGCCGGAAGAACAGCACGTTCGACAGATAGACGGTCGAGGCGATGGCGGTCTTGCCGAATTCCCGGAACTCGAACGGCAGCATCAGCACCCAGGCCGCGGCGGCGGTGACCGCCAGCATGGTGAAGAAGGCGGGCGCGAGGCGGCGGAAGCGGCGCAGGTAGAAGTGACTGAGCCAGATGCGGCCCGTCGCATCGTATTCGCGCCAGAGGATGCCGCCGATCAGGAAGCCCGAGATGACAAAGAAGATGTCGACACCGGTGAACCCGCCGGTGAGCGGAACCCCGAAGTGATACAGCACGACGGACAGGACGGCGATGGCCCGCAAGCCGTCGATGTCGCCGCGGTACGGCGGATGGCGGGTCTGCGAAGTCATTGTTCTGCCGGTTTCTCCGGTTGCTCGAAACGCGCCGCCCCCGCCTGCGGCAATACCTGAGGCGGAACAATGTCAAACAATGTAATGCGGCGGGCCCGTGCGGTCGTCTGTTGCGTTTGGACCCATGATAACCCATTTCATGGCAAGAGTGAGGCAGATCGAAGGCCCCGGGACAGAATGCAACAGGACACACGGATTTCTGCCGACGTGCCCGACTGGTCGCGCGAGCGCATCGACGCATTCTGGGAACCGGGCAAGAAGCTGATCCGCGCCGTACGCCGCTACCAGTACTGGCGCGGACGCGGTGCCTTCGGGCGCATGGTTTCGAAGTACTGGGTCGCGAATCACTGGTTCTGGTCGCTGGTGACGCAATGCGAGCTGCACCTGGAGACCGAGATCGGCGGCGGCCTGCGCCTGACACATCCCACCGGCATCATCGTGCACCCCCGGTCGCGAATCGGTGTGAACTGCATGATCTTTCACCAGGTGACGCTGGCCGGACCGGTGGTGCTGGGCGGCCACGTGGACGTGGGCGCGGGTGCCAAGCTGCTGGGACCGCTGAGCGTGGGAGACCACGCGGTGATCGGTGCCAACGCCGTGGTGACCCGCGACGTGCCCGCGGGTGCGACGGTCGCCGGCATTCCGGCTCGGGTGATTTCGTCCGGAGCGCCGGACAGCTAGGGTTTTCGGCCCGCCTGCGGCGGCCCGACCCGCCGGGAGAGGCCTTGCCTCCCCCGGACCCCCTCCAAGGTATTTGGGCCAAGATGAAGGGGCGCGGGTCAGCCTTTGCGGGCGCGGATGCGCATCATCAACGCCTTTGCCGCCTCGACCGGCAGGATCGCAAGGCACTTCAGGTAGCGCGGGCCGAGGCGTTTCGGGTTGGACGCGGCCCGCCAGAGCCATTCCATCGAGAGCTTGCGCACGAGTGCCGGGGCACGGTTCTGGGTGCCGGCGAAGAAATCGAGCCCCGCGCCGATGGAGGCGAAGCCCACTTCCGGCGCGCGTGTGCGTCCGAAGGCGGCGAAGGTTTCCTGCTTGGGCGCGCCCAGCGCCACGAAGCACAGCCGCGCCCCGGACTCCGCGATTTCGGCCAGGTAGGCTTCGGCCAGTTCGCCTTTGGGATCGAAACCCATGCGCGGCGCGATGCAGCAGACCACGCTCAGGTCCCGCACCTCGCGTTCGAGATAGTCCTTCGCGGCCTTCAGCACGGCGTCCGTCGCGCCGAAGAGCGCCACCTGCACGCCCTGCTGCGCGGCGATGCGTGCCAGCGGCAGGATCGCCTCGGACCCCGGGATCAGCGAGACCGGCCGTCCGGCGAGTTTCGACATCCAGACGATCGGATTGCCGTCAGCCACGACGAAATCCTGCGCGGCGTAGGACATGCGGAACGCCGGCGAAGCGCGCAGCTTCACCAGGTGATCCAGGTTGATGGTCGCGAGCGCGAACCCGCGTCTTTGTGCGAATCTCTCCCTTACGCGCGCTTCGAGCACGGCCCACGTCGGCACGTTGACGCGGATGGGAAGATCCTCGATCCGGAATTCCATGACACCCTCATTGCCTCACGCTGTTCCATAGCGCGGATCGAAGGCATATGCCGTGCCGAAACTGCAACATGGGGTGCAAAAAACGCGCAGATGATGCTGCGCCGCCGCAGCGCAGCGGGTTTGGAGAAAGGATGCCGTCTTCTCGCCATGATTGGCTGCGAGAAATGGCGCAATCGTTAAGGGGGTCCGCTGGTGGTTGCGGAACATTGGACAATCGGGGTGCGTGGCGCCGCAAAGGTGGCGGCATGACGGACAGGGTTCTTCTGCTCGGCTGCGGATTCGTGGCCGATCTTTATGCGCGTTCGCTCGCCACTTTTCCGGGGATCGAGGTCGCCGGGGTCTACGACATCGACACGGCGCGGCTGACGGCGTTCTGCGCGCATTGGAACATGCCCGCCGCCGCCTCCTTCGAGGGGCTCCTGGCCATGGCGCCGGGGGCGCTGGTGCTGAACCTCACCAACCCCGGCACGCATTTCGGGACGTCGCGCGCCTGCCTGGAGGCCGGGCACCCGGTCTATTCGGAGAAGCCGCTGGCCATGACGCTGGAGGACGCGAAGGCCCTGCACGCCCTGGCTGCGGAGAAGGGTCTGGCACTGGCGTCCGCGCCCTGTTCGGCGCTGGGCGAGGCGGCGCAGACGCTTGGACATGCCCTGCGCCGCAACCTGGCCGGCACGCCGCGCGCGATCTACGCAGAACTCGACGACGGGTTCATTCCGCAGGCGGCCTACGACAAGTGGCTGTCGGAGTCCGGCGCGCCCTGGCCGGCGGAGGACGAATTCCGTGTCGGCTGCACGCTGGAGCACGCGGGCTATTACCTGACATGGCTGATATCGTGGTTCGGGCCGGTGCGCCGCGTCGTGGCCGCCAGCGCCGAGACGGTCCCGCCCGCCGACAAGGGCGGCGGCGGCCCCTATGCGCCCGATGTCTCGGTCGCGGTGCTGTATTTCGAGAACGGGCCGGTGGTGCGGCTGACCTGCTCCATCGTCGCGCCGCACGACCACGGCATCCGCATCGTGGGCGACGCAGGCGTGCTGTCCTGCAAGGCCGCCTGGGACAACGAGGCCAAAGTGCGCTTTGCCCGCCGCCTGACCCTGCGCCGCCGGTTGTTGGAACATCCGTTTCCGTCCCGCGTGAAACTGCCCGGACCGACACATCCCAAGGTCAAACGCTGGGGCGCGGCGGCGATGAACTTCATGCTCGGCCCCGCCGAAGTGCTGGACGCGCGACGCGAAGGACGCCCCTGCCGGATGTCCAACGACTTTGCCCTGCATCTGACGGAGGTGACGCTGGCGATCCAGAACGCCCGCGAAGGCGCGGCGGTCGACATGACCACCCGATGCGCCCCGATGGAGCCGATGCCATGGGCGCGCTGATGGCCATCGCCGTGACCGGCGCCAGCGGCTATGTCGGGCGCGCCTGCGTGGCAGAGGCGCGGCGGCGCGGCCATCCGGTGCTGGCTGTCACCCGCAGCGCGCCTCCGGCGGACTGGGCACAGGACGCGGGCATCACCGCGCTGCAACTGGATCTGACCGCGCCGGAGGCGGCCGAGCGGCTGACCGGTGCGCTGGCCGACGGCAGCGCCCTGATCCATGCGGCGGCCCATCTGGGCGACGATCCGCAGGCGCTGGCCCGGGACACGTTGCTGGCCAACCGTGCGGTCCATGCGGCCTGGGTGGCAAAGGCGCCGCGGCTTGTGCTGATCTCATCGCTTGCGGTCTACGACACCGACCGGCTGCACCCCGGCGATGCGCTGACCGAATCGAGCGCGCTGATCCCCCTGCCCGACGCCAGCCTGCGCGGCGCGCGCGATCCCTATGCCGGGGCGAAACGCCTTCAGGAGGCGATGTTTCTGTTCGACGAGCGCCTCGACGACGACTGGATTCTGCGCCCGGGCGCGATCTGGGGACCGGGGCGGTCCTGGCACGCGCTTCAGGGCTTCTGGGCGTCGAAGCTGTTTGTCACCATCGGCTCGGAGGGCGAGCTGCCTCTGGCCCATGTCGACCATGTCGCCGGCGTGGCCCTGCACTGCGCCAAGACGGCCCCTGTCGACGTGTCGGTCCTGAACGTCTTCGACGACGACCGGCCCACACGCGCGCGTTTCCTCAGGGCGCATCGCCGCGCCTATGGCTGGCCCCGCTTCAACGTGACCGTGCCCTACGGCGCATGGATGGCATTGGTGCGCCTACTGAAACCCCTGGCCCATCGTCTGCCCGGCCTCTTCCGCGAACCGATCCTGCGGGCAAGGATGATGCCGCTGCGCTATCCCAACGCCGCGTTGCGCAGTGCCCTTCCGGGTGAAGACACCGAAAGTTTCGAGGGCACGATGGCCCGCACGCGGGAGGCCGAGACATGACCCTGCCAAAGCTCGCCTACCTGACCGGCGAATATCCCCGCGCCTCCGACACCTTCATCCAGCGCGAGGTGGCCGGCCTGCGCGCGCTGGGCCACGAGGTCCTGACCTGCTCGATCCGCGCCACCGGCGCCGAACACCTCGTCGGGCCGGAACAACGCGAAGAGCACAAGCGCACGTTCAAGGTGCTGGCCGCCTGCAAGGGGCCGCGCCTCGTGACCGCGCACCTGCGCTGGATGGTCCGCCCGAAGCGCTGGCTGCGGGCACTCGGGCTGGCGTGGCGGACCGCGCCGAAAGGCGTGAAGGGGCGACTCTACAACCTGATCTACTTTGCCGAGGCGGGCGTGCTGGCCGACCACATGGCCCGCAACGGCGTCACGCATCTGCACAACCACATCGCCAAGGCGTCCTGCACGGTGGCCATGCTGGCCTCCGAACTGTCCGGCATCCCCTACAGCTTCACCATCCACGGGCCGGACATCTTTTTCGAACCGCACCACTGGCGCATCGACGAAAAGGCCGCGCGCGCTCGCTTCGTCGCCTGCATCAGCGACTTCGCCCGCTCGCAGCTCATGTGCTTTGCCGATCAGATGCACTGGGACCGTTTCCACGTCATCCATTGCGGCGTCGATCCCCAGCGCTACACCGCCGCGCCGCACGACGGGCAAGACCTGCTCTTCACCGGTCGCCTGGCGGCGGTGAAGGGTGTGCCGGTGCTGCTGCACGCGCTGGCAAAGCTGAAACCGGATCACCCGAACCTGCGCCTGACCCTGATCGGCGACGGGCCTGAACGGGTGGGCATCGACGCGCTGGCCCGGCAACTCGACATGCACACCAGCGTCACCTTCCTCGGCTACCGCAGCCAGGCGGAGGTGGCAGAAGCACTGGCAGAAACCGACATCTTCACCCTGCCCAGCTTTGCCGAAGGCGTGCCCGTCGTCCTGATGGAAGCGCTGGCCTCCGGCGTGCCCGTCGTCACCACCCAGATCGCGGGCGTGCCGGAACTGGTAGAGCACGGCGAAACCGGCCTTCTGGTGCCACCCGGCGATGCCGATGCGCTTGCTGCGGCCATCGCCACGCTGCTGGACGACCCCGACCGCCGCCGCGCCATGGGCGCCAAAGGCGCCGCGAAGGTCGCCGCCGAGTTCGACCTCGCGCAGGAGGCCGCGCGCCTCTCCGCCCTCTTCACCGCCTATACCGAAGGCGAGCAGCCGCCAAAACGCCCGGAGCCGCGCACATGACCCCCGTGGATACACCCGTCGATGTCGTTCTGATCGGCCGCAACGAAGGCGACAGGCTGAAAGCCGCTCTGGCCTCCGTCGCCGGGCAGGCGCGGCAGATCGTCTATGTCGATTCCGGCTCCACCGACGGCAGCGTGGCCGCGGCGCAGGACGCGGGCGCAAAAGTCGTCAACCTCGACATGACCCGCCCCTTCTCTGCCGCCCGCGCCCGCAACGCGGGTTTCGACGCGCTCGATGCGCCCGAATACGTGCAGTTCATCGACGGCGACTGTGCGCTGGTGCCCGGCTACCTCGACGCCGCGCGCAGCTTTCTGGACGAGAACCCCGGCACCGGCATGGTCACCGGCTGGCGGTCCGAGATCCACCGCGACGCCTCGGTCTACAACCAGCTTTGCGACTGGGAATGGCGCCGCCCCGCCGGAGAGATCGCGGCCTGCGGCGGTGACATGATGGTGCGGGCCGGCCTCTGGCGCGACGTGGGCGGCATGAAGCCCGAGGTCATCGCCAGCGAAGACGAAGAAATCTGCGTGCGCTTCCGCAAGGCGGGCTGGACGCTCTACCGCATCCCGCACGAGATGACGCGCCACGACGCCGCCATGACCCGTTTCGGCCAATGGTGGTCCCGCGCGGTGCGCACAGGTCACGGCTTTGCACAGGTCGGCTACCTGCATCCGGAGTACTTCTTCGTCGAACGCCGCCGCGTGCTGATCTACGGCCTTGCACTGCCGCTGCTTTTCCTCGCGGGCCTGCTGACGACCCTCTGGCTGTCTGCCGCGGTCCTCGCCGTCTACGCGCTGAATTACGTGCGCACCGCGCAGGGGCTGATCCGCGACGGGCTGCCTGCGGCGCAGGCTTGGCGGCACAGCCTGTTTCTCACCCTGTCCAAGATTCCAAACCTCATCGGCATGGCCCGGTTCCACACGCGACGCGTGCGGCGATCGGACATGCGCATAATCGAGTACAAGTAGATGTCAAAAACCATTCCCATCGGCCTGATCGGCGCCGGATACATCGCAGACTGGCACGCGGACGCTCTGAAGGCGACGCCGGGGGTGCGAATCGCCGCCGTCTGCGACCCTCGCGAATCGGCGGCGCAGGCGCTCGCGCAACAACATGGCGCGCAGGTATTCACAACTGTGCAGAAAATGATCGAGGCGCGCGTTTGTGAGGCAGTTCATATCCTCACTCCACCCAACCTGCACGAGCCCATTGCGACAGAATGTCTCTCTGCGGGGCTCCATGTGCTTGTGGAAAAACCTGTTGCCGAATCAAGCGACGCGACCCGCCGAATCGCCGAAGCCGCACAGGCGGCGGGCCGATTCTTCGCACCCGGACACAACTTCCTCGGGCTCCCGTCATACCTGAAGCTGAAAGAAACGATGCAGGCAGGGGATTACGGGCGAATCCACACGGCCGAGATCACCTGGGCCCTGCCGCTCGCCCCGCTGCGCTCCGGCCCTTACAACCTGTGGCTGTTGAGGAAACCGGAAAACCTGCTGCTCGAACTGGGGCCGCACCTCTTTGCCTTCGCCCATGACCTCTTTGGCCCGGTGACCGTTACCCACGCCGAAGCCGGCCATCCCGTCATGCTCCCCGGCGACGATCCGCGCCCGCAATCCTTCCGCATTCTCGCCCGCGCGGGACACGTCAATGTGCTGTTCCAGATCGCCATGGTCGAGAGTGTGGATGACCGCTCCGTCACGCTGCGCGGTTCCTCCGCCCGGGCGCGGCTCGACTTCGCGTCCGACGTGCTGACCGTCGAACGGGAAAACGCCGCCGACCTCGTGATGAACCCGCTCCGCCGTCAGCTCGACCTCTCCGGCCAGCACCTGAAGAACGGCCTCCGCAACGCCTGGACGCAGGGCAAGTCGCTCAACACGAAGAACCCCTACGCGCAAAGCTTCCGGGGCATGGACGCCGCGATCTACGGCGCCATGGCGCAGGGCAGGCAGCACCCGTCCTTCTCCGCCGACAGCGCCGTCGCCGTGATGCAGACGATCGACGATGCCATCGCTTTGCTCCCCGAGGAAGTGACGCAGGTCGCCGCACCGGCCGTCTCCACGCGCAAGCCGCAGCCCACCGCGATGGTCATCGGCGGCACCGGTTTCATCGGCCGCGCCCTGACGCGCCGCCTTGTCGACAACGGCTACGATGTGCGCGTCCTGTCGCGCGGCAAGAGCGGCCCCTTCCCCGACCTGCCCAACAGCGTCGAAACGGTGGGCGTCAGCCTCTACGACCTCGACGCGCTGACCGAGGCGATGCAGGGCATCGAGGTGGTCTTCAACCTCGCCCGGTCGCTCGAAGGGACATGGGCCGACGCTCTGATCCACGATGTCGGCGTCGCCACCCGCATCGGCATGGCCTGCGAAAAGGCGGGGGTGAAGCGGCTGGTCTACACCGGCACCATTGCCTCGTACGACATGTCCGATCCGACACGGACCATCACCGAGGTCACGCCCTTCCCCGCCGATATGACCGACCGCAACATGTACGCCCGGTCGAAGGCCGAATGCGAACGCCAGCTTCTGAAGCTCCACAAGGAGCGTGGCCTGCCGCTGGTCATCGCCCGTCCCGGCATCGTCGTGGGTCCCGGCGGCCCGCTTCAGCACTGGGGCATCGCGCGCTGGCACGGTGCGGGCGCGGCGCGCATCTGGGGGCCGGGCACCAACACCCTGCCCTTCGTGCTGAACGACGACATCGCCGACGGTCTGATCGCCATGATCGACGCGCCTGTGGTGGGCGAAAGCTTCAACCTGACGGGCGAACCGATGCTGACCGCGCGCGACTACTTCGACGCGATCAACGAGCGGCTGGGTGCGCGCATCCGCGTGTCCTCGGGCAACCTCACCGCGTTCTACGCCTCCGACGCGGTGAAATACCTGCTGAAGAAACACGCGCTGCGCCGCAAGGGCGTGGTCCGGCCGTCGCTTGCCGACTGGAAGAGCCGCGCGCATTTCTCGCCCTTCGACAACGCGAAGCCGAAGACGCGGCTGGGGTGGCAACCGGAAGCGGACCGTGCACGCTTTATCGACCGCGCCATAGGCGAGGCGGGGCTATTCGGCTTCTGACGGGGGTGTGATGGTGCCGAATGGTAAACAATCCCTTCGGATCACCATATTATGGCCAGAATTGACTGGTCTAAAGGGCCTGAACGCTTGTGCCCCTTCGCGGGGCGCAAAGATATCAACTGGCGCAAGCGCCGCCTGCGCCAGATGGGCAGGAGCCCGAGGGCACAAGGCATGAACATGATGGACAGCCGCAAGTTTCGCCGCAAGCGCAAGCCCCTGACGACCGAAACGCCCTCCCCGCAGGAGGACGCCTCGAAGGACATGGCCCCCGTTCCCCCGCTTGAAACGCGGGAAGAACGGCTGGCCCGCCGCGCCCGCGAAGAAGGCGAGGGGCAGACCCGCCCCGACCCGGACGCCGCCCGCCAGGCCCGCGCCCGCGAAGCCGCCCGCATCGCCGCCGCCGCAGCCCGCCAAAAGGCTGAGGCAGAGTCCAAAGCGCAGGCAGACGCCCAACGTCGGGCCGAGGAACAGGCCCACGACGAAGCGGAGGCGGAAGCCCAGCGTCAGGCTGAGGAACAAGCCCGCGCCAAGGCAGAAGCGGAAGCCCAACGTCAGGCAGAGGAACAGGCCCACGCCGAGGCCGAAGCGGAAGCCCAGCGTCGAGCCGAAGAACAAGCCCGCGCCGAAGCGGAAGCGGAAGCCCAGCGTCAGGCTGAGGAACAAGCCCGCGCCAAGGCGGAAGCAGAAGCCCAGCGTCAGGCTGAGGAACAAGCCCGCGCCAAGGCGGAAGCAGAAGCCCAGCGTCAGGCAGAGGAACAGGCCCGCGCCAAGGCGGAAGCGGAAGCCCAGCGTCAGGCAGAGGAACAAGCCCGCGCCGAAGCGGAGGCGGAAGCCCAGCGTCAGGCCGAGGAACAAGCCCGCACCGACGCGGAGACGGAGGGTCGGCGGCGGAAGCTCGCGGAGGCGCGGCAGGCGGCAAAGCTGCGCCGCGCGGAAGAGGCCCGGCGCGCCGCCGAGGCCGACGCCGATGACGCCGACGATGAGGACGAAGACGGCACCGCCGAACAGGCCGACACGCCGGTCGCTCGGCCCGCACCTGCCATGCCGACGCTCGCACTCACACCAGAGCAGCGCAGCCCGGCGGCTGACCAGACACCCCTGCCGCAGTCCACGCGGCTGCAGACAGACACCGCGTGGCGCGACCTTCCCGTGGCGCGTTTCGAACTCAGCCAGCTCAACCGCCACCGCGTCGTCACCGCGGACCGGCTCGACCCCGCGCACGCCACGTTCGACGTGCTGCGCACGCGGCTGATGCACACATTGTCCGAACGCGGGTGGAAGCGGGTCGCCGTCACCTCGCCGGGCAAGGGCTGCGGCAAGACGTTCACGGTCGCCAACCTCGCCATCTCTCTGTCACGGCAGGAAAACACGCGCACGCTGGTGATGGACTTCGACATGCGGCGCCCCAGCCTGCACCGCGTTCTGGGCGTCGACAGCCCCGGCCCCATCGGCGACGTGCTGCGCGGCAAGCTGGCACCCGAGGACCACCTGATCCGATTGGGCGAAAACGACTTCAACGCCGGGCACAACATCGCCTTCGGCCTGAACACCGTGACAGAAGCCTACGCCTCCGAACTGCTCCAGGACCCGCGCACGCGCGTCACGCTGGACCGGATCGAGGAGGAACTGCGGCCCGACGTGGTCCTCTTCGATCTGCCGCCCGCGCTGTCCTATGACGACGTCATCGCCTTCCAGCCGCTGTTCGACGGCGTGTTGCTGGTGGTCGGCGGCGGCCTGACGACAGAGCGCGAGGTCAAGGAAGTGGAACGCAGGCTCGGCACCGAAACGCCGCTTCTGGGCATGATCCTGAACAAGGCCGAAGGCGTCGACGTGGAGCGCTACGCTTACTGAACGGCGCGGCCCCGGCCGGTCCCGGCGCCTGCGCGCGCTACAGTCTTCCCCAAATCACATCCAGACCCGGTCCAACAGGTAACCGCGGCAAGGCCCCACCGGCCCGCCGCGGTCCCGTTCCCGTCCGATCCCCACCAGAACGGGAAACGTGTTCGGGTTGGATGAGGATCAGCCCCGAACGGCGCGGCGCGGTGCCCCGCCGCCGAACAGCGCGCCCAGGCCTGAGATCTTCGTCAGCCAGGCCGCCACACCGCCGACCAGCGCGACGATGCCCAGGGCCTTGGCCAGGAACTTCAGGCCGCCCCACGTCCGGTCGCGGCGGGTCGAGATCACCGGGATAACGACAACCGGCTGAATGCCCAGCACACGCTCCATCTGTTTCTGGGTGCGGATCGCGGGGTTCATGATCTCGAACACAAGCGCCACGATCAGACCGGCGATCAGGCTGGCGACGGCGCCCATTCCGGCGATCTTCTTGCGGCTGGAGGTGACCGGATCGTCCGGCACCAGCGCGGTCTCAAGCACTTCGTAGCGGCCCGCGGCCTGCCGATCCTGCAACGCCTGGCCCATCTCCGCCTCGGCCTTGCCGCGGGTGATCACGCTGTACTGGTCCTTCAGACGGTCCATTTCGCGCTCCAGCTGGCCAAGCTGGCGCTCGACCTCCGGGGCAGAGGCGATCTGCCCCTCGATCTCGGTCGCGCGGGCGGCAACCAGCGCGCGCTGGTCCTCAAGCTGGGCAACCTGCCGGGCCAGATCTTCCGGCCGCTTGCGGGCGGTATCGCCCTGGATCGTGATGATCTCCTGCGACAGGTCCAGCTCCGTCTCGCGCAGCGTCGTCAGCTCGGTGCGCAGTGCGGCGACACCGGCGGGCAACTGCGCGGAGTTGGCCTTCTTGTAGTCGGCGATGCGGTCTTCCAGCGCGACGATCTCTGCATCCACGCGGGCTTCCTCGGTCTGGTAGAAGGCCAGCGTCTCGCTCGCCTGCTCGGCCGACCGGTCGCGGGATTCGGCGATGACCTTGGTCATCAGGTCGTTGGCCACGACGGCGGCCTTCTCCGGATCGGGCAGCATGACGGATATCATCAGCCCCGAGGGCGCCTGCGCGGCAGCGGAGAAGGTCGGTCCGGGGCGGGTGATCGGGGTGATGCGCGCGGCCTGCCGCATCATGTAGATGCGCTCGCCATCGTTGAGCGCCGGATCTTCGGCAAAGAGGTCGTACTTGTCCATCAGGCTCACGAGGTTGTCCCGGGACATCAGCCGCTGCTCGATCAGTTGCAGCCGGCGCGACGCTTCATTGGCGTCGGCGGCGGTGCCCGTGGCGGTGCTCGTGACGCGGGCGTCCTCGATCTGGACCACGGCGGTCGCCTCGTAGACCTTCTGCTGCATGAGCGCGTAATCGACCGAGATCACGCACCCGACAAGGAAGATGCCGAGGATCACCCAGGCGCGACGGCGCAGGGCGGCGAATACCTCTCCGACAGATTGAAACTGGCTCATGTCACACACTCCCGCAAAGTTGGCCCCCGATGCGGAGAAGGTTGCCCCGATCCGGCCAAGGGTTTGACCGATTGCGACCGAGGTGCGCCCTCTTCTCGCCGCAATCTAGGCCATCTGCCATATTTAAGCCACGCCCGGATGGCCGGTGTTCCGGAAACAGAGCGTCGCCAAAACCTGAAACACCGCCACATTTCCGCCGCAATTTCCGCAGGATAGACAGAATGCCGCGATCCAGGCGGGATTGAACACGAAGCGTCCGTCCCATGCTAGGCTTTCGACCGGCTGACCGACAGGATCAACCCGCCGCCGACCGCCTGCGCGACGCAAAGCGGCCGCCGCGATTCGGGCGGAATTGCGGCCACCTCCGGGTGGTCGGTGTAGCGGGCGCATCCTTCGGCAAGGTCCACCTCGATGCCGTGGAGACCGTGCATCACCCGGGTGTGGGGATACTCCGCCTTGAAGACTGCCTCCTTGGCGGAGAACACGCGGACCGCCGGTGTGCCGTATTCGGACGGCAGGCAGATCTCCGGCACCAGATCCGGATCGAGGGGTTTGTCGGCCTCCAGATCGATGCCGAGCCGCACCGGAGACCGCGCGACGGCGGCGACCGCAAGCCCTGCGGCATGGCTGATCGACCCGGTCAACCCGGCGGGCCAGAGCGGCAGCCGGTCGGGACCGGCGGGCAGGTCGGTGGGCCGGTCGTCCGGTCGCAGGCCGGCCAGCGCGCGGCGGGCCGCGAGGCGCCCGGCGGCGAATTCCTGCCTCCGGGCGGGCACGGCCCGGGCGACCGAGGCCGCTTCGGACGCCGAAAGGACAGCGTCCTCGTCGAGCCGGGAGATTCCCCAGTGCACATCTGGTGTATGCAACTGGCATACGAGAGCCAGCAGGGTCTGTTCGGCCTGTGTCATGGGTGGCCTTTTCCAGTGCGGTTTCGGGCCGCTGGCGCGGCCCGACCCGCCGGGGGGCGCCGCCCCCCGGACCCCCCGAGGTATTTCGGCCAAGATGAAGTCGGATGCGGGCATGGGATCAGGCGCGCCTGCGGCTGCGCATTTCGCGCCGGCGGGCCATGGCGTCGGAACGGGCGCTTGCCCGGGTGGCGGCGGTCTGTTCCGGCATTTGCGACACGGCGACCGGCTCGGGTCCCGGCGCCGGTGGCGCGGTCCGTGCCGGCACCGCCTTCGGCACGACCGGGCCGGCCAGTTCCGCGACCCGTTTGGCGAGGTCGGAGAGGACCGGCAGGCGGAAGATGTCGGTGATCGAGAGCTTCACCGCGCCCAGTTCCTCGCGGATGGCGCGGTGCACCTGCACGGCGAGGAGGGAATGGCCGCCGAGGTCGAAGAAGTTGTCCGTGCCCTTCGGTTTCTGCACACCGAGGTAGCGTTCCCAGATCGCGGCCACCTGCGCCTGCACGGCCAGCGGGTCGGCGCCCTCGCCGGTGGCGGAGGCGTTGGGGACTCCGGGCGCTGCTATGGTGCGGTCCGGTTTCCGGGTCGGCTTCTGACCCGTTTTCTGGCCGGATTTCTGGCCCGAGTTCGCGACGGAAACGGCTTCGGGGCGCGGCAGGGCCTTGCGGTCGACCTTGCGGTTCGGGGTCAGAGGGAAGCGCGCCAGCGCCACGAAACGGCCCGGGACCATGTAGGCCGGAAGGTCCTTCGCCATGGCCGCCTTCAGCGCGGCTTCGTCCTGCGGGGTGCCGGTGTAGTAGCCGACCAGCCGCATGTCGCCGGGCGTGTCCTCGCGTGCCATGACGACGGACTGGGTGACGCCGGGCAGCGCTTCCAGCACGGCCTCGATTTCGCCCAGTTCGATGCGGTGTCCGCGCAGTTTCACCTGGTGGTCGACGCGGCCGACGAAATCGATCCGCCCATCCGGCCTGCGGCGCACGAGATCGCCGGTGCCGTACATCCGTCCCGGGTGGAAGGGGTTCGGCCTGAAGCGTTCGGCGGTCAGGTCGGGGCGCTGCCAGTAGCCGCGCGTCACGCCCTCGCCGCCGATCCACAGCTCGCCCTCCATGCCGATGCCGACGGGCTGCCCGGCCTCGTCCAGCACGTAGAGCTGCTGGTTGGCGAGCGGCAGGCCGATGTTGACCACCTGCTCGCCCGGTTCGGCGCGCGTGCAGGAGGACCAGATCGTCGTCTCTGTCGGGCCGTACATGTTGGTCACACGCGCCTTCGTGATCCGGGCGAATTCCGCCACCAGCGCGCCGGGGAGGGGTTCGCCACCCAAGTATACATGTTGCACACTTTTCAGGGCAAAGCGCGCCTCGTCGTTCAGCGCGATCATCCGTGCCATCGACGGCGTGCATTGCAGGTGGGTCACGCCGTGCCGCACGATCTGCGCCGCGATGGAGAAATCGTCCGGCGCCAGTGTACGATCCTCGTTGGCTTTGGCCACGACCTTCGCCAGCGGGCGCAGCCCTTCCAGCACCACGTCGCGGTCGATGCCGTAGTCGATCAGGCAGGCGACTTCGGACACGCCGATGGCCCGGACCTCCTCGACCCGCGCCAGCGCGTCCTCCACCGTGCCGAACAGGCCGCTGTCGTTGAAGTAGCGTTCGAAGGCGAAGTCGAGGATGGCGTCCAGTTCGTCCGGCTCAAGCCCGTCGAGCTGCAGGTCGAAGGCGTTCGACACGCCCTCAGGCCGCTTGAAGGCGGGAAAGGCCCAGGCGTATTGCTTGATGAGGCCCGCCGCCGAGTTCAGGTAGTCCTTCATCGGGCCGCGGGCGATTTCGCGGGCGTGGTCGCGGGTGTCGGAGATGAAGGTGTGCAGCATCAGCGTCACCTTGAAATCCGCCGGGTCGTGGCCCGCTTCGCGCAGCGCCGCGTGGTAGAGGTCGATCTTGCCCTTCACCTCGGCGACCGACTGGCCCAGCAGGTGGGTCAGCACGTTGCAGCCGTTGGCGCCCGCCTCCTTCCAGGTGGCCGGGTTGCCCGCCGTCGTCACCCAGACCGGCAGATCGGACGACACCGGGCGCGGCTGGGTCACCACCTCGTGCAGCGATCCGTCCTTGCGGGGGAAGGCCACCGCCTCGCCGCGCCACAGCTTCCGCACGGTGTCGAGGTCGCGCATCATCGCGGGCTTGTTCTCGGGCGGGGTGTTCTCGGGGCGCAGCACGAAGTCGTCGGGCTGCCAGCCGCTGGCGATGGCCATGCCCGCGCGCCCGTTCGTCAGGTTGTCGATGACGGCCCATTCCTCGGCGATGCGGGCGGGATGGTGCAGCGGGGCCACGACCGATCCGGCGCGCACGCCGATGTTCTTCGTCACCGCAGCCACGGCGGCGCCGGTCACAGAGGGATTCGGGTAGGGTCCGCCAAAGGCGTGGAAGTGGCGTTCCGGCGTCCAGACCGCGACGAATCCGTTCTCGTCGGCGAACTTGGCACCCTCCAGCAGGAGCGCGTACTTGTCCCGCCCCGCGCCGTCGTCATTGCCCCAGTAATACAGCGAGAAGTCCATCCCGCCCGCCGTCGGCATCGGCCCCTTCGAGATCATGCCGCGGTCCTCGTCGCCGGTCAGCACGACCGTCATGCCGCGCGCCGTGGTCCAGAACAGCTCCAGCACCGAAATGTCGAAGGACAGGGAGGTGACGGCCAGCCAGACGCCCTCTGCCGGGATATGCTGGTCCATGCCGAGGTAGAAGTTCACGGCGTTGCGGTGTTCGACCATGACGCCCTTGGGCTTGCCGGTCGAGCCGCTTGTATAAATCATGTATGCAAGATCGGAGGGGCCGCTGACAGGCGCCGGGTTGGCGTCGGGCATGGTGTCCAGCCGGGGCTCCGCGTCCAGCACCAGAAGGGCCGCATCGTGGCGGGGCAGCTTTGCGTCCAGCTTGGCCTGCGTCACGATCACCCGCGCGCCGCTGTCCTCGACGAAGTGCTGAAGCCGGTCCGCCGGGTAGGACGGGTCCATCGGCAGGTAAGCGCCGCCCGCCTTGAGGATCGCCAGCGCCCCGACCATCAGGTCGACCGAGCGCGAGGTGCACAGACCCACGACCTGCCCTGCGCCGACGCCCAGCTCGCGCAGCAGATGCGCGGCGCGGTTGGCGCGGGCGTTGAGGTCGGCATAGGTCAGCTTCGTATCCTCGAAGATCAGCGCCACGGCGTCCGGAGTCCGGGCCACCTGCGCCTCGAACGCGGTCTGCATCGTCAGGCTGCGGTCGTGGTCGAGACCGGTGGCGTTCCATTCCTCCACGACCTGCGCGCGCTCTTCCTCCGGGAGGGGCAATTCGGGCGTCACGGCCCAGCATTCCAACCGCGCGGCGAGGATCTCGGCCATGCGCGGCGCAAGCCGGCCGGCGTCGTATGTCAGCGCCCCGGTTTGCAGGTCCACCGTGACCACCGTGCCCGGCACGTGGCCGCCGCGGCTGACGCCGATCTCCGGCATCTCGGGCCAGGACAGCTCTGGCGCGCGGGCAAACAGATCGGTGGCGAAGGGCAGCGGTTCGGACGGCTCCGCCGCGCAGCGCCACAGCGCCCAGTCGGACACCAGGTCGGACCCCGTGTGCCAGGCAAAGGCAAGGTCGACGACCTCAAGCCCCGTCACGCGCCGCGCCCAAAGCGACACCGCCGCCTCCGACACGGTCTCAAGCTCCAGCGCACGGATCTCTCCCGGTGTGCCGCCCGCGCCCGGCACCGTGGCCTGCGCGTAGGTCCTGAAGGCCGCGCGCGCGGCCTTTTCCGCCCGCACCGCGTCCGTCGCATCGCCCACCGCGCCCAGCGGCAACACGTCCCCGACCGAGGCCACCTCGGACGCGTCCACCGGCATCCCGCAGATCCGCGTCAGCCCGCTCAGCGCCAGCGCGCCGCCGCCGCAGGCCACGACCAGCCGGTCGCCCGCCTCCAGCACCGTGCCGGGCGCGGCGTGGCTTTGTTCGACCCTTGCGCCCCCGACCAGCCACAGCGCATCGCGCGACCGCAGTTTCGCGGCACACAGCGGGTTCCAGTAGGGCCCGTGGTCCAGCGCGCGCACCAGCCGCTCAAGCTCGGCGGCGGGCCGAGTGAAGTCCAGCAAGCCGAAGCCGGCAGGCCGGTCCTTCAGCGCGTGATACGTGCGCTGCGACAGGTCCTGCGGCTGGCGTTTCAGGCCGGTCTCAAGCTGGTCCAGCACCTCGGGGAACGAGGCCATCGCTGCCTCCCACGCCTTGGTGTTCAGCGTCAGGGCGGTGTCTTCCGGCGTCACGTCGAAGCCGCGCTGCACCAGCACGTCGCCCTCGTCCACGCCGCCCTCGATCATGTGCCAGGACACGCCGTGCGTCGTCTCGCCCTCGACCAGCGCCCAGACCGGCGCGTTCAGCCCGGCGTGGCGCGGCAACGGACCGTCGTGGAAGTTGACGGCCCCCGACGCCGCGCAGCGCAGCACCGTGTCCGGGATCATTTCCAGGTTGGCGATCGACAGCAGCCAGTCGAAGGTGCCCAGCCGGTCCGAGAGGCCGGGGCCGTAATCCTCCACCCGCAGGCCGCGCCCCGTGGCCCAGCGGCGGACGTCATCGCTCTTGGTGACGACCGCGCGGATCGCGTGGCCGCGCTTCAGCACCATCTCGGCGCATTGCACCAGCAAAGATTCGTTTCCCATCAGGACGCAGTCAAACGCGGGCATGGTCTTCCCTCCGTTGCGGGCCGGCTGGCCGCGGAAGCGGGCGCAGCATGGCTTTCAGATCGTGTTTCACGAGATCGCGCAGGAAATGCGCGGGATCGGTGGACGGCTTGTCTTGCAAAAGCACCCTCAGCCGCCACAGCAGCCCACCGGCCACATGCGCGGCGGTCGCGGCCATGGCATAGGCCCGCCCGTGGTTCTTCGAAAAGTAATGCCAGCGGCTGTCCAGCCAGAAGCCGGGCACCCGCTGCCACCGGCCCATCCCGGTGGAGACAGAGCCGATGTGCACGACTTCGCTTTCGCATACATAATGTATACTGCTTCCAGCGCGCACGGCGCGCAGGCACAGATCGGTTTCCTCGAAGTACAGGAAAAAGGTCTCGTCGAAGCCGCCGATGCGGTCCAGCAGGCTTTGCCGGATCATCATCGACGCCCCGGCCAGCCAATCCACCGGGCAGGTCGCCTCCGGCACGCCCAGCGGCACAGTGTACGCGCCCAGCAGGCGGCTGATCGGGCCAACCCGTGCCGCGCCTTCCAGCTCCGACGCGACAGAGGGGAAGCGGAAGGCGGTCCAGTGCGGCTCTCCGTCCTCGCCCACGATGCGCGACCCGGCGATGCCCACCTCCGGATGGGCCTCCATGTGGCGGGCCAGCGCGGCAATCGCGCCGGGTGCCGGGAACGCGTCGGAGTTCAGCAGGTAGACGTAATCCGGCGCCGACCCGTCCGCCATCCGTGCCGCGATGCCCACGTTGTTGCCCGCGCCGAAGCCGCCGTTGTGCCCCGACTGGATGACACGCACGTCCAGCCCCTCGGCCTCCACCGCCGCGCGGATCGCCTCATAGGACCCGTCGCCGCTGTCGTTGTCGACGCAGACCACATCGGCCGCGATGCCGTCCAGCGCGCCCAACGCCGCGCGCAACGACCGCAGAGTCATCTCCGGCGTCCGGTAGTTCAGGGATACGACCAGCACACGTGTCATGACCTACTCCGCCGCGTGGCCAGGGAAGCGGACCACCTCGCCGCCGCCCAAGGGCGCGACCTCTGCCGCCTCTATGGCGTCGCGCATCAGCGCCGCCAGCACACGCACGTTGGGCTCCAGCACCATGGAATCGTGATCGCCCGGCACCTCGTGGACCTCGACCTGCGGCGCAACGCTGCGCCAGTCGTTGTCCTCCAGCACGTAGGTGCGTTCAGAATTGACCAGCCGCCCGCCGGACACCTTCCACTTGCCCGACAAGGGGGGCCGGTACAGCACCAGCCGCCCATCCCATGGATGCACATTGTATGCAGCAATCGCGCGGTAGAACGCCGCTTCGATTTCCGCGTTGTGGAAGCCGTGCGGCTCCTCCGTCACGCCGGTCTGCCGACGTTTGGCAAATTCCCAGGCGATGCGGTTCTTCGCCCAGACGAAGGGATACGACAGGCCTTTTTCGCGCGCCTTGTGGCCCTGGATGATCAGCCGGTCGGTCAGCGACAGCGGACGGCGCTGCGGCAGCGGCGTGTCCAGCATGACCACCAGCGACACCGCCTGCCCCGCGGCCTCCAGTTGCCGCGCCACCTCGTAGGCGGTGATTCCCCCGCCCGAGAACCCGCCCAGCATGTAAGGCCCCTCAGGCTGCACCTGCCGGATCTCGGCGATATAGTCGCGGGCCGCCTCTTCGATCGTCTCGTGCGGCGCCTCGCCACCGTACAGCCCACGCGCCTGCACGCCGTAGAAGGGCCGGTCGGTGCCCAGCAGATGCGCAAGGTGGCGCAGGTTCAGCACGTTGCCGAACATGCCCGCGATCAGGAAGAACGGCTGCCGCGCGCCACCGTCGCCGTCGTGCATGGCGACGAGGTGCTTGAACCGCCGCACCGGCGCGGCCTGCACGTCCGGCGTATCGCCGCCGACCGGGCCGATCTCCGCCTCGATCAGCCGGGCGCAGGCGCGGATCGTCGGCGCCTCGAACAGCACGGATATCGGGAAGTCGACGCGGAACGCCTTCTTGACCATGGCGAACAGGCGCACCGCGATCAGCGAATGCCCCCCGAGATCGAAGAAACTGTCCTCGACGCCCACGTTCGACACGCCCAGAAGGTCCTGCCAGAAGCCCGCCAGCCGCACCTCGATCTCGCCCTCCGGCGCGACGAAGTCGCTGTCCAGTTGCGGCCGGTCGAAGGACTGGGCCGCCGTGCTTTCGACAACCTCCGCCTGCCGGACCAGCGACGGCAGATCCATCGAGGACACGACCACCTGCCGCTCGCCCGAGGCCAGCACGCGGCGGAACGCCTCCGCCCCTTCGTCGGGCAGGATGCCCTGCGACAGGTTGTGGGCCAGCCGTTCCTCGGCGGGCGACAGGGCGTGCGCGGTGCCGGGTTCGTCGAACTCCACCTCCGCAGATGTCAGGCGCGTGGCCGACAAGGCGTCCGGGCTGTCCAGCTTGCGGATGGTGAAGCCCTTCACCTCTGCCACCACGGTCCCGTCCATGTCGCACAGCGTCACGTCGAAGGAGGCCGACGTGCGGTCGGCGCGGTTCTCGGCGGCGTTGCGCACCCAGGACACGATCCGGTCGGGCAGCGGCGCGTGCACCTTGACCGAGGCATAGCGCACCGGCACCCACAGGTGCATCGCCTGGTAGCCTTCGATCAGATCCATCGCCCAGCCTGTGGCGATGTCCAGCAGCGCCGGGTGCAGAATGCAGCGGTCGTCCTGTGCCACGGCGCCCAGCGACAGTTCCGCGATGCCCTCGCCCCGGCCCAGCGCCGTGCGGTCCAGCACCTTCCAGCGCGGACCGAAGGCCAGGTGGACCTCCTGCGCGGCGGTCATCTTGCCGCCGTCGCCATCGCGTTTCAGCGTGCAGCGCGCGCGGATCGCATCGAGGTCCAGCGCCTCGGGCCGGGCCAGCGGCATCAGCGACAGCGCCCCTTCGGCATGGGCGGCATAGCCCTGCCGTCCGTTCAGGCTCACATTCGCCAGAACCGCGAAGTCATAGCCCGAATCCGTCCGTTCCAGCCGCACCTTGACCTCGCGCGTGCCCTGCTCCGCCACCTTCAGGGGCCGCAGGAAGTTCAGGTCGCGCACCTCAAAGGGGCCGTCCTCCCGATGGGCGCGCAGGGCGTGCGCGGCCAGCGTCAGGTAGCCTGTGCCGGGCAGCAGCGCGTCGCCCGCGCGGGTCCGGTGCTCTCCGATCCACCAGTCGTCGACGGACCAGTCGGCGCGGAAGACGCGGTTGCCCAGATCGTCGAAGGTGGCAGTGTCGAGCATCGGCAGCGCCACATTCGTCACCGGCGCCTTCGGCAGGTCTCCGGTGCGGGCGGCCACGGCCTCTGCCGCCATGCCCACCTCGTTCCAGATGCCCCAGTTCAGCGCCACGACCCGGGTCTTGCCGGATCGCGCCTGCGCAAAGGCGTTGAGGAATTCGTTCGCGGCGACGTAATCCACCTGCCCGGCGGGCGCCGTCACGGTCGAGGACGAAGCGAACAGCACCATCCAGTCGGCATCGCCGTCGGGAAAGACCTCGCCCAGCACGTCGGTGCCGTGGATCTTCGGCGTGAACACGTCCTCGACACTGGCCGGGGTCTTGGCCAGCATCGGCGCGTCGTCGATCACGCCCGCGCCATGCACGATGCCGGTGATCCGGCCAAAGGCCTTCTCGACCTCGGCGCGCACCTCGCGCACCCGCGCGGCGTTACAGACGTCACCGGCCAGCACCATGACCTCCGCGCCCTGCGCTTCCAGCGCCATGACGGCGCGGATGCGCCGCGCGCTCGGGTCCTGCGGCGCGTGCCGCATCAGGTAGTCGTCCCATTCCGACCGCTCCGGCAGGGCCTTTCGCGCCAGAAGCGCCAGTTTCGCCCCGCGGCTGGCGAGATCGCCCGCCAGCGTCAGGCCGATGCCGCCGAAGCCGCCGGTGATCAGCACCACGCCGCCCTCGGGCACCTCCGTGGCCGGAGGCAGCGCCACCGGCTTCATCGCGCATTCGTACCGCCGGTCGCCGCGCAGCGCGGCGATGCGGTTGTCCGGCTCTGCCAGCAGTTCCTCCAGCACCCGCATGTCGAGCACGTCCAGCGCCGCCGTCCGGGCCGCCTCTGCCTTGCCGTGCGCCCAGAACGGCGCGTCTTCGGCCACGGGCAGCACCACGTCGAGCGTGGAGACCGTCACCCCGGACAGCTCCTTCGGCATGACCCGTGCCGGACCGGCGATGGTGGCCTTCGCCGGGTAGGGCAAAGGTTCGTCGCGCAGCCGGGCCGCGCCGTTGGTCACCACCGTCAGATGCAGCGGCCGCGGCGAATTCTCGGCCTCCAGCGCCTGGGCAAGGAAAAGCAGCGCGTAGAACCCCTGCTCCTGCACCCGGTGGAAGAAGGACGACCCGGGCCGGTGCCCCTCGCCCTCCGTCAGAAGCCACAGATGCGCGATGCGGGTGGGCAGCAGCCCCCGGGCGGAAAGGTCGGCGACCAGCAGGTCATAGGCTTCGCGCCCACGTTCCGGCGCCACCACGTAGTTGCCGTCCGGCAATCGGGCAAAGGCGTCGCCGGGGCGGACCTCCACCACGTCGTGACCGGCGGTGCGCAGGCGGGCCGACACGCGGGACCCCACGCCCGCCTCGTCGCGGAACACCAGCCAGACCTGCCGCTCCGCGTCTTCCAGCCCGTGCGCCACGTCGACCTCGACCTCTGCCGCACGCGGACGCCAGACGGGTTTCCAGCCCCACTCCGCGATCTCGTCGCTGCGCATCAGGTAGCTCGTGCCCTGTTCGCGCGCGGTGCCCGGCGCGATGAAATAGCTTTGCCGCTGGAAGGCGTAGGTCGGCAGGACCACGCGCTTGCGCCGCGCCGCGCCCCAGACCTGGCCCCAGTCGATATCGACGCCCAGCGCGGCCAGCCGCCCCAGCACCTCGAACATGAACCGGTCGTCGGGCACGTCCTCGTCGCGGTGCCGCAGGCTGGACAGCACGGCCTGCGCCGCCACGTCCGGATGCTGCCGCGCCAGCGAGGACAGCGCCTTGCCCGGTCCGACCTCAAGGAACACGCGCCCCTCGTCCGCCACCGCGCCGATGCAATCGCCGAACAGCACCGTGCTGCGCAGGTGGGCCACCCAGTAGTGCGGGTCGGTGGCCTGCGCATCGGTCATCCGCTTGCCCGTCACGTTCGACGTCAGCGGCAACACCGGAGCGCGCAGCTCCAGCCCGCGCAGGTAGGCGCCGAACTCTTCCAGGATCGGCTCAAGCATCCGGCTGTGCGCCGCCACGTCGATGCCGATCCGCTGACAATCGATGCCGTCGCGCTCAAGCCGGGCGCGCAGGTCTTCCAGCGCGGCCACCGGGCCGGAGGCCACCGACAGTCCCGCGCCGTTCACAACCGCAAGGTCCAGCGTCTCGCCCAGCATGGGGCGCAGGGCGTCCGCCGACAGCGCGACCGACAGCATCCCGCCCGGCTCCACCGTGTCGAACAGCCGTCCGCGCAGGTGCACCAGACCGATGCAGGCCTCGAAGGTCATCACGCCCGCAAGGCAGGCGGCGGTGTTCTCGCCCATGGAATGGCCGGTCAGCGCCACGGGTGTCACACCCCAGCCCATCCACATCTGCGCCAGCGCGTATTCGGTGATCATGATCAGCGGAAGCTGCACCGAGGGCCGCAGCAGCGCCCGGTCCGCCTCGGCGGCATCGCCCTCCGGCAACCACAGGGCGCGCAACGCCTCCGCCTTCTCTGCCGCCAGACCGCCCGCGACCCCGGCCTCTAGCTCTGCCAGATGCTCCAGCCCGCGGTCCATCCACTCGGCAAAGACCGGCTCCGTCTCGTAGAGGTCGCGCGCCATGCCCGCGTATTGCGCGCCGCCGCCGGGGAACATGAAGACCACCTCGGGCCGTTCAAGCGCCTCGTGCAGGTGCCGCCGCCGCGCGTCGCCGTCCAGATAGCGCGCCGCCTGCTCGTGGGTTTCGGCGACCACAACCATGCGCTTTTCGAACGCCCGGCGCCCTTCGCGCAGCGTGTAGGCCACATCCGCCAGCTTCTGTTCCGGATGCGCGCGCAGATGCGCCGCCAGCCGGGCCGCGTTGTCCTCCAGCGCGGCCTTCGTCCGGCCCGAGACGGTGAGGATCTGGAACGGCCAGTCGCTCTCTTCGCTGGCGATCTCCGGCGCTTCCTCCAGCACAACGTGCGCATTGGTCCCGCCCACGCCGAGCGAGTTCACCCCGGCGCGGCGCGGATGCGATCCGCGCTCCCATGCCGTCAGGCGGTCGTTCACCACGAAGGGCGAGCCCTCGAACCCGATGGCCGGGTTCGGCTTCTCGTAGCCCAGCGACGGCGGCATCTGCCGGTGGTGCAGCGCCAGCGACGCCTTCACCAGCGACGCCACGCCCGCCGCCGTGTCGAGGTGGCCGATGTTGGTCTTGACCGACCCGATGCGGCAATGGCCCACCGCATCCGATGTCTCGTGGAAGGCTTCCGTCAGGGCGGCGACCTCGATGGGATCGCCCAGATACGTGCCGGTGCCGTGGCATTCCACGTAATCCACCGTGTCCGAGGTGACGCCCGCCACCGCCTGCGCCTCGGCGATGGCCTCTGCCTGCCCTTCCACCGACGGCGCGAGGTAGCCCGCCTTGGCCGAGCCGTCGTTGTTGACCGCCGTGCCCTTGATGACCGCCCAGATGTGATCGCCGTCGGCCACCGCATCCGCCATGCGGCGCAGCACCACGACACCCGCGCCCGACCCGAACACCGTGCCCTGCGCCCGGTGATCGAACGCATGGCAGGCGCCGTCGGGGCTGAGAATCTCGTTCTCTCGGTAAAGATAGCCGCGGTTCTGCGGCAGCTCGATCGTCACGCCGCCCGCAAGCACCATGTCGCATTCGCCGTTCAACAGCGCCTGCACCCCGTAGTGCACCGCCACGAGCGAGGTCGAACACGCCGTCTGAAGGTTCACCGAAGGGCCCTTCAGGTTCAGGATGTGCGACAGGCGCGTCGTCATGAAATCCTTGTCGTTCCCGGTGTGGCGCAGCAGGAACATCCCCGTGCTGTCCACGAGATCCGGGTTCGAACAGACGTTGAAGTAGAAATACGACCCCATCCCGCAGCCGGCGAAGACGCCGATCCGGCCGTCGAAGCCCTCGGGCACGTGGCCCGCGGTCTCCAGCGCCTCCCAGGCGCACTCCAGGAACTGGCGGTGCTGCGGATCCATCACGCCCGCGTCCTTGGGCGACAGCCCGTAGAAGTCCGCGTCGAACATCTCGAACCCGCCGAGCGGCGCGGCGAACGGCACATAGTCGCGGTGGCGCATCAGGCCGGGATCTTCGCCCGCCTCGCGCAGTTCCTCTTCCGACAGACGCCGTATGGAGGACAC
Organism: Sagittula stellata E-37; assembly: GCF_039724765.1. NCBI lineage: Bacteria > Pseudomonadati > Pseudomonadota > Alphaproteobacteria > Rhodobacterales > Roseobacteraceae > Sagittula > Sagittula stellata. The sequence goes on along the minus strand of NZ_CP155729.1, from coordinate 499,583 downwards.
CCCGTCACGCAGATTGCGCCAGTAGGCGTCGATGTCTGCCGCCCCGGGAAGATGCGCCGCCATCCCCACGATCGCGATGTCGTTTTCACTGAATGCGTCCGTCATGCCCAAAACACCGTGCCCTTCACTACGCCACCTCTCCCGACAGTCTCTGCGCGGTGAATGCGGCGATTTTTAGGTAAACACCCCGCAAATAGTCTGATTCGCGGGGGTCTTGTCTTTGATCGCTGCACAATGAGGCACCCTTCATCGAATCCCGGCGTGCCCCGCCGACAAACGACTATCCGAAGGGGTGGGTCACATGGCAGCCAGTGCCGTAATTGCACCCCAATTCACCCACAGCGCGATTGATGTTAGGCACAATGCAACCAAAGCGAAACCCGCATCGTGCACCGCGTCCCACGCGCCCATGCGCCGCGCCAGCCAGACCACCGCCGGGTAGGCGGCGAGGTAGGCAAGGCCCATGCCGATCAGCGCACCCAGCAGCCCGTGCTCCCAGACGCCGACGATCAGGCCGATCCAGATCAGCACGGCGCGCGCCAGCGCCAGGTAGAAGAACCGCCGCGAATCGCCCGCCGCCAGCGCGGCCTGGTCGTACGTCATGACGATCAGAACCGGCATTTGCGCGCAGGCCAGCACCACGGCCACCGCCCCCGCCGCAGCATACCGGTCGTCGTACAGCATCCCCACAAGCCACACGCCCAGCACCGAGAAGATCCCGACAAAGACCATCAGCATGCTTGTCACGATCACCCGCATCTTGCGCAGCTTGGCAAAGTTCGCGGCGCTCGCGCGCGGCGGGGCCTCCCGGTATATGGGGATCAGGATCTTCTGCGTCACCATGTAGCCCAGCATCATCGGGAAGGACGCCCAGAAGAAGCCGATGTTGTAGACGCCGAATACGTCCAGGGGCAGGAACTTGCCCATCAGGATCTTGTCGGCCTGATTGTAGAGAAAGCCGCAGACGGTGGCGAGGAAGACCCATTTCCCGAAATGGATCAGCTCGTTCGCGGCGCTCCGGTCCCAGCGCAGGTGATCGCGCGCGCCCGGCAGAAACCGGTTGTTGACGTAAAGCTGCACGCAGGACCCGATGATCGCCGAGGCGACCAGCGCCCAGACGCTGCCCCACCACCACGCAAGCAGGATCGCGACCACGATGCCGGACACCTGCGTGAACAGGTCCAGCAGAGTCACCCGCTCCAGCATCAGGTGGCGGTTCGCGGTGACCATCTTGGTCGGCCTGAAGCCGTCGATCACCAGCGTCAGCGCAGCCACGGGCAGCATCTGTGCCAGTTCCGGCGCATCGAAGAACTGCGACGCCGGCCACGCCAGCCCGCAGGCCACGACCCAAAGGCCAAAACCGCGCACCACCTGCATGGTCCACGCCGTTTCCAGGAATTCGCGGTCGTCGCCGCGCTTCGACTGCATGATGGCGGGCACCACGCCCACGTCGCTGAACTGGTGCAGGCCCATCAGGAAGACCATCACCAGCGCCATCAGGCCGAAGGCCTCGGGGAACAGCAGCCGCGTCAGGATCAGGTTCGACGCCAGCCGCACCATCTGGCTGAAGCCGAAGCCCCCCACCGTCAGCAGGGAAGAGCGCATGACCCGTGCACCCAGCGAGCCGCCGCGCAGCTTTGTCAGCGCGATCATCGCCCGCGACTCCAGCCGCTCTGCCGCCCGCGCGTGGCCTTCACCGCCAGCGCCACACCGGCGTAGACGCCAAAGCCCAGCGGGTCGCGCAGCGCCAAGCGCACCCGGTCGCCCGTTCCCAGCGGCACCTTGTCGTCGTTCTTCAGCAAGTGCGGGTACATCCGCTCGATCTCCTCGACGCCGGCATCCTGCCTGCGTCTTACACGCACGAGCCGGGAAAAACCCTCGGCGATAGGCCAGCGGTAGGCGGCATCGACGCCCACCCGCTCCTCCGGAGTGAAGTTCAACCGCACGAAGGTGTCATCGGAAATGATGTCCGGAAAGGTCCTCCAGCGTGCGCGTCCCGCGGCGTTGACCGCAAAAAGACCACATCCCGGCACGCCAGCCGCCATGAAAGGCATCTGGCGCCAGATCCGGGCGTAGGCACGCGACACCGCACCCTCCGCCGCGATCTGCAGCCGGCCGCTGGCATAGCGCGGGGCATCGACCTCCAGCGCCTCCACCACCTGCTGCACCACGCCCGGCCCCACCGTCACGTCGGCGTCGAGGTACAGCCGCACCGGCGCCCGCGTCGCCGCGTCGCCCGCGTTGAGCGCGCCCAGCTTGCCACCCTCCGACAGCTCCAGCACCGTCAGCCGCCAGTCCTTCGCGGCGAAGGCCCCGGCAAAGTCGCGCGCCCGTTCCGCCGTCCGGTCCGTGCAGCCGTTCGCCACCACCACGACCGACACGCCGCCCGGACCGTCCCAGTCGGACGCGACAAGCGCCGAAAGGCAGTCGCCGATCAGCGCCGCCTCGTTGCTCGCGGGGAGGATCACCGCCGCCCGCATCACATATTCATCGTCACTGTTATACAAGTACCCGTACCCGCCACGCCACACCCGGCGAAAAACCGGGTAGGTTGCAGCCCCTTACTTTCAGTTAACTATGGCCAAATGATGGAACCCCCCGGAATAGTTGGGCGGCCTGCCAGTGGGAGGGCAGGGCTGCCAAACTTCAGGGAATCATTCGTGCCGCAAGGCCTCCGCATCGGTTATCTGGTCCCGCAATTTCCGGGGCAAACTCACATCTTCTTCTGGCGCGAGATCAAGGCGCTCGAAGCGATGGGACACGACGTTCACGTCTTCTCGACACGCAGGCCCCCCGCCGGACTGATATCGCACGACTGGTCTGAAGAGGCCATCGCCCGCACCACCTATCTTGGCCGTCTCGACCCGATCCGCGCCAGCGCCGCCATCGTCCGGCTGCTGCCGAAGGGGCTTGCCAAATGGGTGCTGTCCGAACCGCGGACCTTCATGAAGGACGTGACCGTCTGCCTTGCGGCCGCCGACCGCCTGCACTCCGCCGCGCGCCGCCTGCAACTGGATCACATCCACGCCCATTCCGCCGCCCGCGCCGCCTTCATCGCCGCGCTGGCGCATCGCATGGGCGGACCGAACTACTCGCTGACGCTGCACGGCCCGCTGTCGGACTACGGGCCCGGACAGCGTTTCAAATGGCGCCGCGCCTCCTTTGCCACGGTCATCACCGAAAAGCTGCTGGCCGAGGTGCACGAGGAACTGGAGGGCGACCTGCCCGAACGGCTTGTCGTCCGGCCCATGGGCGTCGACACTGAGATCCTCTCGCGCACATCCGCCTACGCCCCGCCGGAACACGGCCGCCCGCTGCGCATCTTCTCCTGTGCGCGGCTGAACGTGGTTAAGGGCCATCAGGACCTGATGACCGCCACCCGGCAGCTCATCGACCAGGGCACCGACGTGCGTGTCGAGATCGCGGGCGAAGACGACGATGGCGGCACCGGCTACCGGCAGGAGCTTGAGGCCCACCTCAAGAAGCTTCGCCTTCAGGACCACGTGAAACTGCTGGGCGCGATCTCGGCCGAGCAGGTGAAGGCCAAGCTGGAAGAGGCTCACCTTTTCGTCCTCGCCTCGTGGCACGAACCGTTGGGCGTCGCCTACATGGAGGCGATGTCAATGGGCGTGCCCACCATCGGCACCGACGCCGGCGGGGTGCGCGAACTGATCGACGACGGATCGACCGGCTATCTCATCGAACCGAAAAACCCCGGGCAACTGGCCCGCACCATCCGGGCGCTGGCGGGCGACCCCGACGCGCTCATGCGCCTCTCTGCCGCGGGGCGCGCGCATATCGTGTCGAACTTCCGCGCCTCCCTCGGGGCCGAGGTGCTGGTCGAGGAAATCGAGCGCCTCGCGGCGGACAAATCCTGACGAGAACATCGGGCGTCTCAGCCTGGATTTTTGACGGCGCTCACGGAAACGTGAGGCGCGAAAACGCTGTTTCCGGTGCGAAGCGGCTCAGGCCCGGCATTTTTGCCGGATCGCGCCCGATGTGCCGGAATCCATGGTTAACAACCGGCCGGTTCAGGGGCTCGAAACGGCCGGGACTCACCATAAGAAATGGTTAACGGTGCGGGATGAACGCGGCGGGCGGCGGGTTAACCCCCGAGGCTCTCGACCGCCATCTCGGGACCGTCCTCGGCCTCGAATCGCAGCGCCTCGACTCCGAACATACGGATTGTGCCATCCGGTCCGGTGACCTCCAGCCGGTCGCCAACCTTCTGGAATTCATAGCTTTCCTTGGGCAAGGGCAGAACCGCAACGTCGCGCCCGGCGCCGCCGTTCACCACGTCCGCGCCGCCGCGTGTCAGGATAACGTCGTCCCCGCCCAGCGCGACGAGGTAGTCCTCTGCCGCCGTGCCTTCCACACGCTCGTCCGCGCCAGAGCCCAGCGCCCGGATTCCGTCTTCGAAAACAACGGGATCGCGGGTTTCCCACTGTGGGCCAGAGGCGTTGTAGGCCATCAGCATGTCCCAACGCGGGTTGGAATCCTCAAGATGTCTTAACGCGCCCCAGGACCCCCATTGCGTGGCCGGTGCGACGTCCACGAAGGCGTTGAACAACGTGCCCCCGGCAGCCGCCCAGCCGCCCATCAGGATTTCATAAAGTTTCGCCATTTCAGGGGTATAGTTGAATTCCCGAAAGAACGCGGTCAGCCGTTCGTCGTTCACCCGCGCGCCATGCCCGGCGACATGGGTGCCGCCTTCGTACATCACCAGCGTCAGGTCGTATTTCCTTGCCGCGTCGGCGTGGTAGGGGAACACTTCGTTAACGAGTTGCGATAAAGACCCTTCTTCCAATGCCTTGGCCACCGGCGCGATGGCCCCCTCGAACCGCGCGCCCTTCACGAACTCGCGCAGCGCGACGCGGCGCAGGCCCTCCGCCTCGCCGGCCTCGGTCGCCAGTGCCTCGGACTGGTCAAGCCATCCATCCATCCGTTTGGCCATCTCCTCGGTGCCCATTTCGTATCCGAAATAGCCCGTGACGGCATAGGCATCGAAGCTTTCCACCGGCTTCTTGCCAAGCGCCAGATAGGCCAGCGGCGCCACGAGGATGTTCTCCTCAAGCCCCGGCCAACCGGTGTGTGTCGCGGCCACACGAACCAGCCGGTCGTCCGCCGCATCGCCGAAAACTTCGGTCCAGATGTCCATCACTTGTGCCGAGCGCAGCCCGTACCACTGCATCCAGCCCATCTCGCTCTCACCCCAAAGCGCCGTCGCCTGCTCCCGCGCATAGACCGCCTGCGGAAAGATCTGGTTCCAGACCTCGTTGGAATACTCCACGTAGGCCTTCAGTCCCGGGTCCAGATCGCGCTCCACCATCTCGGCGAACTGCCGGACATAGGCGTCGTCGGCCTGATGCGGCATGGTGAACCACGGGTCGGCGCCGATGACGTTGGCCAGCCGGATCATCACATCCAGCGGCACGCCCCACTCGCTCCACGTCGACAGTTCCACGACCGGGCGGTCCTCCCAAGTCATCACGGGGGACCCGTTGGTCATCATCCAGTCCATGAACCTGACTTCGCGAACGTCTTGAATTGTATCAAGAAACAAGGGATTGAAGAGCGCGCCCGCCTCCCACAGCGGCACCATCTCCTCCTTCACGACCGAGATGTTGCGGATCGGATCGTCGGCCGACGTCTCGGTGATCCTGACCCCCACCAGACCCTCGCCCGGCTCGTAGAAGAAGCCAACCTCGTGATCGCCATAGCGCACCCGCTTCGCCCGGCCCGATACCTTCAGCTCGCCGGTGCCCTCATAGCGCAGCACGTAGGAGCCACGCAGCCAGCTCTGGTCCGGGTTCTGATCCGTCAGCAGCACCGACTCCAGCGCAATCGCCTCTTCCGGAACGCGCACCGGCCAGTCGTTCTCGTCGAGGTAGCCACCGGCGCGCAGTTCCGCCGTCGAGATCGCGCCCCAGCCCTCTGACGTGTGTCCGACCCAGCCGCGCGCAGATTTCATCATGTCTACAAAGGGATGCTGGGTCGACCAGTCGGCGATCCCGTTCAGACCCATGCCCAGCGACGGCACCCCGTCGGGCCGGATGCCGGCGGGTGGCAGGATCACCGCCTCGCGCTCCGGCAGGTCGGCGCCCGAAGCCTCGACCGCCTCGGCGACAGCCACGCCCCCCCCGGTTTCGGCGGCGGCCCGAGCCTCGCGCACCGGGGCGGCCTCCCAGATCAGGCGAGCAATCTCAGCGTAGTTCTCAACCACTGCGGGCACCAGCGTGGCGGGCGGGCGATATCCCTCGGGCGGCGGCACCTCGTAGATCCAGGCGTAAGTCACCATGGCTGCAAGGAAATATAGCGACGCCGTGCCATGCGGCGCGCTGTCCTCATAAAGATCGCGCGGCGGCACATCGGCCAGCGGCCCGCCCTTCGCCATCAGCCCCGCCAGCACCGAGGCGACGGGGATCAGTTCCACTTCGTAGTCGGGGCGCGTGACCTCCAGCATGTCGATCAGGTCCAGATACCACTGGTGGTAATCGCCCCGATTGACCTCGTGATACGTCTCGAAGGCCCGTTCGCGCGGGGGGAAGCGGCCGGTGATGCCGTCCATCTCCGCCCAGCCTTCGTAGATGAACAACGTGCTTTCGGGGCTTTCCTCATGCACCCAGTCGAACAGCTTCTGCATCGCGCCAAGCGGCGTCTCGCCATTGGGGTTGTCGCCGTCGTAGGGCACGTCGGGAAGCTGGTACTGGATGAAATTCGCCGGCGTCAGCACCACCGCGTCGAACCCGGCATCGCCAAAGGACCCCCGCGACGGCCCCCACACGCCCTGAACGCCGTCGAAGGACCAGTTGGCGGTCGGCGGCAGCCCGTCCGAGAAGTTGCGCAGGAACCCCCACTGGCCGTCGACGCCGAAGGACCGCCCGTCGGCTTGCGCCAATTCGTTCAACCAGTGCGGAACGTTGGTGACCTTCGACTGTTCGCTCAGGTGATGCACGAGCGAGTTACCGAAGAAATAGACCTCTGCGACCGAAAGCTCTGCCCGGCCCGCGCCCGGGGCTATGCCCAATGCCAGCGCGCCCGCCGTTACCCATGTCCTGATCATCGTTCTGCCCTGCCTGTTTTCAAGGAGTATGCCCCATACCGGCCCACCCGCAAAGAACCGCCGGGCCGCCCCGGCATCATTTCGCAAACTTCATGGGTTTTCATTCACGATTCCGTCCGTATAGTGGCGGCCATGACGACCTTGGCCCATATCGCGATCATCCAGCGCCTTCCGGCGCCGTTTGCGCGTGGCCTGGACCTGCTGCTAACTCGCCTCTGAGCGTGGCCCGATCGGCGCGCGTGCTCAGAGGACATGTGTGACGCGCCGACCCACTTCACGCACGAGTTAGGATACTTCATGAAAGCGATAAATCTGGCTGAAAAGCTGGCCCTGTTTTCCACCCACTGGGACCCGCACGTGGTCGCCGGCTACAATGGCAACGACGTCATGGTGGTGAAATTCAAGGGAGAATTCCCCTTCCACAAGCACGACACGACCGATGACTTTTTCCTTGTTCTCGAAGGCGAGATGGTCATGGATTACGACGACCACGACCCGGTGACGGTGCGGACGGGCGAAATCGTCGTCGTGCCCGCCGGACAGACCCACAGGCCCCGCGCAACGGAGGAGGTCAAGGTCCTCCTGATCGAGCCCGCGGGCGAACCCAATTCCGGAGACGCCGACATGACCCCGGCCTCCAAACCGAGCATCTGAGGAATCAAGACCATGAGCACCGACAGCAACCGCGTCCTCATCTTCGACACCACGCTCCGCGACGGCGAACAATCGCCCGGGGCCACCATGACCCACGACGAGAAGCTGGAGATCGCCGAACTTCTGGACGACATGGGCGTCGACATCATCGAGGCCGGATTCCCCATCGCATCCGAAGGCGACTTTCGCGCCGTCTCCGAGATCGCCGAGCGGTCCAGGAACTCCGTGATCTGCGGCCTCGCCCGTGCCCAGATCCCCGACATCGACCGCTGCTGGGAAGCCGTGAAGAAGGCGGAGCGCCCGCGCATCCACACCTTCATCGGCACCTCGCCGCTGCACCGTGCCATCCCGAACCTGACCATGGACGAAATGGCCGAGCGGATCGAACAGACCGTCAGCCACGCCCGCAACATCTGCGACAATGTGCAGTGGTCGCCGATGGACGCGACACGAACTGAATGGGATTACCTCTGCCGCGTCATCGAAATCGCCATCAAGGCGGGCGCCACGACGATCAACATCCCAGACACGGTCGGCTATACTGCGCCCCGCGAAAGCGCAGACCTGATCCGCCGCCTGATCGAAACGGTGCCCGGCGCGGACGAGATTGTCTTTGCCACGCATTGTCACAACGACCTTGGCATGGCGACGGCGAACAGCCTTGCCGCAGTGGAGGCCGGCGCTCGCCAGATCGAGTGCACGATCAACGGCCTGGGTGAGCGCGCGGGCAACACCGCGCTGGAAGAGGTCGTGATGGCCATGCGCGTGCGGCACGACATCATGCCATTCGACACGCAGATCGACACGAAGAAGATCATGCACATCTCGCGTCGCGTTGCGACCGTGTCGGGCTTCCAGGTGCAGCCGAACAAGGCCATCGTGGGAAAGAACGCCTTCGCGCATGAATCGGGCATCCACCAGGACGGGATGCTGAAGAACGCGGAAACCTTCGAGATCATGCGCCCCGAGGATGTCGGCCTCGCCGGCACCTCCTTGCCGCTTGGCAAGCACTCCGGCCGGGCCGCCCTGCGGGCCAAGCTGAAAGACCTTGGGACCGAGGTGGGCGACAATCAGCTCAAGGACATCTTTGTCCGCTTCAAGGACCTTGCCGACCGCAAGAAGGAGGTCTTCGACGACGACATCCTTGCGCTGGTCTCCGCGACCACAGAAGGCGCCGACGCCATCACGCTCGTGAACCTGCGCGTGGTCTGCGGCACGGGCGGCCCTGCGGAGGCACAGGTGGAACTTGAAATCGACGGAAAGGACCTGACGGCCACCTCCGAAGGCGATGGCCCGGTGGACGCCACTTTCAAGGCGATCCGCGCATTGCACCCGAACATGGCGCGGCTCCAGCTTTACCAGGTGAACGCTGTGACGGCCGGCACGGATGCGCAGGCCACCGTATCGGTGCGGCTGGAAGAAGACGGCGTGATCGCCACGGGCCAATCCGCCGATACGGACACCGTGGTCGCTTCGGCGTTGGCCTATATCCAGGCGCTGAACCGCCTTGTCGTCCGTCGCGAAAAGGTCGGCGCTGGCGCCGACAAGCGCGAGATCAGCTACAAGGAACTCTGAGACACGACGCGCCGGGGCACGCCCCGGCGCTTTCAGTTCGCGAAGTCCCAGGCAGTGCTGCGCTTTTGCGGCTCTTTCTTTTCGGCGTAGCTTGCCCCGACGCATTTGTAGAGCGCGCGAACGAGTTTCTCGGCCAGGAAGCGGCTGGCACTGAATTTCCAGCCGCTTGCGCGCGCCGTTGCGTAAGTCACGAATGCGGCCACGATTGCGAGGATCGTCACATCTGAGGACATCGTCGTTTTCCCATCATCCACTCTCGTCCGAGGGTGAAAGAGCAAATGGGCAGGATTGTGCAAGCAGGTGGACAGATCAGGACTTTTTTACGAATTTAGTAAGAATGACGATCCGCTGCCCTTCCACCCGGCCTGAGATGTGCTCTGCGTTGTCGGGTTCGAGGCTGATCCGCCGGACCGCAGTGCCCTGCTTGGCGGTAAAACCCGCACCCTTGACCTGCAGCGCCTTGATGAGAGTCACCGTGTCACCGTTCTGAAGCACCGTGCCGTTGCAGTCGCGGTGTACGACGTCATCTCCGGACGGCGCTCCGGCCTGCGCCCACTCCAGAACGTCGGGTTCGAGATAGGCGATGTCCAGCAATTCGTTGGCCCAGGCGGCGTCGAGCCCGTTCAGCACCCGCCACGCCACGACCTGTTCGGCGGGTTCCGTGCTCCAGATCGCCTCGTTCAGGCATTGCCAGTGCGGACCATCCTGCGGAGTGCCGGTCGTCCCCTCGCGGCACGTCTCGCAGAGCAGGATTTCCACGTCTTTCGGCGCAACGGCGAAGGGCGCCGCTCCGTCTGACTTGCAAAGGGCGCATTGGGGCATGGTCGTGTCTCCGTGGTTTTCTTGGCTGTGTCTGGCGCAGGCTCAGCCACGCGCCATGGTATCCAGCGTGCCACCGGCCACAAGGTGGTTCAGGATGGCCTGCCGGGTCGCCGGATCTGCGCCTTCGAGTGCGCGCATTTCCTGCGGCGTCAGATCGCGCCGGACAAAGCCGTTCTTGTTCATACAGCGATCCATTCCCGACACCTCGCCGTTATAGCGCAGGGCGTCGGCATTGGAGGCGACGAAGATCGGACCGACGACAACACCGCCCCAAAGCACGCTGCCGACGTAGTGTCCGGCAAGGGTCGTCTGCCCGCTTTGCGCCGCCGGGCCAAGGCAGGACTGGAAGGCGGCACGCGCCGTGTCGAGGTCTGATCCCGCGCGAAGCGGGACCGATGGGCCGGGCGTCCGGGCTGCGCAACCTGCAACCGAAACCGCCATCAGCACTGCAACAAGTGTGCGATACAGAACAATATTCTTCATGCTTGGGGGCTTAACCAAGCGGGGCTTCAGCCACAAGTGCATATCGCCGGGGCGCCGAAGCCAAGTGCGGGAGCCCTGCGCCCCCGAGCCGTTTCGGTGCGCGGTCGAGTCCGTCCCGGGGGCACGCCCCAGATCCCGACCGCGCCGGTTTCAATGCGCAGAAACGCGCCTCATTCGCCGAGCGCGATGCCTTCGCGCCGGGGATCTGCCCCGCCGGTCAGCCCGTCCGCGCCCACGGCAATAGCATGGAGACCGGAGGTCAAGCCTTGCACGCTGACCTCGAACCCCATTTCCGTCAGCGCGTCCTGCATTCCGGCCATGTCGGTTCCCTCTTCCAGATCGAAGGTGCCGAAACGGTTCAGCCCGTGGGGCATGGCGACCGCCTGCTGCACGTCCATCCCCCAGTCGATGAAGGCGATGATCGCCTGCGCGGTGTAACCGATGATCCGCGAACCGCCTGGCGAGCCGATCACCAGCACCGGTGCACCGTCCTTGCGCACGATGGTCGGGCTCATGGACGACCGCGGCCGCTTGCCCGGCTCAACCCGGTTGGCAATCGGCACGCCGCCGTCGTGCGACCGGAAGGAGAAGTCCGTCAGTTCGTTGTTCAGCAGGAAGCCGTTGGTCATCAGGCGCGAACCGAAACCGTTCTCGATGGTCGTCGTCATGGACAGCGCGTTGCCGTACTGGTCGACGATCGAGATGTGCGAAGTCGATGGAAACTCGATGCTCTCGTCATCGGCGTAGAGCATCGCGTGATCCCATTCCGGCGCACCCGGGGCGACTTCCGGCAAGGCATCGTCGCCCTCCAGCAGCTTGGCGCGGTCGGCGAGGTAAGCGGGATCGACAAGGCCATTCGTCGGCATCGGGACAAAATCGCTGTCGGCCATGTAGCGGCCCCGGTCGGCGAAAGCGAGACGCGAGGCATCGCCGATCTTGCGCCAGGTGTCCGGGTCATCCGCCGCGCCCGGCTCAGACGCGTCGAGCATCCCGAGGATCTGACCGACGGTCAGCGCACCGGAGGACGGAGGCCCCATGCCGCAGACCTCGTGATCGCGGAACTCCGCACAGACGGCGGGGCGTTCCTTCACCTCGTACAATGCGAGGTCGAGCAGGGACATCACGCCAGGGTTGTCGGTGAACCCCGTAACGGTGTCGACGATGCCCTGCGCGATCTCACCTTCATAGAACCCCTTGGCCCCCTCCGCCGCGAGCGTCTTCATCACCTCGGCGTAGTCCGGGTTGGTCAAGGTCGTGCCCGCCTCGACCGGTGCTCCGTCCGGGAAGAAATACGAGGCGGCGACGTCCTGCCGGGTCAGTTTCAGCGGGTCCTCTGCCACCAGCGCCGCGAGCCGGGGAGAGACTTCGAACCCGTCCTCAGCCAGCGCGGTGGCCGCATCGAAGAGTCCGGCCCATTCCGCCTTGCCCCACTTGTCGTGCGCAGCCTGCATCAGCGCGGGTGTACCCGGAACGCCGACCGAGCGACCGCCAACCACCGCATCCCAGAACCCCAGCGGTTCGCCCGCCTCGTCCTGGAACAGCCGCGGCGTCGCGTCCAGCGGCGCAGTCTCGCGACCGTCGAGCGTGGTGATCTCGCCCGTTTCCCCATCGTGCCAGACGAGGAACGCACCGCCGCCCATACCTGAGGACTGCGGCTCCACCAGCCCCAGCACGGTCTGCACCGCAATCATCGCGTCCGCCGCCGTTCCGCCGTTGCGCAGCACCTCGGCACCGGCAGACACGGCATGCGGGTTGGCCGCCGCAACCATCCACTTCGACGCGGCCACGGGTTCACTCGCTTCCTTGGCCGCCAGCGCAGCGCCGACCTCTGCAGAGATGGCAGCGAAGCCCATCGTTTCCCCGGTTTCCGCCTCTGCGTCCACCGCATCCGTCGCCTGTTGCGCCATAGCCGTCCCGGCCATGACACCGAACAGTGCCACCCATCCAGATATACGCATCGCCACACTCCCTGATTGTTTTGCGTTCTGCCGTGAGGGTAGCCGATTTTGCCGAAAGGCCAATGCTCTTGAGGCTCGGAACAGGAGGCCGACGGCCAGAGGGGCAAACACAGAGGTGAGGATCGCCATGACCGTGTTCGCCACCAGCGCCACGGGCTGCCCGATCCCATTGTGCGAGAAGGTGTCCAGATGCGCCACCGCGCTTACGCCCGCCGGGACGAACAGCAGGGGCAGATGGCCCAGCAGCCCGGCCACCGTCTCGCGCATCCAATCCGCCAGCCGCGGCGCGGCAACAAAGGTGGCGAACAGCGCGGCAAGGCCGATCACCGGACCTGGCACGGCAAGATCGAAGGCACGCGCCAGGGTCTCTCCGCCAAGCTGGTACAGCAGCAGGACGGCAAAGTCCCGGGTCACAACATCGACGGGACAACCTGGTCCGGAGGGCGATGACCGTCGGCGAAGGTCTTGATGTTGATGATGACCTTCTCACCCATCTCGATCCGCCCCTCGCGGGTGGCCGACCCCATGTGCGGCGTCATGACGACGTTCGGCATGGCCCGCAGATCGGGGTTGCCCTGCGTGCCCTGCTGGTAGACGTCCAGACCGGCCCCCGCCAGCTTGCCTGCCTTGAGCATCCGGACCAGCGCGTTCTCGTCGATCACCTCGCCGCGCGACGTGTTCACGATCACCGCTGTCGGCTTCATCAGCTGCAGGCGCCGTGCATTCAACAGGTGAAAGGTCGAGGGCGTGGAAGGACAGTTCACGCTGATGACGTCCATGCGCGCAACCATCTGGTCGAGGCTTTCCCACCACGTGGCCTCGACCCCATCCTCGACCTCCGGCCGCAGGCGTCGCCGGTTGTGATAGTGGATCTGCATCCCGAAGGCCTGGGCGCGGCGCGCCACCGCCAGCCCGATCCGTCCCATCCCGAGGATGCCAAGCCGCTTGCCCCCAAGGCGCCCGCCAAGGAAGGCGTTCGGCGCCCAGCCCTGCCAGGATCCCTCCTGCATCGCGGTCAGACCCTCCGGGATTCGCCGGGTCACTCCCAGCATCAGCGCCATCGCCATGTCGGCGGTGTCGTCGGTCACCACCCCGGGCGTGTTCGACACCAGAATCCCGCGCGACCGGGCCGTGGCCACGTCGATATGATCGAAACCTGCGCCGTAGTTGGCGATCAGCTTCAACCGTTCGCCGGCCTGCCCGATCAACCCCGCATCGACCCTGTCGGTGATCGTCGGCACCAGAACGTCCGCGTCCTGCACCGCCGAAACAAGCTGTTCGCGAGTCATCGGAGTATCGTCGCTGCGCAGCCGGACGTCGAACAGCTCGGACAGGCGGGTCTCGACCACCTCCGGCAAGCGTCGCGTCACGACAACACTCAGACGTTTTGATGGCATGAAATCTCTCCCAAAGCTTCTCGCGGACGGCGTTCGTTTGCTAACCTGCGTCAGGACCGGACGGGGCACAAGAACCCCGCCGCAATAATTCGGGCAGCAACTCATGTTCAGACTTATCCTGTCGGCGATCCTGTCGCTGAACGTCCTGGCCACAGCCTCCCTGGCAGCCGAACGCGGCCCCGTGACGAACCTGCCGCTTCCCCGCTTCGTTTCCATGAAGGCGGCAGAGGTCAACGTGCGTCGGGGCCCGTCGTTGTCCCACCGGATCGACTGGGTCTACAAGCGCCGCGACATGCCGCTTGAAATCACGGCGGAATACGGACATTGGCGCCGTGTGCGCGACCGAGACGGCGCAGGCGGCTGGGTGCACTACGCGCTCCTGTCGGGCGTGCGCACCGTGATCGTCGATCAGGACATGCTGGCCCTGCACAAAAGGCCGGAGGCCGACAGCAACGTCACCGCGCGGCTGGAAATGGGCGTCATCGCCAGGCTTGGCGAATGCGGCATCGACTGGTGCGAACTGAGCGCCGACGGATACAGGGGCTGGGCAGACAAGTCCGCGCTCTGGGGCGTCGGCCTCGACGAGATCCGCGACTGACCTCGACCCTTCATCTTGGCCAAAATACCTCGGGGGAGTCGCGGTACGCGACGGGGGCAGCGCCCCCTCCGCCGATGGATACGTCGCGTCCGGCCCGGACTTCCGCCACGAGCCGAGGCAGCCCCGCCCGACCCGGCTCGCGCCTAGGCCGCCTCATGCAGCAGGATCGCCGCCTCGGAGCTCGACAGGTTGCGACGCGCGTAGGACCCGTAGGCATGGGGGTTGTCCGCGATCAGGGGCAGGCGGTTCAACAACCGACCGCGATCCGCTTCCGAGATCGTCGACAGCGCAGTGTTGGCCGGGTGGAAGCTCTCCGTCTCGACGCCATTGGCGAACAACACCTCGTGGCGAGGCAGGAGGAGATGAATGTAGGTCACCTCCTTCAGGGTCATGTCCAGCCGCACCGTGCTTCCGTTCACAAGGTCGCGCGCCGCGACCAGCACCTCGGGCGTGTTGAACAGCGCGCGCGCCACCACCCCCTTCACGACCATCCTGTGTTCCGGCGACACCAGGATCTCGTCGTCCGGCTCGTTGATCCCGAAAGCGCCGGGGCGGATGCGGATCGGCCTGAGTTTCGGCATGGCAAACAGCCGCGCGCCCGACATGCGCCGCGAACCGATCCACTGGATCTGCTGCGGTCCGGAATCCTTGGTCTGCACCATATCGCCTTCACGCAGGTCCTCGACGGGCAGCGTTCCCCCGGGCGTCAGGATGCGGGTGCCGGGCGTGAAGCAGATCACACCGCTGGACTGCTCTCCAGCCGCATGGGTGCCCAAGGGATCGAGATTGTGGTGAACGATCCACAGGTCGCGCCCGGCGGGCGGGATTTCGTCGAGAAACATCAGGAGCGGTCGCGCCCCACGCTCCACGTCGATCAACGTCACCATGTAACTGGTCGACCCGTCGGTCACCACGAAGCCGGAGTCCGTCATCGGATGCTCCACTTCGACATCGTCGATCCTGATCTTCTGCGTCAGTGCGGCGCCGACAAGTCGCCGCACCATTCGTGCCGCGCGTTTGCGCAAATCCACCTCGCCGTCAGCCTGGTCAAGCCGCAAGACCGATGACGGGCCATCCACCCGCACCGGTTCACCCGCCCAGGACCACGCGGCCCCGACCGTCAGTGCAGACGTGGGTGCGGCCTTCAGGCCGTCTATTTCCGTCTGCGACCAGGAGATGACGAACGTGCCTCGAAAGCCCGTTCCCATGCCTGTACTACCTGCCTAAAAGTACTGCTGCTTATTTTCTATTATAATGGAACGTTAACCGATCAACCGAGTTCTGTGAACCCTACCCTATGCTTTCGAGATCAGGTCAGGGGGCTCAAGCCCGGAAACCGTAGCGCGAATGCATCAGAAGCGGAGGTCCAGCCGGACGGACCCCAGCACCTGACCTTCGGGTTGCGCGTCGAATTCCTTCGACATCCACGTAAATCCGTAGAACATCGCATTGCTCTGCCCCTGCCAGTGCAGGCCGGCTCGGGCGCGGGTCCGGGTGTTGCTCAGGTCATAGCCGCGGCCCGACGGCAGGAACACCGAGCTGTCCACGTAGGCGACGTCGCCCCCCATGACAAAGCTGAACCCGGGTACGGAGTCGGTCACCGCGCGGTAGCGCTGGCCGGTCACAGGGTCTCGCACCAGCAGCTCGCCCTGCCCCACCGAACCGATGGTCAGGTCGAAACCGGCCCGCACCAGTGTCTCGATGCCGGCACGCGCCTCGCCGAATGGCCGCAGCACCGACTGCCCTCCCATCGGGATACTGTTGCCCGCTTCCAGCACCAGCGTCGGATGCACGCCATTCTCGATCTGGTTCGACAGCACCGACTTCGAGGCCGGCTGTTCGCCGATGGCATCGTGCACGAAGGTCTGGAAATCGCTCAGACCGGTCTGCGGACCGGTCACCACAAGGTCGCCGCCCATGCTCATTTCGACCGGTCCACGCATGAAGTGGGTGTGCAGGCCCAGCGACAGCGCCCCGGCCCAGGGACGGTCGTCGGGCGCGGGTCGGCGCATGTTTTCCGGCGCGATGATCTGGCCCCCGAGGCGGTATTCCAGCAGGTCGAAAGGTCGGTCCGGCAACATCCCTGTCCAGTTCCGCCCCACCACGCGCGATGAAGTCACGGACCCGGTCTGCCACCGGTCGTCGAGATCGCCCAGAAGGTCGTTGTTCGTCAGGCGCCCATGGCCCAGCACGATGCGTCCCGGCACGTCATAAGTCGTGGGCGCCGCATAGACCGGCTCTGCCCCATAGCTGGCATCCGGGTCGTAACCCGCATCGGCGTCATAACTCTGGGAATGCGCTGCGGGGGCAAACGCAAGCGTGGCGATCAGTGCCACGGCAAACAGGCGGATCATCTCTGTCCTCGGTCTTCGTGCCCCCCCGGGCCAGCCTGCCATAACACGCAATACGCCGCCCCGGGAAGGACGGCGTGTTCATTTCGGGAAAGGATGTTGCGCGATTGCCTTCAGTCGGAGAAACCCGCCCGGCCAATGCTGTCGTAGACGGTGAAACCTGCCTCACGCGCGGCATCCGCGCTGTAGATATTGCGCAGATCGGCCATGCGGCGTCCGCGCATGCCCTGCGCCATCCTCGGCAGGTCGAGCGCGCGGAACTCGTTCCACTCCGTCAGGAAGACCACGAGGTCGGCTTCCGCCGCCGCGGAATAGGGATCGTCGTGCCACGACACACCGGGCAGCAGGTGCTCGCCCTCGCGCCGGCCCTGTGGATCGCAGACGCGCACATCCGCTCCGCCTCCGATGAGGGCGGGCACGATGGTCAGCGACGGCGCGTCGCGCATGTCGTCGGTATTGGGCTTGAAGGTCACGCCCAGCACCGCCACCCGCTTTCCGTTGAACGAGCCGTTGCAGAGGTCCATGAGCTTTTCGATCATGCGCCGCTTCACGTCCTCGTTCACCTTGATGACGGTCTCGACAAGGCTGACCGGGCTGGCGTGATCCTGGCCGATGCGGGCCAGCGCCTTGGTGTCCTTCGGGAAGCACGACCCGCCGTAGCCCGGCCCGGCATGCAGGAACTTGTTGCCGATCCGCCCGTCGAGACCCATGCCCTTCGACACCTGCTTGACGTCCGCGCCGACCCGTTCGCACAGAGCGGCGATCTCGTTGATGAAGGTGATCTTCGTCGCAAGAAACGCGTTTGCGGCGTATTTAATCATCTCCGCGGACTGGAGATCGGTCGTCAGGATCGGGAAATCGCGCAGGTAGAGCGGCCGGTAGATGTCCTCCATGACCTTCGCCGCGCGCTCGGTCTCCACGCCGACAACCACGCGGTCGGGCTTCATGAAATCGTCGATGGCCGCGCCTTCGCGCAGGAATTCGGGGTTGGAGGCGACGTCGAAGTCGAGATCCGGGTTGGCCTTCGCTACCACGTCGCGCACTTGCGCGTTGGTGCCAACGGGCACGGTCGACTTGGTCACGACCACAACGTAGTCCTTCGCCGCCTTTGCGATCTCTTCGGCGGCGGCCATGACGTAGGTGAGATCCGCATGGCCATCGCCCCGGCGCGTCGGTGTGCCCACGGCGATGAACACGGCGTCAGCGCCGTCGATGGCCTGTTGCAGATCCAGCGTGAAACTGAGACGTCCGGCCTCCACGTTCTTGGCCATCAGTACGTCGAGGCCCGGTTCGTAGATCGGCACCTTGCCCGCCTCGAGCATCTCGATCTTGCGGAGGTCCTTGTCGACACAGACGACGTCGTGCCCGAAGTCCGAGAAACAGACACCCGACACGAGGCCCACGTAGCCGGTTCCGATCATCGCGATTTTCATGAACGCACTCCCAAACTGCCCGCCGTTCGGTGCAGACCCTTGGGCGGCGCGCAGGTGTTTGTCAACGGACCGGGACGGCGCAGGCCGTCCTTCGCCGCCGCCCCGGTAGGGTCAGGAAAGACGCTCACGCAGCTTTGCCAACGTCCCCGTTACAAGTTTTTCCGCGCCGTCGCGGGTCGCGGCCTCGGCGTAGCAGCGGAATTCCGGAGCGTTTCCGGAGGGGCGCAGGTGCACGACGCTGCCATCGGAAAAGGTCGTGCGAAGGCCATCGGTTTCGTCCACGCCCACCTCTGTCCCGTAGCCGTCGAAGAACGCCGCCCGCGCGTCGGCGGAGCCGCTGAGTTCCGCGATGAAGGCCTTGGACACCTCCGTTTCGATTCCCTGGATACGGTCGGCGGCGGTGTACACAGCAGGGAGAGCGTCCCACAGCGCCGAAAGGGTGACGCCCTCTGCCTTGGCCGCGGCCAGAGGGGCCACGATGGGCAGCAGGCAGTCGCGGGTCATCAGCGGTTTCAGCGGACCGGCAGGGGCGTCGGCATTGAAACCGAGGAGGAAGCCGCCGTTCGCTTCGTAGCCGACGACGCGCGCCGCGGGATCGCCGGCCAGCGCCTCTTCCACAGCGGCGATCACGAAGGGCGATCCGATCTTCGTCCGCTCCACACGTTCAAAACCGAACGAGGCATCGCCGATCATGGAGTTCGAGGACACGGGCGTGCAGACGATCTTTGCCCCCAGCGCCTTGGCAGTCAGCGCGCCCAGCACATCGCCCGGCACCACCCGTTGCGCATCGTCCACCACCATGGGCCGGTCGGCATCGCCATCGGTGGAGACAAGGACATCCAGACCGTGTGCCTGAAACCATCCGGCGAACAACTCCTTCGTCTCGGGATCCAGCGCCTCTGTATCGACGGGGATGAACACGTCGGAGCGCGCAATTGCGACGGTTTCCGCGCCAAGCGACTGGAAAACCTCCATCATCAGATCGCGCGCCACGGAGCTGTGCTGGTAGACACCCACGGTCATCCCGTCGAGGCATCGCCCGAAAGCGGACACGTAACGCGCCCGGTAAGCGTCCTGCGCCTGTGCGACCGCCAGGTCGCCCTGTGCACCGGTCGCGCGCGGCTGGCCGAGGGCGGCGTTGATCCGGGTCTCGTCGGCTTTCGAAATCTCGCCGGAAGGCACATAGAACTTCAACCCGTTGCGATCCGCCGGGATGTGGGACCCGGTAACCATGACAGCTGCCGCCCCGGCTTCCAGCGAAGACAGCGCCAGCGCCGGTGTGGGCAGGGCACCGCAATCCACGGCCTCCAGCCCGGCGCTGCGCACCGCGTCTATGACCCAGCCCGAAATCTGCGGCGACGAGGGGCGGAGGTCCCGGCCCACATGCACGGATCCGCCATGTGGGCAGGAGGTGAGGAACGCGGACACGTAGTCCTGCACCAGGTCTTTGGTGAGCTCCACCACCAGGCCGCGCAGGCCGCTTGTTCCGAATTTGGGCGCCATGTCTGTACTCCGTTCGTGCGTCGGTTGCGTTGTCCCGCAGGGCGTCGGGCATGGCAAGGGAAAGGTGGGACGCAGGACGCGTCGAGCGATACGGGCGTGCAGGGGCGCGCAGACGTTGAGCGATCCACACGCTCTGCGCAGAGATGTCGGCCCACGTCCGGCTCGCAACTGCCCGCTTTCCCACATTCGACGCGCGGATTTGGCCCCGCGCGGACCACGACCCATTGGCGAAGACAGAACAATGCACCATTCTGCACACGGCGGCATGCAACGCCGCTTCACGACCAGAAAGAGGAACATCCGTGCCTGACCAGACCGCCGCGCCCCGCATCGACACCGAAGGCCTGTCCATCGACGCCGGGCTGAAACGCTTTGTCGAGGAGGAGGTCCTGCCCGGCACCGGCATCGACCCCGCCGACCTCTGGTCCGGTTTCTCGGCGCTGGTGCATGACTTCGGGCCACAGAACCGCGCGTTGCTGGACAAGCGAGAGACCATCCAGAAACAACTGGACGCGTGGCACAAGGAGCGCCGCAGCACACCGCACAACAGGGTCGCCTACAAGGGGTTCCTGGAGCAGATCGGCTACATCGTGCCCGAGGGCGGCGACTTCACGATCGACACCGCGAACGTCGACCCGGAGGTCGCCACCGTGCCCGGGCCGCAGCTTGTCGTGCCCGTGACCAATGCCCGCTTTGTACTGAACGCCGCGAATGCGCGTTGGGGCAGCTTTTACGACTGCCTCTACGGCACCGATGCAATGGGAGTTCTGCCCCCTCCGGGCGGGTTCGATGACGGTCGCGGCGCCCGGGTCGTGGCGCGCGCTGCCGTGTTCCTCGACGAGATCTTCCCTCTGACCGGCACCAGCCACGCGGTGGCGACCAGATACCTCGTGAAGGACGGCGCGCTGGAGGTCGACGCCTCCGCACTGAAGGCGCCGGAAGTCTTTGCCGGCTACAAGGGGGACCCCGATGCCCCGACCGCGATCCTGCTCAAGAACAACGGGCTGCACGTGGAACTGGTCTTCGACGCCAGCCACCCCATCGGAAGCCAGACGCCCTCTGGCCTGGCCGACGTGCAACTCGAATCCGCCATGTCGGCAATCATCGACTGCGAGGATTCGGTGGCCTGCGTCGACGCGGAGGACAAGACGCTTGCCTATCGCAACTGGCTGGGCCTGATGAAGGGCGATCTGGCGGAGACCTTCGAGAAGGGCGGCAAGCAGATGACCCGCCGCCTGCATGGCGACCGGACCTACACCGCGCCGGACGGGTCGGAGATCACGCTGAAGGGCCGCGCCCTGCTTCTGGTGCGCAACGTCGGCCACCTGATGACCAACCCCGCGATCCTCGACCGCGACGGAAACGAGATCTTCGAAGGGCTGATGGACGCCATGTTCACCACGCTCATCGCCATGCACGACCTGAAAAAGACGACGGGCCCGCGCAACTCGGTCGAAGGGTCCGTCTACGTGGTGAAGCCGAAGATGCACGGACCTGAGGAAGTGGCGTTCACCGACGCGATCTTCACCCATGTGGAGAAAGTGCTGGGCCTGCCGCAATACACGGTCAAGCTGGGCATCATGGACGAAGAGCGCCGCACCTCGGTGAACCTGAAGGCCTGCATCCGCGCCGCGCGGCACAGGGTCTGCTTCATCAACACCGGTTTCCTCGACCGGACCGGGGACGAGATCCACACCTCGATGGAGGCCGGGCCATTCTCGCGCAAGGACTTCATCAAGCGCAAATCATGGATCACCGCCTACGAAAACCAGAACGTCGACATCGGTCTGGAATGCGGGTTTTCGGGCAAGGCACAGATCGGCAAGGGCATGTGGGCCATGCCCGACAAGATGGCGGCCATGCTGGAACAGAAGATCGAACATCCGCGCGCCGGGGCCACCTGCGCCTGGGTGCCCTCGCCCACGGCCGCGACACTTCACGCCACGCATTACCACAAGGTCGACGTGATGGCGGTCCAGTCCGATCTGGCGAAGGGCGGACGGCGCGCTTACGTCGACGCGCTTCTCGACATACCGCTCGCCGCCTACCGTCAGTGGACCCGAGGCCAGATCCGCCGCGAGGTCGAGAACAACGCACAGGGCATCCTCGGCTACGTGGTGCGCTGGATCGACCAGGGCGTGGGCTGTTCCAAGGTGCCGGACATCAACGATGTGGGCCTTATGGAGGACCGCGCCACCTGCCGAATCTCGGCCCAGCACATCGCGAACTGGCTGCATCACGGCGTCGTCTCGAACGACGAGGTCGAAGAGATCATGAAGCAGATGGCCGATGTGGTGGACCGGCAGAACGCAGGCGATCCGAACTACGTGCCGATGGCACCGGGCTTCGACGGCATTGCATTCAAGGCGGCCTGCGACCTTGTCTTCGACGGGCGCAAGCAGCCCTCCGGCTACACCGAACCGGTGCTCCACCGCCGCCGCCTGCAACTGAAGGCGCGCCAGCACTGAGCCATCCTGCCCTTTGAAACGCAAAAAGCCCCCGGATCGGGGGCTTCTTAAGGTCCCGGTCATGCCCGGGAAAAAGTGGTGCCGCTGAAGGGACTCGAACCCCCGACCCCATCATTACGAATGACGTGCTCTACCAGCTGAGCTACAGCGGCATCTGGTGGGCGGCCTATTAGCAGGCCGCCCGACCGAGGGGAAGGCCTATTTTGACGCGGAGGCCGCTTCCGCACGCGCCGCCTCGTTCGGCTCCCCGAGGATCTCCGCATCGGCGGGCTCCGTCGCGTCCGGAGCCTTGGGTTCGCGCTCCACCGGGCTGACGTCGATCATGCCGGGGTTGGCTTCGGGCACCACGGCGGGGTCCTCGGCAGGAGACTTGTCCTCCAGTGCGCCGATGATGAGCGGCAGCATGTTGGCCTGCGCGGGCAGCACGACCTCGGACTGGGCCGGTGTCTTCCACGACAGCGTGTCGAACGCGCCGCAGTTCGTGCAGGTCGGGCGCCATTCTCCGTGGATGGTCTTGCAGTTGTCGCAGACCCACTGCGGGCCGCGCGGGGCGGTCACAGCCTTCGCCAACCAGCCGCGCACCACCTGATCGGGCGCGCCTTCGCCCTTCTCGATCGCTGCCATGATCGCCAGCACGCGGGCGTCGGGCTCCTTTTCCACCAGATCGCCCAGCGAACGGCGGGCTTCGGGGAAGTGTTCCGCCGCAAGGTTCAGCTCTGCTTTGAGCAGACGGGTTTCGCGGTGGTCCGGGTTGATCCGGGTCAGCGGTACGAACCGCTTGATGCGCTCGTCCGGAGTCTCGTTCGGCTCGATCTCCGCGTAGGCCGCGGCCAGGTCCGGGTGCGGATGGGTTTCCCACGCCTTCTTCAGCACGCGGATCGCGTTGCGCGGGCGCTTCTGGGCGATGTAGGCGCGCGCGGCCTTCGCGGCGGCGGGCACGAGGTCCGGCGAATTGCGGTTCGCCTCTATCGCCTTCTCGGCGGCGGCGATGCTTTCGTCCCGGTTCTCGATCTCGGTCGCCTGGCTGAGCGCCAGCACCGCATCGCGCCGCTTGTAGACGTCGCGCGGCAGGGTGCCGTGCTTCAGCTTGGCCTGCAGTGTCTTGCGGGCGCCGGTCCAGTCGGCCTTCTCAGCCTGAAGCTGGAGGAGCGTGTCCTGCACCTCCTCGTGCTTCGGCTTCAGCGCGAAGGCGCGCTCCGCCAGTTGCAGGGCGGTGTTGGTATCGCCGGAGGCCAGCTTCTGCTTCATGATCCCGCGAATGCCGACGAAACGGGTTCCGTCGCGGGTCAGCAGTTTCTTGTAGGTCTCTTCCGCTTTCTTGCGGTCGCCCATCATCTCGGCGGCCTGCGCGGTCACAAGGTCCGTCAGTTCCGGCTTGTGAAGGTACTTCTCCGCCTTCTGCGCCTTGGCGATGGCCAGCCGACCCTCGCCCGAGGCCAGCGCCATCATGCCATCCGACAGGGCTGCGTAGCCCTTGCGTTCCCGGTTGCGGTGGAAATGGCGCGACAGGGCGGTTTCATCGCCATTGATGAACCGCAGCAGGGCAACCAGAAAGCTGGCAAGCTTCAGCAGCAGCCAGACCGCCAGCAGCAGGACAAGCGCGCCGATGACCATCATCACCGGGGTCAGCGTGTATTCCACGCCGTTCAGGGTAATGCGGGCCTGCGCCAGGCCGGTGCCGTCGGCTTCGATGAGATACCCCAGCCCCAGGGTCAGCGCCGCCACGATGACGACGAATACGACAATCTTGATCAATGACCACAACATGATTTCCGGACCCTTATTGCTGGTTCAGTTGCTGGGCGAGCGTGTCCGCCCCGGCGAGCGCGTCTGCACGCAACCGGGCCAGCGCGATCCAGTCGGACATCGCGGCCTTCGCCTCCTCCGGAAGTGCGTCCAGTTCCGCGAGCGCGGCCTGAAGGTCACCCCCCTTGATGGCCGCCTCCGCGCGCGAAAGGATCGCGTCCGCGGAGTTGCCTTCTTTCGGTACGACAGAGCGAGCACCCATCTGGCTGGTCAGGAAGCTGGCAAGACCGCCACCGCCTTCCTCGCCATCCGAAGCCGGGGCCTTGCGGGCAGCGGCCAGCGCATCGCGCGCCGCATCCGGATAGCTTTCCGCCAGCGTCGGGATCGAGGGCACACCGTCGCCCGCCGTCGCTTCAAGTGCGCCGGGCACGGACACGCCGTTTG
Organism: Sagittula stellata E-37; assembly: GCF_039724765.1. NCBI lineage: Bacteria > Pseudomonadati > Pseudomonadota > Alphaproteobacteria > Rhodobacterales > Roseobacteraceae > Sagittula > Sagittula stellata. The sequence continues at coordinate 475,088 of NZ_CP155729.1, read as the reverse complement.
TCGTCAGGATGTTGACCGGTTCGGAGAACGGGCGCCCGTCCTGCACGCGGGCCGTCAGATCGGCAAGCGCCGCGCGGTTTTCGGCAAGCCGTGCCTGATCCTCGGCGCTGACCTCCAGTGCCTGCGCTTCCGAAAGAACGCGCTCCATCTCGGCGGTCTGCGCTTCGATCTGCTTGGTAAGGGCGGCCTTCTCGGCCTCCAGCGCTTCTTTCTGGGCTGTCACCTCGCCGCGCAGGGCGTCGAGCTCGCGCTCGTATGCGGCAATGGCTTCCGGCGAGACGGCCTCTTCCACGGGGCGCTTTTCCAGCGCGGTCAGACGTCCGTCGATGGCTGCCATGTCATCGCCCAACCCGGAGATCCGGCTGTCGATGTCGCTCAGTGCCGATTGCACCGAGGTCAGTCCGCCTTCCAGCGCGGAAAGGTCGATCCCCTCGACCTGCGACCGGATGGCGTCCAGGTCGCCGCGCGAGGCGTCGGCGCCGGCAGAAAGACGCTCCAGCTCCGCGCTTTGGTCAGAAAGGGTGGCCCGTGTTTCGGCGAAGAACGGGTCGGGCTCGTCGGGGCCGCCGGTCGTCAGGCCGTAGTAGGCCGCGCCATAGCCCAGACCAGCGGCGATTACGCCGCCCAGTAACATCGGGACAAAACCGCCGCTGCGCTTCGTCTCTGCCGGGGCGGCCACCGGAACCATCCCGTTCGCGGTCTTCGTATCCTCGGCTGCGGGAAGGGGTTCTTCCGGAGCCGGTTCGCCTGACGGCGTCACGCCCTGTTCCGGCGCTGCTCCCTCGTCCACCGTTCCGTCAATCGAAGCGTCGTTCCCGGCTTCTTCGACCGTGCCATCGGTGCTGGCGTCTGAATCAGGCGTTTCGGGATCGGTGTCAGAGGACGTCTCGACAGTCTCATCTGTCTCCTGTGGGGTCTCGTCCGTCTTGCGGCCTTCCTCCGGTACGGTTTCGGTTGCGGCGTCGGTCTTTTCCTTCGCCGATTTGTCCTCAGTCGTGTCTGCCACGTCCCGTCACCCTTTCAACCTTCGTCCGGAGAGGCCCCGGATCTTTCCATCTGCGCATGCGCCCTGTCGAGCGTCTCTTGCACTGCAGCCAGCATCGCGCCCGAGTCGGGGCGGTCCGCGACCTTCAAAAACACTATATGAAGCGGAGGCAGGGCCAAGGCCACCGCTTCGCTCATTGCCGCGACAAGAAGCGGCGCTTTTGCCTTTTCCCGCGCCAGTAAAGAAGCCGTCCGCGGAGAAAACACCGGCGCAACGACTGGCACATCCCCGACCAACGCGGCCCGTGCGGTTTCGTTCAATTCCAACTCAGGCTGATCGTAGACGGCAACGGCCCGGGTATAAAGCCCATCGAAGGTCAGTCGCCGGGCAATGTCGCCGCGGGTGTGCGTCCCGTGAAGATGCAGAAGCGGACCTTCGACCCCGGTATCGAGCATTTTCTTCACCAGACTCGCGGCGGTCGGCTGCACGATGGCAGGCCGCAAACCGGCCGCCTGCGCCGCCTGCGCCGTAGCCTGCCCGACGATGTAACAGGGCATGTCGAACTGCAGATCACGCGCCTTCCAGGCCGCCACGCCGTGCACGGAACTGAAGATCAGCCCGCGTACGCCGTCCAGTGGCAGATGCGCCTCGGTCTGCACGATCTGGAAAAGGGGCGACATAATCGGTGTGAAGCGCGCCCCGGCCCGGTCCAGTTCCGCCACGAATCGCGCGCAGGCGGCGTGGGGCCGTGTCATAAGCAGAACGGGCAGCGTCTCATGCATGTGGCCTCTGGCGTTGTCGGGCGCGTTCTCCGGTGGTACTCGCTGTGCTCACGCATGTCCACGGGAGCGCTGGATGAACGACCCCCTGATCCTCGGGCTGGAAAGCAGTTGCGACGATACCGCCGCCGCGTTGCTGCGCGGGCGGGACATCCTCGCCTCCGTGGTCGAGGGCCAGAACGCGCTGCACGCGGACTTCGGCGGTGTCGTCCCGGAAATCGCCGCCCGCGCCCATGCCGAACGGCTCGACCTGTGCGTCGAACGGGCGCTGGAACAGGCGGGCGTCGCCTTGCCGAAGATCGACGCGATTGCCGTCACTGCCGGGCCGGGGCTGATCGGCGGAGTCTTTTCGGGCGTGATGCTGGCCAAGGGGTTGGCCACCGGACTGGGCAAACCGATGATCGGGGTGAACCACCTTGCGGGACACGCCCTGACCCCGCGGCTGACCGACGGGCTGCGGTATCCGTACCTCATGCTGCTGGTCTCCGGCGGGCACTGCCAGTTCCTCATCGTGCGCGGCGCGGCGGATTTCACCCGCTTGGGCGGAACCATCGACGATGCCCCCGGCGAAGCCTTCGACAAGACCGCGCGCCTTCTGGGCTTGCCGCAACCTGGCGGACCGGCGGTCGAAGCCGAGGCCCGGCTGGGTGACGAACGCCGCTTCCGGTTCCCGCGACCGCTGCTGGACCGTCCGGGCTGCGACTTGTCGTTCTCCGGCCTGAAGACCGCGCTGATGCGCCAGCGCGACAAGATCGTGGCCGAGAAGAACGGGCTGACCCGGCAGGATCGGGCCGACCTTTGCGCCGGGTTCCAGGCGGCGGTGCGCGACACCCTGGCGGAAAAGACCCGCCGCGCCGTGGCGCTCTACCTCGACGAACAGCCCGACGCACCGGCCCTTGCCGTTGCGGGCGGTGTGGCGGCCAACCTGGCGATACGCGGCGCGCTGGAGACCGTTTGCACCGAAACCGACCTGAAGTTCACCGCACCGCCCTTGGCACTTTGTACGGACAATGCGGCTATGATTGCATATGCTGGCTCGGAACTGCTGGCGGCGGGCGCCGAGGATGACATGACGCTCGCCGCCCGCCCACGCTGGCCGCTCGACACGCGGGCGGCGCCACTGATCGGCCACGGCCGGAAAGGAGCCAAGGCATGACTATCGCCATCCTGGGCGCCGGTGCCTTTGGCACGGCACTTGCCGTCGCACTTGCACAGGAAGGACGTCCGGTCACACTCTGGGCGCGCGACCCCTATGCCGTTTCGCGCATCAGGGACCATCGCGAAAGCCCGCGCCTGCCGCGCGTGCAACTTCCCGAGATGGTCAGCGCGACAACCGATCTGAACACGGCGGCAAAGGCCGAGACCGTTCTTGTCAGCGTGCCGACCCAGAGCTTGCGCGGCGTTTTGCAGCGCATCGACACCCCCATGTCAGGCCGGCCGCTGGTGCTGTGCTGCAAGGGCATCGACCTCGAAACCGGGTTGGGCGTTTCGGATGCCGCACGGCGGGTGAAGCCCGGCGTGATCCCCGCCGTCCTGACCGGCCCGAGTTTTGCTGCCGACATCGCGAAGGGCCTGCCGACCGCCCTGACGCTGGCCTGCGCGGACGAGACCATCGGCCTCGCGCTTCAGCACCAGCTGTCCACCTCGTCCCTGCGCCTTTACCGGACCAGCGACGTGACGGGTGCCGAGCTAGGCGGTGCGCTGAAGAACGTGATCGCCATCGCCTGCGGCGCCTGCATCGGTGCGGGGTTGGGCGACAGCGCGCGTGCCGCGCTCATGACCCGGGGCTTTGCCGAGATGACGCGCCTTGCCGAACACCTTGGCGCTAAGCCGGATACGCTCGCCGGTCTTTCGGGCCTTGGCGACCTGACGCTGACCTGCACCTCGGACCTGTCGCGCAACTACCGGTACGGGCTGTCGCTTGGCCGTGGCGAGGCGTTCGATCCCGAGATCACCGTCGAAGGGTCCGCCACCGCCCGCGCTGCTGCGCAACTGGCCCGCGACAACGATATCTCCGCGCCCATCGCTACCGTCACTGCGCGCCTGACCACAGGTGTATTGACGGTGCCCGAGGCGATGGACGACCTGCTTTCACGACCACTCAAGGAAGAATGACGATGCTTATCGCCCTCATGGCCAAGGACAAGACCGGTCACCTCCAGACCCGCAAGGACAACCGGGATGCCCACCTCGCCTACATCGAAGCGACCGGCGTCGTCACACAGGCCGGTCCTCTGCTGGACGAAGCCGGCGAGATGGCCGGATCTCTGGTGATCCTCGACGTCGAGGACATGGCTAGCGCCCGCGCCTGGGCGGACTCCGACCCGTATGCCAAGGCCGGCCTGTTCGAAAGCGTGACCCTGACTGCCTGGAAAAAGGTAATCGGATGAAGTTCTGGCTGTTCAAGTCAGAGCCGTCCACCTGGTCCTGGAACGATCAGGTGGCCAAGGGCGACGCGGGTGAGGAATGGGATGGTGTGCGCAATTATCAGGCGCGCAATTTCATGCGCGAGATGACACCGGGCGATCTCGGGTTCTTCTATCATTCCCAGAAAGACCGCGAGATCGTGGGCATCGTCGAAGTCAGCGCGCCCGCACATCCCGACAGCACAACCGACGACGCGCGATGGGAGTGCGTGGACATCAAGGCGGTCGAACCGCTGCCTGCACCGGTCACTCTCGACGCGATCAAGGCAGAACCCCGGCTGGCCGACATGGTGCTTGTCAGGAATTCGCGTCTGTCCGTTCAGCCGGTCACGGCTGAAGAGTGGGACGTGATCTGCACCATGGGTGGCAAGCAGGGCTGACCCTGCTCACCCCTTTCAGAAGCCGTCGCTCTTGGGCGCGCCGCCTCCTGGTGCGATGGCAGCCCGCCATACCGGGGTCAACCGTCTGAGCATCGCGTTGATCCTGGCTTCCGGCTCCGGTCTGGCGGGGAGGTCGTTGAGGTCGAGGAACGCAAGTGCGACGGACCGGACACGCGTGACGCAGAACTCGTAGGGACCGCAAAGCTCCATGAGCTGCTGGCACATGCGCGCCACCCCGAAGCCTAGCGTTCCCGGCGCAAAGATCGCGATTCTGACCCCCGCCCGGTCCGCGCCATCGTTGATGTCCTGAAGATTTTGCGAGACCTCCACCCAATCTATGAAGTTCACATCCGTGAACGTCATGCCGGAAAGGTCCAGAAAAACAGAGCGGCGTTGCAGATCCTCCGGACCACTCAACGTCGCTTCGAGGCATTCGAACACGTCGTAGCGTCTCAGGGCCCCGTCGCACCTGATGACGGCCAGCCCATGTGCGGGGAATTTTTCCAATGAAAGCACAGTACCCTCACTTTCAACTAAACGCCGACGCGTGCTGACGCCAACGAGAGACACACACACCAATTCCTCAGTAACAATCTCCGGTTGCGGTAGTAAAGACTTCTTTCGTCTGTGCGGTTTCCAACGACCGCGCTGACCCTCCTGCAGATCGAGATTGACAGACTGTGTCAGGTGGCAATTCTGGATGAGATCAACGCGGTTTTCCGCACACAACTGCATGGAGCAAGAGCGGATGGCGGACCTTGTCAGCATCATCTGTGCCACGGTTGCGGCGTTCATCGCCGGGGCGGCTTGGTACAGCGTCCTGTCGAAACCGTGGCTCAGGGCCGCCGGTATCCCGACCGACGAGAACGGCAAGCCACAGGGCGGAGGATCGCCCATAGTCATCTTCGGTCTGGGGTTCCTTATGCAACTGATCGTTGCGGGCATGATGCGCCATGTCTTCGTCCTGAACGGTATCGAGACGCTCGGCGCCGGGCTTGTCGGCGGGCTGGGGATCGGCCTGTTCTTCATCACGCCGTGGATCGCGCTGAACAACACCTACACGATGCGGAATCCGAAGCTGACTCTGATCGACGGTGGCTATGCGACGCTGGCCTGCACGATCAAAGGGATCGTCCTGACCCTTTTCTGAACCGCGCCTGATCCGCCGAACGAAAAATTCGGCGATGACGATGCTCTGCAAGAATGATGACGATGCTCTGCAAGAATACGGGGGGTCCGTAAGACCGGACCCCCCTCTCACCCACGTGCTCCCTACGCACCACACGTGAAACCGGATTTCGGGTCCAGCCGTTCTGGCCAGATGTCCCTGAAATCCTAGCGTCAGGCGTCCGATGCCGCAATCGAGATGTCCGGGCAATTTTCGGCAAACCCGAGCCAGGGAACGCTCGAAAAGGGCAATGCGCTGCGGCTCAGCCGTAGACGGCTTCCTTACCGAAGTGCTTGGTCAGCATGTAGTACACGACGGCCCTATACTTGTTGCGCTCGGACTTGCCGTAGGTTTCGACCACCTGGTTGATCGCTTCCATCAAATCCGCGCTATCGCTCAGGCCAAGCTTCTTGATCAGGAAGTTGTCCTTCACCGTTTCGAGTTCACCCGGCTGGCTGGAGGCCACAGTCGAAGAATCCGCGTTGTAGATCGACGGACCGCAACCGATGGTCACTTTCGTCAGGAGATCCATGTCCGGCTCCATCCCGCACTTGGTGCGCAGATCTTCGGCATATTTCTGAATCAGTTCGTCACGTTTTCCCATGACTTCACTCTCCCCCGTTCGCGGCGCAGTAAGCGCACTTTGCTTGAATTTCCGGCCCTCGCGACCTTACGGGGAATGGTTAAACGTTCCGGTCGGACAGGCAAGGAAAATGACCTGACGTGGGCCTTTGGGCCGAGGGTCGGAATTCGCTGGTCCGCCGCCGGAAACGCTGCCAGCATCGCACCCGCAAGAGAAGGACACCGCATATGACCGACGACCGAACTGTCAGTTTCACACGGATGAAAGATGGGACACGCGAAGACTACCTTTTGCTTGAGGAAAAGGAGAAACCGTTTCTCGCGCTGACCGCCGCCCGTGTCCTGGACGAGTTGCGCCGTGCCGGAGAGGTCACTTTGGAAGGCTATCGGATCACGCGGCTGGAACACGGGTTGCAGTCGGCCACCCGCGCGGAACGTGACGGCGCCGATCTGGACTGGATCGTGGGCGCCCTGTTGCACGACATCGGCGACGGCCTGGCCCCGCAGAACCACGACCGCATGTCCGCCGAGGTCATCCGCCCATTCGTGCGCTGGGACGTCGCCTGGGTGGTCGAGCATCACGGCATCTTCCAGATGTTGTACTACGCGCACCACTACGGCTGGGACCGCAACGCGCGTGACCGGTTCCGGAATCATCCCTGTTTCGACAATTGCGCCGAGTTCTGCGAACGCTGGGACCAGTCGTCGTTCGACCCGGACTACGACACGCTGCCGCTGGAGCATTTCGAGCCAATGGTCGTCGAGGTGTTTTCACGGAAAGCCTACGACAAGGCTGTCTTGCAAGAAGGTTACGTTTCTCGGCTTGTGGCCTGAAACGGTTCAGCAGGTCTTAATCGGCCTGGGGTATCGAGGAGCAAAACGCCTTCGGCCCTCAGGACTGCATGCATCGCATCTTCTATATCGTCTCTGCCTGTGTGACGGCTCTGGCTCTCAGCCTCTGGTTGGGGAACCGGCTGGCGCACGACGCCGCGCACCACGACCTTGTCGCACGCGCCGAAGAGCGGGCCAGTATCTGGCTGCACCACGTTGAAGGGCGTTACACAGGCCTGCGCGCCCTGCTCGACGGGAAGACACTATCACCAACGGACCTTGAACGCTTGTCTGAGATGGCAACCGACGAAGGCGTGCTGGAGTTCAGGCTGTTCGATCGTCGGGGTCAGGAAATCTTCAGGCTGGATGGCCCGAAGGGCCTGCCCCACAAGGACGACGCCAGCCTGAATGCCCTTGAAGTGCTGGAAACCGGCAGTTTCGTGACGGAGATCGTGGCATCCGTCATCGACGCCAGACGTTATGCAGAAATTTACAGTCCGGTCCGCATCAATGGCGAGATCGTGGGCGTCTACGAGATGTATGTCGACATCACGCGCGCGTCCGATGCCATCGCGAAGCTGTACAGCCACCTCGTGTTCAGCATTGCGCTCCTGATCGCGACCACCATGCTGATCCCCATCGCAACAGGGCTCTACTACTGGGTTCAGCTCAAGAAGACAGCCGCCGGTCTCGACCACGCCCGAAAACGTGCAGAGGAGGCAGAGCGCATCAAGTCCGCCTTCCTCGCCAACATGAGCCACGAGATACGGACGCCGATGAACGGCATCATCGCCATGTCAGAACTGCTGGAACAGGGCACGCTGAACCCGGAACAGCGCTCCATGACATCTACGATTTCTTCCTCCGCCGTGGCGCTTCTTGCGATCATCAACGACATCCTCGACTTCTCGAAGATCGAGGCCGGGAAGATGCTGGTGCACGCGGAGCCTTTCGACCCGATCAATCTGGTGGAGGAGGTGGCCACGCTGTTTTCTCCGGCCGCGGCAGCCAAGGGCGTCGAGATCTGCGTAGAGTCGGTTCTTGAGATGCCTCTCATGGTCATGGGCGACAGCGCCCGGCTACGGCAATGCCTGCTGAACGTCATCGGCAACGCGGTCAAATTCACGGCGACAGGAAACGTCCACATCTGGCTGAACAGGTCTGAAGACGGCCAGATCGTGGTGAAGGTCACGGACACCGGTGTCGGTATCGCCGAAGACAAGCTGGACCATATTTTCGAGGAATTCTCCCAGATAGACAGCACGCACACCCGCCGCTACGACGGCACCGGGCTCGGACTGGCCATATCGCTCCGGCTGATCCGGCTGATGGGTGGAAGCCTGTCCGCCAGGTCGCGCCCTGACGAGGGCTCTGTTTTCGAGATGCGCCTGCCGTTTCCCGCAACCGAAACGCCACCGGGCACAATCGCGTTCTGGCGGATGGCGCGGCGTGACTTGTCCGGAAAGCGCATTCTTCTGGCCGATGCCTCGGCGGTCACGCGCGCGGCACTTCGCACCGTTCTGGGCGGCATGGGCCTGCGCCCGGTGGTGGCCCGCAACGGTGAAGAGGCGCTGTCACTCGCCCGGGCCTATGCGCAACAGGGCACCGTCTTCCAGCTTGCCCTGTTGTCCGACGAATTGACGGATATGACGGCGCAGGCGTTGGCCGAGGCGCTGCGCCAGGCGCTCGGATCGGATAGTCCGCGCTGCCTGCTGATGCTCCGCGCGGACCGCGACGTGCCGAAAGAGGCGCTGGCGGAACAGGGATTTGTCGGTGCGGTTCGCAAACCGCTGTTGCAGGAGACATTGGCCAGCGAACTGTGCCGGACGCAGGGCAAGCGCATAACTGGCAAGTCGCTTGTCCCGCCAAGGTCCACCGCCCGTATGCCCGATTTCGCCGGGCGCCGCATTCTTCTGGCCGAAGACAACGCCACCAACCAGCTCGTGATCCGCAAACTGCTGGCCGGGAGCGGCGTTGCGCTGCAAATCGCGGCCAATGGGGCAGAGGCCGTGGACTGCTACATCAACGAGGCGCCGGATATCGTCCTGATGGACGTCTCAATGCCGGTCATGAACGGCTACGAAGCCACCCGAAGGATACGGGAACTGGAGGAGACATCGGGCTGGCCGGGTGTGCCGATCATTGCCCTGACCGCCAATGCCATGACGGAAGACCGGACAGCCTGCCTGGACGCGGGCATGTCCGACTTTTTGGCCAAACCTGTCCGAAGGATCGAGCTTCTTGAAACGATAACCCGCTGGCTCGAAACGCTGGCGGAGGCGCGCCGTGCCTGACGTCAGTCTGTGGTCCCGACCTCTGCCACCAGATCGGACAGGGTCAGGTCCCCGGGCCGCAACGCGTCGCGAACCATCCGTGCCCCGATGCGCTGCATTGCGGCGTTGGCAGGTGTCGGCACACCATAAAGCCGGCCAAGGCGCGTGATTTCGCCGTTCAGATAGTCGGTCTCGATCGACCCTGTGCCGCGAAGCAGGCTTTGCGCCGACGAGCTTCCCGATCGCGCCTCGCCCGGCAGGTCCGAAATCCTCGCAAGGTCGCGCCGCTCCGGCACCAACTTGGCGCGGTCCTCCCAAACGATCCCGGCCGAGTCGAGAACCGCCAGCGCCTCCGTCCGCATCAGGTCGGGTAGCGGGCCCTTTTCCGCGTTGGGCCCCATCGCCGCGTTCAGGATGTTCTCCAGGTTCATCAGGAGCTTACCGTATTTGGCAGCCATGACGTTCGGATGCGTGAACCCGGCCATACCCGCCGCATCGATTGCGCGCACGAAATCCTCGTCGTCATGGTCCGCACCGCCGGGAAACAGCCCGGTCTCGAAAACGCCGAACTTCGGAGAGGCAAAACTTAGCACGCGCCCCGGCTCGAGATACGTCGCGGGCATCCAGACCATGACACCGTGCACCTTGGGGAACAACCGCAGTGCCATGTCCTCGTTGACGACGCCGTTCTGCAGGCAGAACAACGGCTGATCGCCCGCACCCGCTGCACGCAGATCCTCCAGCGCGCCCGCCATGTGCTGCGCCTTCATGCACATCAGGATCATGTCACCGTCGCGGAAGTCGATCTCCGAGGGATTGCCGACCACCGTCAGGGGCACACTTTCGTCCAGCTCATGCCCCTTCAGCCACAGACCGTCCGCCTTCACCGCCTCCAGCATGGCGCCGCGGGCAATGCCGACCACGTCAGTTCCCGACCGCGCCAGAAGCCCCGCGACACACCCACCGATGGCGCCCAGTCCGTAAACGATGATCCGCATGTCCCGACCTCAGTTTCTTTTTCGTGGCACGACCTTATCCGGGGACTTGCACAGAAGGGAACCGCTCTCGATCCACCACGACACACAAAGGCCGGGCACGTCGCGGCCCGGCCTTCAAATTGTACGACAGGATGTAGGGCGGAGATTCTCCGCCCTGCTTCCCGCAATCAGTAGCGGTAGTGTTCCGGCTTGAACGGGCCTTCCGGTTTCACGCCGATGTAGGCCGCCTGTTCTGCGGACAGCTGGGTCAGCTTGACGCCGATGCGGCCGAGATGCAGCCGCGCCACCTTTTCGTCGAGGTGCTTCGGCAGGATGTAGACGCCCGGCTTGTAGTTGTCGCCGTTCTTCCAAAGCTCGATCTGCGCCAGAACCTGATTTGTGAAGGATGCCGACATCACGAAAGACGGGTGGCCGGTCGCATTGCCGAGGTTCAGCAAGCGGCCTTCGGACAACAGGATCAGGCGGCTGCCCGAGGGCATCTCGATCATGTCCACCTGGTCCTTGATGTTGGTCCACTTGTGGTTCTTCAGCGCGGCGACCTGGATCTCGTTGTCGAAGTGGCCGATGTTGCCGACGATGGCCATGTCCTTCATCTCGCGCATGTGCTCGATGCGGATCACGTCCTTGTTGCCGGTGGTCGTGATGAAGATGTCGGCGCTGTCGACAACGTCCTCCAGCAGCACGACCTCGAAGCCGTCCATGGCGGCCTGAAGCGCGCAGATCGGATCGGCCTCGGTAACTTTCACCCGCGCACCGGCGCCGCGCAGCGACGCGGCAGAGCCCTTGCCCACATCACCGTAACCGCAGACCACGGCAACCTTGCCGGCCATCATGGTGTCGGTGGCGCGGCGGATGCCGTCGACCAGCGACTCCTTGCAGCCGTACTTGTTGTCGAACTTCGATTTGGTGACCGAGTCGTTCACGTTGATCGCCGGGAACGGCAGGCGGCCTTCCTTCTGCAGCTCGTACAGGCGGTGTACCCCGGTGGTGGTTTCCTCGGACACGCCCTGGATGGCATCGCGCACCTTTGTGAACCAACCCGGAGAGGCTTCCATCCGCTTCTTGATCTGCGCCTTGATGACGGCCTCTTCTTCGGACTGCGGCACGGGAATGATGTCCTCGCCCGCTTCGGCACGTGCACCGAGCAGGACATAAAGCGTGGCGTCGCCGCCGTCGTCAAGGATCATGTTCGCGCCTTCCGGGAACATGAAGGACTTGTCGAGGTAATCCCAGTGCTCTTCCAGCGACTGGCCCTTGACTGCAAAGACCGGAATGCCGGCCTCCGCGATGGCGGCAGCCGCGTGGTCCTGGGTGGAAAAGATGTTGCAAGAGGCCCAGCGGACGTCAGCGCCAAGCGTCACGAGCGTCTCGATCAAGACAGCCGTCTGGATGGTCATGTGCAGCGATCCGACGATGCGTGCGCCCGCCAGCGGCTTTGCCTCACCGTATTCCTCGCGAAGCGCCATCAGACCCGGCATTTCGGTTTCGGCGATGTCCAGTTCCTTGCGACCGAACGCGGCCAGCGAAATGTCCTTGACGGTATAATCTTGCGACATTGCAGTTCCTCTGCATCCTGTGAGCTGCCCGGAAACGGGCCAAATTCCTCCCGGCGCAGGTAACATCCCGACGGATGCCACACAATGCGCTTGTACCGCGCATAGGCTGCAGACGGTTAAGAAGTCCTTTCACAAGGCTCGCCTCCCGGCGAAGTGCCCCCCGATTTACACCGCCGCCGCGAAACCTTAACCAAAGGGCGCACAGGACAGGACACCGGAGACGTCATGGCCAAACCCCCTCGCGCGTGGCAACGGATGTTGTCCGGCCGCAGGCTCGACCTGCTGGACCCGACCCCGATGGACATCGAAGTCGAAGACATTGCCCACGGGTTGGCCTTCGTGGCCCGCTGGAACGGCCAGACCCACGGCGACTACGCCTATTCCGTCGCGGAGCATTCGCTGCTGGTGGAGGAGCTCTTTGGCCGCCTGTGCCCCAGGGCCACTCCGGCAGAGCGGCTGACGGCGCTGCTGCATGACGCGCCGGAGTACGTGATCGGCGACATGATCAGCCCGGTGAAGGCCGCTGTCGGACCCGGCTACGAGGACCTGGACAAGCGGTTGTCCGCAGCGATCCACATACGGTTTGGCCTGCAGGCCGTCACGCCCGCGCGACTGAAAAAGCAGATCAAGAAGGCCGACCGGATCTCGGCCTGGATGGAGGCGACGCAGATCGCCGGGTTCACCCGGGCCGAGGCAAACCGCTTTTTCGGCGCGCCAGACATCGACATGATCGCCGACCTGTCGATCCGTCTCCGCCCGCCGGTCGAGACGCGGCAGGATTTCACTGCCCGTCACGCAACCCTGATGGAGATGTTCTGATGCTGAAGACTCGCCCCATAACCGCCGACGATGCGCTGGCCTGCATGGAGATCTTGAACTTCACCATCGCGCAGGGTGGCACGACCGCCTACGAGGAGCCGTTTACCCAACGGGCTTTCATCGAGGAGTTGATCGACCGCCCCGCCATCGGCATCGTGGTCGAGACACTCGACCGCATCGTCGGGTTCCAGAGCGCGTTCGACATCGGCGACGGGCTGTATTCCATCGGCAGCTTCACCGACCGGCAAGCCCCCGTCAAAGGTGCGGGACGAGCCCTGTTCAACGCCACGCTGGCAGCGTGCCGGGCGCGTGGCGGCGTTGCGATCCTCGCGCGGATCACTTCCGACAACGCATCCGGTCTTGGATACTACAGCCACATGGGCTTTGCGGACGATCATGTGATACCGGGCGACGTGACGCGAAAGGACGGTACTGTGGTGGACCGGGTCGTAAAGCGGTACCCGCTCTGAACGCGGCGCGTTGCGCGACCTTGCCAATCAATCGGGGAAAATTCGTCAAAATCTGGCCGCATTTTCTTGAGATAGCGAACAAATCGCGGGTTTAGACCCGCATTGTGTCGATACCTGAAGGAGTGCGCCCGTGTTGCCAGCAAAGATCCTCATCCTGTTCGCCCTCGTCATGAGTGTTGCCGCATGTGGCCAGACGCCGTCGGTCAGCCGCAACACGTCAGCCCTCTCCTTCTCCGCGGCGCAGGGATCGACGGACGACGCGATGGTGGAACAGGCGCAGGCCTTGGACAAGATGACCAAAGACATCCTGCGCCGGGCGACGATGCGGGGCGCGGCAATCGGCGCGGCCGCCGGATGCGGCCTGGCCGTGGTGTCGGTATCGGAAGGCGGCAAATGCCTGATGGGCGCGCTGGCGGGTGGCGCCGCTGGGGCCGTGGTGGGGAGCGCCGTCGGTCAACGGCAGGTGAAGGAGCGGATCGAGATCGTATCCCTGTCCCGCGTGACCCCGGCGATTTCCGGCGCGCAGAAGCAGATGGCGCATCTGACTGAAACCATGCCGGGTCTGCTGGAGACCCAAGATCAGGAAATCGCCGACCTGAATGCGGCACGGGCGGCAGGAGAGATTTCGGCACATACCTATGACAAGCGGATGACCGAGATCCGGACCGCCCGCGCGGAGGTCGCCGAAGCACTGACGATGTCGGCAGATCAGGCACGCGCGGCGAAGATGGCGCTCAAGGACGCCGGAGCCAAGGGCCAGACCGGGCTCGACTGGCACATCATGTCGATCGAGACGCTGGAAGACGAAGCGGTGTCGGCCAGGTCTCGTATCAGCCTGCTTTGACCGGAAGGCGGGCGGCGCGTAGCCCCGCCCTACGATCTGACGCTTAGCGCGGCGAGCGTTTCGCGAGGATCCGCTGCAGGGTGCGCCGGTGCATGTTCAACCGGCGCGCCGTCTCTGACACGTTGCGGTCGCACAGTTCGTAGACCCGCTGGATGTGCTCCCAGCGCACGCGGTCGGCGCTCATCGGGTTCTCAGGCGGAGGAGGCAGTTCATCCCCTTTGGACAGCAGGGCATTGGTGATGTCCGTCGCATCCGCCGGTTTCGACAGGTAGTCCGTTGCACCGATCTTGACCGCGGCGACCGCCGTGGCGATGGCACCGTAGCCTGTCAGGACGACGATCCGCGAATCGGGCCGCTTCTCGCGCAGCACCTCCACCACGTCCAGTCCGTTACCGTCCTCAAGCCGAAGATCGACGACCGCGTAGGCCGGCGGACGCGCCGTTGCGATGGCCGATCCCGCCGCGACGGAGCCCGCCATCTCGACCTCGAAACCGCGCTTTTCCATGGCCTTGGCCAGACGTCTCAGAAAGGGTTCGTCGTCGTCCACGAGCAGCAGGGACTTGTCGTCGCCGAGGTCGTCGATATCGCGTTCTGCCAAGGCCTGTCTCCCGCTGCGCTGCCGTGGAGATCACTATTAACCACGCGTACTGGCGGGGTCAAACGCTACCAATCGCCTCTGTCAAGTGGCTTCTATGAAGCAGGCGACGCGGTCTGCCATCTGCTCCGGCGTGACTTCGCGACGGAAATAATCGACGAAACCCGCTTCAGGCAGGACGAGGTAGGTGAATGTCGAGTGATCCACGAGGTAATAGTCCGGATCGCCGTCCTGCTTCTTGTAGTAGGTGCGATAGCTCTGGCTCGCCGCCTTGACCTGCTCGTCAGAGCCGGTCAGCCCGATCATCTTCGGATGCAGGTTGGCGGCGAACTCTCCGACCGCTTCGGGCGTATCCCGTTCCGGGTCGATGCTGATGAAAACCGGCGTCGCGCTCATCCCGCGTTCCGCCAGCAGATCGACGGCTTCGGCGTTGCGCGCAGTGTCGAACGGGCAGACATCGGGGCAGAAGGTGTAGCCAAAGTAGACTAGCGTCGGCTCGGTGATGACGTCCGCGTCGGTCACTGTGGCACCGTCCTTGTTCACCAGTTCGAAAGGCCCGCCGATGTCGCCCGCGACGGCACCCTGACGGCAGTCGGCGTAGACGTCCTCTGAGCTGCCGCCGAACAAGGAATCCAGCCAGCCCGCGGAGGCCGCGTAGGTGCCACCCAGCAAGACGACGACAGCGCCAATTGCGGCATAGGACAAGGTTCGGGTCATGGGCACTCTCCTCGGCACGACACATATTGTTGGCGGAATGTCATCCTGCGCTTGCCTAACCAGCCGCGACAGACGAAACAATCCAAATGAGCACAAGTGAACTCGGTCTGATTGGCGAAGAGCAGCGCAGCAACTGGATCCGTCTCCGCACGATGATCCTGTTACGCTGGGTCGCCATCCTTGGCCAGCTTGCCGCGATCACGATCGCGCAAAGGCTGTACAATCTGCAGCTTGAACTTGGGCTGGCCTACCTCGCCGTCGGCACGTCGGTCGTCGGCAACCTCGTCGCCATCTTCGTCTTCCCCGAAAGCAAACGCCTTTCGGAAACGGA
The DNA here is from genome assembly GCF_039724765.1 of Sagittula stellata E-37. NCBI lineage: Bacteria > Pseudomonadati > Pseudomonadota > Alphaproteobacteria > Rhodobacterales > Roseobacteraceae > Sagittula > Sagittula stellata. The sequence continues at coordinate 459,334 of NZ_CP155729.1, read as the reverse complement.
GAACTTCCTGATGGTGATGTTCGACCTGCTGCAGCTTTGCTTCCTGTTGTACCTGACCGGCGGGCTGCACAACCCATTCTCGCTGCTTGTGCTTGGGCCGGTGACGATCTCGGCCACGGTTCTCAGCCTCCGTTCGACGATCACGCTGATGGTCACGGCTATGGTGCTGGTGACGGGCATGGTGTTCTGGCATCTGCCGCTCCGGACGGAAGAGGGCTTCATCCTCCGCATACCGGACGTCTTCGTCTATGGGCAGTGGGTGGCGATCATGATCGCGCTGGTGTTCCTGTCGGCCTACACGCGCCGCATCACGCGCGAGATGAACTCCATGTCCGACGCGCTGGCGGCCACGCAAATGGCGTTGGCCCGGGCACAGAAGCTGAACGACCTCGGCGGGGTGGTGGCGGCGGCGGCGCACGAACTGGGCACACCGCTGGCGACGATCAAGCTGACATCGGCGGAACTGGCGGAGGAACTGGACGACTTCCCCGACCTGAAAGAGGACGCCCTGCTGATCCGCGGACAGGCGGACCGCTGCCGCGACATCCTGCGCAGCATGGGCCGCGCTGGGAAGGACGACCTGCACATGCGTCAGGCCCCGATCGTGGAGGTCATCCGCGAAGCTGCCGAGCCGCATCAGGACCGCGGCAAGGAGATCCTGATCGAGGACGGTCCCGGCCCCGGCGGAGAGTACAATCCGCCACAGATCCTGCGCCGGCCCGAGATCATCCACGGCCTGCGCAACCTCGTGCAGAACGCCGTCGATTTCGCCCGCACGACCGTCTGGGTAGAGGCGATGTGGACCGACGACTTGATCTCGATCCGCATTCTCGACGATGGCCGGGGCTTCCCGCCGCAGGTGATCGGGCGCATCGGCGACCCCTTCATGCGCCGCCGCCGCTCGGACGCGGAGCGCAGGGCGCGGCCCGAATACGAGGGCATGGGGCTGGGCCTGTTCATCGCCAAGACCCTTCTGGAACGCTCGGGGGCGGAACTGAGCTTTGCCAATGCGTCCGACCCCTACGCGCCATCGAGCAGCACCGGACAACCAACAGGCGCCATCGTCGAAGTCATCTGGCCCCGCGCCAAGGTCGTCCCGGACCCGGCCAGCCGCGGCACGCCGCTTGGAGAAAACCAGCTCATCAACGGCTAGGATCACACGGTTGGTGTTTAACGGGTCGTTAACCTAGGTGAAGCTAAGGTCGAGCCCGGGTGTGTCATGTCTGGTTCGCGAGGCGGGGGAAGCGGTTTGGAGAACTACATGGTCCTGGCCATCAGTGCGGGAGGCGGAGCCGCTGCACTCGCAGCTCTGTTTGCCTATCTCGTCTCGAAGCGCCGTGACGACGTGCGCCAGAAGTTCGGGCGGCGGCAGACCGACACGGTCATTTTGTTCCGCAACGGTGTGGTCATCGACCATTCGCCGGACGCGCCCCACCTGTTTGATCGCTCAGGTCTTCACGGCGCAAGCTGGCAAGACATACGCACGCATTTGATGCCGGGGTTTCCGAAGATTCCGGCGGATCCGCCGGACGTCGAAACGACATGGGCCTCTCCCCTGTTGAACGATGCGCATCTGCACGTGGTGCCGTCTGGCCGCAATCTGCGTGTCACCCTGTCATGCCCGTGCAACGGGCCGGCACTTCTGTTCCGGGCGGCGGTGCAGGAGGCGGATCACCAGTTGCTGCGCCAGATATGCGACAACGCCCCGTACCCGATCTGGCAGACCGAGGATGGCACGCTGACTTGGACCAACGAGACGTTCGAAGCTCTGAAGCACGACACCGGCGCCGTCGGCGAGGGCGCATGCCCCTTCGAACATGTGATGCCGATCAAACGTTCGGACCAGACGGACCGCGTGAGCCTGACGACCCGCGACGGTGACGTCCTTTGGTACGAGGTCATTTCGCGCCCTGTCGGCACGTCCTGGCTGCACTATGCCATATCCATCAACAACCTCGTCGACGCCGAGATGGCTCAACGCAAATTCGTGCAGACCCTGACCAAGACCTTCGCCCACCTGCCCATTGGCCTCGCCGTCTTTGACCGCGATAGGCGGCTGGTGTTGTTCAACCCCGCTCTGGTCGACCTGACCCACCTGCCGGTCGACTTCCTGTCCGCCAAGCCGAACCTGTTGTCTTTCTTCGACCACATGCGGGAAAGCCGCATGATGCCGGAACCGAAGAACTACAACACGTGGCGGGAAAAGATTTACGACGTGGTCTCAGCCGCGCGCGAGGACCGTTATGCGGAGACGTGGAACCTGCCATCCGGCCTCACCTACAAGATCACCGGGCGCCCGCATCCCGATGGGGCCGTCGCCTTCCTGATCGAGGACATCAGCGCCGAGATTTCGCTCACACGACGGTTCCGGTCCGAGCTTGAAATGACGCAATCGGTGCTGGACCGCTTCGACGACGCGGTGGCGGTTTTCTCACGGCTGGGTGTCCTGACCTTCACCAATGCCGCCTATCGCGAGCGCTGGAATTGCGATCCCGACAGCGCCTTTGCCGAGATCACCATCGTGGATGCCACCAAGGACTGGAGTTCGGGTTGTCTGCCCAGCCCGATCTGGTCCGAGATCCGCGAATTTGTCCTGACCCTGCGCGAACGGGCCTGCTGGGACGCCGAACTGGTCACCACGGAAGGCGAGCACCTGCACTGCGCGGTCGAACCTGTGTCCTCCGGGGCGACCATGGTGCGGTTCTCTCACGTTGCGAGGGCGCCTACCGCATTGAAGATCAACGAGGCTGCCGCCCGCGACTGATCGCGCTTGCAGCCACAGGCGCGAAGGCTATCCTCGCGCCATGACCGTTCAGGACACTCGTACCCGCAGGCTGACCCTGCCCACGCCAGAGGCAACGGAGGCGCTTGCCCTTGCTGTCGCTGCCCACCTGGGACCGGGCGACGTGGTGTTGCTGTCCGGCGGAATCGGCGCGGGCAAGACGCATTTCGCACGGGCGCTTGTGCAATCCTTGCTCGAAACGCCAGAGGACGTACCCTCCCCCACCTTCACGCTTGTCCAGGAATACGAAACGCGCAGCGGGTCGCTTTGGCATGCCGACCTCTACCGGCTGACCGGCCCGCAGGAGATCGTGGAACTTGGTCTGGTGGACGCCTTCGAAGATGCGATCTGCCTTGTCGAATGGCCGGACCGGTTGCAGGACCTCGCGCCTGCCTCGGCGCTGCACCTGACGTTCCAGGCCATCGGCGATGACGACACCCGCGCCCTGACGATCAGCTGGAGCGATCCAGCCTGGGACGACCGGCTGAAAACGGCCTTGGCCGGCGCACAGATGGAAGCGCGCGACAATCCCGTCGATCTCTTCCTGGCAGAGACCGGATGGAGCGACGCCGAGGTTCATCCGATGGCCGGGGACGCGTCTTCCCGACACTACGCGCGCCTGACACGCGGCGACGGGACGGCGATCCTCATGCAGGACCCCAACGGGGACACCGCCCTCTTCGCCCGGCTGGCGCGTCACCTGAACGGCCTTGGCCTTTCCGCTCCGGAAATTCTGGCCGAGACTGCCGGGATGCTGCTGCTCGAAGACCTCGGAGACGGGCTGATCGCGACGCTGGCCCGCGACGCCGAAACCGAAACGTCACTTTACCTTGCGGCGGTGCGGGCGCTGGTCCGGCTGCACGGGCACAGCGCGCCGGCGTCCTTGCCCGTCGCGACGCCGGAACACCTTGCCGGTGCCATCGACCTGACGTTCACGCATTATGCGCAGATGGCGGACCTGCTGGCGGAAGCGACAGAGACATTCCTGCCGATCCTGAGGCAATACGCGCCACCAGAAGGTGTACTGGTCCTGCGCGACTTCCATGCCGAGAACCTGCTGATGCTGCCGGGGCGTTCCGGCGCGGCACGGGTCGGTTTGCTCGACTTTCAGGACGCGCTGGCCGGGCATCCTGCCTACGACCTCGCGTCGCTTTGCCGGGACGTGCGGCGCGACGTCCAGCCCGTAACGGAAGCCGCCTGCCTGAACACCTACATCGACGCGACGGGCACCGATCAGGAGGCGTTCCGGGCGGCCTACGCTGTGCTGGGCGTGCAGCGCAACCTCCGTATCCTCGGGGTATTTGCGCGGCTGGCAGTGACACAAGGCAAAACCCGATACCTGAACTTCCTTCCGCGGTGCTGGTCGCATATCCAGATCCAGTCACATCACCCGGCGCTGGAGCCGATGCGACCGATCATCGCCAAACTGCCCGCACCCGACGCGGCCTTTCTTCAGGATATCCTGGCACGATGCCCGACGCAGTAATGCTGTTCGCCGCCGGATTCGGCACGCGCATGGGCGCGCTGACCAAGGACCGCCCGAAACCGCTGATCGAGGTGGCGGGGCGGGCCTTGCTGGATCACGCGCTGGATTTCGCGCGCGACGTACCTGTGCGCGTGGTCAACGCGCACTATCACGCGGACCAGATCGAGGGGCATCTTGCCGGGTCGGGCGTGCATGTCAGCGTGGAACACCCCGACATCCTGGACACCGGCGGCGGGTTGAAGCGCGCCCTGCCGCTTCTGGGCGACGGGCCGGTTTTCACCATGAACACCGACGCGGTCTGGTCCGGCCCCAATCCGCTGGCACTTTTGTCGGACGCATGGCAACCAGAGCGCATGGATGCCCTGCTGATGTGTGTGCCTCTGGCCCGCGCCGTGGGGCGCAAGGGCGGAGGCGACTTCGCCTTGTCCCCGGACGGCACGCTCTCCCGTCCCGGCGACGTGGTCTATACCGGCGCACAAATCGTGAAGACCGCAGCATTGCAGGGGGTAGAGGACGACATCTTCTCCATGCACCGCCTGTGGGAGGACGCTGCAGCGCGGGGCCGCTTCCATGGCCTTACCTATCCGGGCACGTGGTGCGACGTCGGCCATCCCGAGGGCATCGCTTTGGCCGAAGAGATGCTGGAACGCGCGAATGCCTGACCTCTTTGCCGAAGACGAAGCGGGGCCGCGCGTCTTTGCCCTGCCCCCCGGCGTGGATTTCCCCGCGGCGCTGATCGACGGCCTGCGCGCGCGGCTGGCTGGCCGCCCGCCAGAGGCCATCGCCCGGGTGGAGCTTTACGTGGCCACGGACCGGATGCGCAGGCGTCTGCGGAACCTGTTCGACGCCGGGCCCGCCTCGCTCCTGCCACGCATCCGGCTGCTGACCGACCTGTCCGATCCACTGACCCGCGCTGCCCTGCCCGCGCCCGTGTCCCCGCTGCGCCGGCGACTGGAACTGACTGGCCTCGTCTCGCGCCTGCTGGAAACGCAGCCCGATCTCGCGCCACGATCCGCCCTGTTCGACCTGTCCGACAGCCTCGCCACGCTGATGGAGGAGATGCACGTCGAGGGCGTATCGCCGAAGACGGTTGCCAACCTCGACGTCACCGACCAGTCCGGGCACTGGCAGCGGGCGCTGACCTTCTTCAACATCGTTCAGCACTACTTCGACAAGGACGCGACTCCCGATGCGCAGGCCTTCAACCGAATGGCGCTCGAACTGCGGTTGGAGGCATGGGAGGCGCAGCCCCCCCGGCACCCGGTCATCATCGCGGGATCGACCGGGTCGCGCGGGACGACGCATGCGCTGATGAAAGCCGTGGCGCGGTTGCCGCAGGGCGCCATTGTGCTGCCCGGCTTCGACACGGACATGCCGCCCGCCGTCTGGAGCAAGCTGGAAGACCCGCTGACCAGCGAGGATCACCCGCAATACCGGTTCGCCAAGCTGATGCGCGAACTTGAGATCACCGCCCGCGACGTGCGCCCGTGGACGTATGGTCAGCCGCCAAGTGCGGCGCGCAACCGCGTGATTTCTCTCGCGATGCGACCTGCACCGGTCACGCACCAATGGCTGTCCGAAGGCCCCAACCTGCCCAATCTGCCCGACGCGATGCAGGACGTCACCCTGCTTGAGGCGAACTCGCAACGTGAAGAGGCCCTTGCCATCGCGCTGCGGCTGCGGGAGGCCGCCGAAAACGGGACAACCGCCGCCTTGATCACCCCGGACCGGATGCTGACACGGCAGGTAACCTCCGCGCTCGACCGCTGGGACATCCTGCCTGACGATTCCGCCGGTACGCCCGCGCAACTTACCCCGCCTGGACGGCTTCTGCGGCTGGTCGCCGAACTCTTCACCGCGCCGTTAACCGCGGAACTGCTGCTGAGCCTGCTGAAACACCCGCTGACCCATGCCGGGCAGGACCGCGGGCCGCACCTTCTGACGACCCGCGAACTGGAACTGCACATCCGCAAGACTGGCCTGCCCTACCCCGATGCCGAAACACTGACGGCCTGGGCCACGGCGCGGGATGCGGACAGGTGGGGCGCCTGGGCCGCGACCCTGTGCGACCGCCAGCAGACAGGCACGCTGCCGCTGGCCGATTGGATCGAGCGGCATCTCTCGCTTGCCGAGGCCCTGACGGCCGGACCCGATGGCGATCCGGCACCGCTATGGGCCGAGAACGCGGGTCGCAAGCTGCGCGCGTTGACCGAGACGCTGCAATTCGAAGCAGAGCACGGAACGGATATGACCGCCCGTGACTATGCCGACCTCTTCGGGGCGCTGGTATCCCGCGAAGAGGTGCGCGACCGCGATGCCCCCCATCCGAAGATTCTGATCTGGGGCACGCTGGAGGCGCGCGTGATGGGCGCCGACCTGCTGATCCTCGCCGGGCTGAACGAGGGCGCCTGGCCGGAAAGCCCCGCTGCCGATCCCTGGCTCAACCGGTCAATGCGGGCGCAGGCGGGTCTTCTGCTGCCGGAGCGCCGGATCGGCCTGTCCGCGCACGACTTCCAGCAAGCCGCCGCCGCGCCGGAGATCTGGCTCACGCGGTCGCTGAAGTCCGACGAGGCCGAGACCGTCCCCTCGCGCTGGATCAACCGGCTGACCAACCTTCTGAACGGCCTTCCGGATCGCAACGGCCGCAAGGCGCTGGAGGAGATGCGGGAACGTGGCGCGCACTGGGCCGCGCTGGCCGCCGCTGCCGAAACCCCGATCGAGGCCGACCCGGCGCGCAGGCCCTCGCCCGCGCCGCCCACGATCAGCCGTCCGCAGGAGTTGTGGGTGACGTCGATCCGGCGGCTCGTCCGCGACCCCTATGCCATCTATGCGCGCTATATACTGCGGTTGAAGGCGCTCGACCCGTTGATGCAGGCCCCCGATGCCCTGATGCGCGGCGTCGTGACCCACAAGGTGATCGAGACTTTCATTCGCGAGACAGTGGCCGATCCAGACCGGTTGACGCCCGACCGGCTGATGCAGATCGCGCGGGTCCTTCTGGATGACGTGCCCTTCCCCACCGTTCGCGCACTCTGGCTGGCGCGGGTCGCCCGGTTCGCACCCTGGTTCTGCGAGAGCGAGGCAGACCGCAGGCAAAGGGCCGCCCCGCATCTCGACAACTTCGAAACGGAGGGCGCGGCGTCCATTCCCGCGCTGGGGTTCACGCTCAAGGCACGCGCGGACCGGATCGACATCGCGCCGGACGCGGGCGCGCATGTGTACGACTACAAGACCGGCAGCGCGCCCTCGGCCAAGGAGCAACTCTACTTCGACAAGCAATTGCTGTTGGAGGCGGCGATGCTGCAGCAGAGCGCCTTCCCGAACATCGCACCACGCTATGTCGCCGCTGCCACCTACATCCAGCTAAAGCCCGGCGATCCGAAGGAGGTCGCGGCGCCGCTGGCCGACAGCCCGCCACAAAAGACCTGGGAGGAGTTCTGCGCTTTGATCGCCGCCTACCTGGATGAAGACAAGGGCTACACCGCGAGACGCGCGCTGATGAAGGACACCGACATCGCGGATTACGACCACCTTTCGCGGTTCGGCGAATGGGATGTGACCGATGACGCCTATCTGCTGAGGCTGACATGAGGGACGAGGCGACCCAACGGCAAGTGGATGCCGCGGCACCCGATGCCTCGACCTGGCTGGCCGCAAACGCCGGGTCCGGCAAGACGCGCGTGCTGACCGACCGTGTGGCGCGGCTGCTGCTGGAAGGTGTGGACCCCTCGCACATCCTTTGCCTGACCTACACGAAGGCCGCCGCGACCGAGATGCAGAACCGCCTGTTCAAGCGGCTGGGGGCCTGGGCCATGCTGCCCGAACCCGATCTGCGCGATGAGTTGGCTGCGTTGGGCGTCGAGACAGCGCCCTCCCACGCATTCCTGCAGGAGGCGCGGACCCTTTTTGCGCGCGCCATCGAGACGCCGGGCGGGCTGCGCATCCAGACGATCCATAGCTTCTGCGCCTCGCTGCTCCGCCGCTTCCCGCTGGAGGCGCGCGTCTCCCCCCAGTTTCAGGAAATGGAGGACCGCGCCGCCGAATTGCTGCGTGCCGAGATCCTCGACCAGATCGCTTCCGGGCCGGATCGGGGATTGCTGGAAGGTATCGCGCCCTGGGTCTCTGGCGACGATCCCGGCAAGCTGTTGGCTGCCCTCAGCGCGCGGCGGGACGTCTTCGTCGATCCACCTGCGCCGGACGCCATCCGTGCCGCCTATGGTCTGAAACCGGACGACGGCGAAGACAGCCTTCTGGCCTCGGTCTTTCTTGGCAACGAGACGGATCTCGCCGCCGCGCTGGTTCCGCATTTCAAGGCGGGCGGCAAGACCGAACAGGGTCTGGTGCCCTTGCTGCAATCGATCAGGGGCCGCGACACCCGCACGCTTGGCACGCTGAAACAGATCTGTCTGACGCAGGCCGGCACGATCCGAAAGAACTTCCCGACAAAGGCTACCCGCAAGAACGCCCCCGAACTGTGCGAGGCCTACGACCAGCTTGCGGCCCGCGTCGAAGGGGCGCTGGAAACGGAGAAAGCGCTGATCGCCGCCGACCGCGACATCGCGCTGACCGCCTTCGCCGCACGCTTCGTGCCCGCTTATGAAGAGGCGAAGATGCGGCGCGGCTGGCTCGATTTCGACGACCTCATCACGCGCGCGCGCGACCTGCTGTCCGACGAACGGGTTGCGGACTGGGTGCTTTATCGGCTGGACGGCGGCATCGACCACATCCTTGTGGACGAAGCGCAGGACACTTCCCCCGTCCAGTGGGACGTGATCGAACGGCTGGCGCGCGAATTCACGTCGGGCGAGGGCGCGCGGGAAACGCGTCGTACGATCTTTGTCGTCGGCGACAAGAAGCAGTCGATCTATTCGTTCCAGGGCGCCGACCCGTCAGAGTTCGACCGGATGCGCGAGCACTTCCGCGAACGGCTGATGAACACCGATGCGCCGCTGAACGCCATGGTCCTGGAGTACAGTTTCCGCTCCGCCGACCCGATCCTCCGTGTGGTGGACAAGACCTTCGAAGGTGCCGATGCCTCGGGCTTCAGTGCGGACCAGAAGCACCGCGCCTTCAAGTCGGGGATGCCGGGGCGGGTCGACCTCTGGCCCGTCGTAGACAAGACCCGGGACGATGAGGACGGACCGTGGCACCAGCCGTTGGACCGCAAGGGCGCGCGGCACCACACGGTGATCCTCGCCCAGCGTATCGCCCGTTTCATTCGCCGGACCATAGACGCCGGGACGCCCCTGCCCGAAGAAAACGGTCACTCCGGCACCTACCATGCGCGGCCCGTACATGCGGGCGATTTCCTCATACTGGTGCGGCGGCGCTCCCAACTGTTCAAGGAGATCATTCGCGCTTGCAAGCAGGAGGACCTGCCGATCGCAGGCGCCGACCGGCTGAAGGTCATGGCCGAACTGGCGGTGCGGGACATCATCGCACTTCTGTCCTTCCTCGAAACGCCGGAGGACTCGCTTTCGCTGGCCACCGCACTCCGCTCGCCCCTGTTCGGTCTGTCGGAGCAAGACCTCTTCACGCTCGCCCACAGGCGCACGACGAAGTACCTCTGGCCGACGCTTCGGGACAGCGAGGCGCATCCGGCGGTTCTTGCCGTCCTAAACGACTTGCGCGGCCAGACCGATTTCCTGCGCCCCTATGACCTGATCGAACGCATCCTGACCCGCCACAAGGGCCGCCGCCTGCTGATCGGTCGCCTGGGGCAGGAGGCGGAAGATGGGATCAACGCGCTTCTCCAGCAGGCGCTGGCCTACGAACAGACGGCCGTTCCGACCCTGACCGGCTTCCTGCAATGGGCGCAGTCGGACGATCTTCAGATCAAGCGGGCGCCCGACAGTGCGGGCGAGACGCTGCGGGTGATGACGGTGCACGGCGCGAAGGGGCTTGAGGCGCCCATCGTTATCCTGCCCGACTGCGCGGCGCCCGATGCATCGATCAAGGCCGAGCTTTTGTCGGACCCGGACGGCGTGATCTGGAAACAGACCTCGGACGCGCAGCCGCCGCGTCAGCAGGCCGCCGTCGAGGCCGCGAAGGTGAAGGAGGCGCAGGAACGCGACCGCCTGCTTTACGTTGCCCTCACCCGCGCCGAGAAATGGCTGATCGTGGCCGCCGCAGGCGATGGCACGGACAAGCCGGAGGCATGGTACGACAAGGTCAGGCTCGGAATGATCGGTTCCGGAGCGATGCCATCTGCCTTCGAGTTCGGCGACCTCGGGTCCGGTGAGGGCCTGACTCTCGGCACCGACTGGTCAGGTCTGGAGATGAGGGACCCGCACCCCCTGACGCGGCAGACGGTCGAGATGCCGGCGCACCTGCTCCGTCCCATATCTCCGCCCGAGGAGCTGCCGAAGACGCGCTCTCCGTCCGATCTCGGCGGTGCCAAGGCGTTGGGCGGGGCGGAGGGCGACACCGAAGAGGTGGCGACCGCCCGAGGCACCGCGTTGCATGGCTTCCTCGAAGTGCTGGCCCCCCTGCCAGAAAAAGACCGGCGCCATGCGGGCGACAGCCTTCTGCAGCAATACGCCTCCGACACGGAGACGGTCCTGATCCACGAACAACTTCCCCAGATTTTGGACGAGGCGCTGCGCGTGCTTGAGAATGCGGACTTCGCCGATTTTTTCGGGCCCGACTCGCTGGCGGAGGTGCCGATCACCGCCGACCTCGGACCGTTGGGTCGCATCCACGGCATCATCGATCGCCTGCTTGTCGGGCATAGCCGGGTTGTCGCCATCGACTACAAGACCAACCGCACGACCCCTGCCACGCCAGAGGAAACGCCGGACGGACTTCTGCGGCAGGTCGCGGTCTATCACGCCGCGCTCGCTCAACTTTATCCGGATCGCGAGATCGAGACCGGGCTGTTGTGGACCGCCACCAACCACTATATGCCGATCCCCCACGAACTTGTGACACAAGCCCTCGCCCGCGCGACAGCATCTTGACGCTGCCTGAGTCGCTGCCTACTTTCCTCCACCTGACCGGGCTGCCCTGCCCGCCTCCCAACCCACAGGAGATTCCCATGGCCACCGTCGCCGTATCCGACACGACCTTCGACGCCGAAGTGAAGAATTCCGACATTCCCGTTGTTGTCGACTTCTGGGCCGAATGGTGCGGTCCGTGCAAGCAGATCGGCCCGGCCCTGGAAGAGCTGTCCGAGGAGTTCGACGGCAAGGTAAAGGTCGTCAAGGTCGATGTGGACCAGAACCCGAACACCGCCGCCGCCATGGGCGTGCGCGGCATTCCGGCGCTGTTCATCTTCAAGGACGGCGCGCCGATTTCTAACCGTGCCGGCGCAGCCCCGAAGGCCGCGCTGAAGTCCTGGATCGAAGATTCCATCTGATCTTCACTGCTTCGGACTGGTGTGAAAGGCCCCCTTGCGGGGCCTTTTTTACGTCAAAGCGTTGGCGCAACGGTCGTTTTCGGTCAACATCGGGGAAAACCGGAGGGATCGGATGATCTGGCTCGCCTTCAAGCGCGGCGTTGGGCTCGCCATATTCCTTGCGTTGGCGGGGATCGCCGCGCTGTTTGCGGGGACCGGGCAGTCGGGCGATGCCGCACGGTTCGCCGACGCCCGAGTCATCGACGCCACCGTCACGCGGCTGGACAAGTCGCAGCGGCAGCAGAGCGGCTCCACCAGCACCACTTTCCGCGTTTTCGTCTCGACCCCGACCGGCCCGCACCTCGAAGATGTCTCGGGCCGTTTCTTCAACACGTTGAGCGAAGGTCAGAGTGTGCCGCTGCGTGTTCTCGACAGCAGCGACGGGCCTGAATACCTACTCGACCCCGGCCGCCTTCGGGCGTCGGCAACATGGGCGCTGATCCTCGGGCCGCTACTCCTGTTGTCCGCAATTACGCTGAGCGTCCATGCCATCCGCACGGCACGGGCAGAACACCGAGGCGCCGCGGAGACATGAGCCAGGTGAAGCGGCCGTGGGAATTGCTGTTCGCGGTGCCGGTCCTCGCCCTTGTTCTGGGCGCGATCCTCTGGACCTCCGTCGACCGCGGGGTGGCTTTCGAAGCGGACGGGATCAGGACCGAAGCCACCCTTGCCGGGCGCTACACCCGCAGTTTCTCGCAAAGCCATCCAAAGCCAGACGTGACCCATTATTACGCCGTGGTTCGCTTCGACCATGACGGAACCGAAGTCGAGGCGGACGCCGAGGTGTCCTACGGGTTCTACCGGACCGTTCAGCCGGGACAGGTCGTTCCCGTCACCTTCCTCTCCGACGACCCGCAAACGGTTCGTATAGACGAAGGGTTCGAGATGTCGCTCCTGATAAAGTTCGTCCTGATCGCGTTGTTCTTGGTGGCCTGCGCCACTGTCCCCTTCGCCTACGGAGTTTGGAAAAGGCGCGGGAGCCGGGGCTGAGGGTCAGGCGTCCTCGGTCCCGGTGCGGAGGTGGTGTGTCAGGTCCCGTATCTCGCCCTGGAGCCTCCGAAGCGTCTCTATGTCCAGCCCCGTCTTTTCGAGAATGCAGGCCGGGATATGTGCGGCACGTGCCTGAAGCGCACGTCCCTCGTCGGTCAGGTCGACCTGCAACTGGCGTTCGTCCTCCGGATTGCGGCGACGCACGATGTGTCCAGCCGTTTCGAGACGTTTCAGCAAAGGCGTCAGGGTGCTCGATTCAAGCTGGACCTGACGCCCGATGCCGCTGACGCTCAGCGGCTTGTCGGCGGTCCAGAGCGCACTCATCACAAGGTATTGGGGATAGGTCAGACCGATCTCCTCCAGAAGCGGGCGATAGGCCTGCTGCATGGCGTGTGTCGCGGAATAGAGCGCGAAACAGAACATGTCCTGAGGGGCGAGTGTCATACCCTGAAATTAAGTCGCGCGCGATACATTGGCAAGCGATTGACAGAGACTCATCTCGATCATATATATCGTGCACGATATAATCGCGCGCGATTGAAAGGAATCAAGAATGACCGTCGATACGAAGTACTGGACCGAAGGCCACGCCACAGGTGGCGGCCGCAACGGTATCGCCGCCCTCAAGTCCGGGATGCTGACCGTCACCATGACCAGCCCGAAAGAGCTCGGTGGCTCAGGCGCGGGTCACAACCCCGAAGAGCTTTTCGCCCTCGGCTACGCGGCCTGCTACCTCGGCGCGATGCGGTTCGCGGCACAAAGCGAGAAGCTGGGCACCGTGCCGGACGATGCCACCGTGAACGCGCATGTGGGCATTGGCCCCCGCTCTGACGGCGGCTTTGGCCTGAAGGTGAAGCTGGTCGTGTCCATGCCGGGCGTGGAGAAGGACGTGGCCGAGAAAATCGCCGAGCGCGGTCACTTCATCTGCCCGTATTCCAACGCGACGAAGGGCAACATCGAAGTCGAGACCGAAGTCGCCTGAACGGTCTCGCGCTTGCTGGGGCGCCGTGACGAGCGCCCCGCACCCCTTGCCGGGGCTTTCGATGAAGACCATATGGAGGCCAATCAAAGGAGGCCTTCATGAGCAACGAATTCCCCGGCTGGCACGGCACCACAATCATCGGCGTCCGCAAGGACGGCAAGGTCGTCGTCGCAGGTGACGGGCAGGTTTCGCTTGGCCAGACGGTCATCAAGGGCACCGCGCGCAAGGTGCGTCGCCTTTCCCCCGGCGGCAAGGACGTGGTGGCCGGTTTCGCCGGATCCACCGCCGATGCCTTCACCCTGCTCGAACGGCTGGAAAAGAAACTGGAGGAAACGCCGGGTCAGCTTCAACGCGCATCCGTCGATCTGGCGAAGGACTGGCGGACCGACAAGTACCTGTCAAAGCTGGAGGCCATGCTGATCGTCACCGACGGCACGGACCTGTTCGTCATTACAGGTGCCGGCGACGTTCTGGAACCCGAACACGACGTGGCCGCCATCGGGTCGGGCGGCAACTATGCCCTGGCCGCGGCACGGGCGATGATGGACACCGACAAGGACGCCGAAACCGTCGCGCGTGAGGCCATGGCCATCGCCGCAGACATCTGCGTCTACACCAACGGGAACCTCACTGTCGAAACACTGGGCTGACGCATCGCGTTCTGTCAGCGGATGACGATCTCGACGTTGTTCTCGACAGTGAAGATCACATCGCAATAGCCATAGCTGTTCTCGGCAATCCAGACATGCCGCCGAAGGGTCTGCTGCACATGGCGACCGTTCGGCGGGATCTCGGCGTAGAAGACCGGTTTGCCGTCGAAGTCGATCCAGTAGAGACGCGCGCTGCGGTCCCCCACCGCGTTCGTCACCACCAGTTCGCGGTTCTCGTCAGAGCCCTCGGACCGCATGTTGCCCCAGTCGCAGGCACTCTGCGCGGCAGCAGATCCGCAAAGCGCAACCAGCCCCAAGGCCATCCAGACAGTTTTCATTTTATGATTCCCCGTACATCCCCGGGCCAGCCTAAGTCGGACCGGCAAGCGGACCAAGGAAAAGGCGTTACCGGGCTGCGCCTGCGCTGCGGATGGGGGCCGCAGGCGCAATGGCTGAAGCGTCGTCGCGGCGCTCCCACTGACCGTCCGTCCGGACGAAGTGGGCACGGGACACAGGCGCGAAGGTCAGGTCCTCGGCACCCCAGCTTTCGACCGTGACGCTGCGGGCGTCGACCTCCAACAGGTTGAAAGTGTTCACTTCGCCGCGCATCCGGCTGGAAAGGCTGGTGCCCGCCTGGACGAATAGAAGCTGCGGCCAGGCGCGGAAGGGCGCGATGACCGTGTTGTGCAGGTGCCCGGACAAGACCACCTGTGCGCCGCTTTCTGCAAAAGCCTTCAGCGCGCGCCCTGCGCCCCGCATCAACCGCTTGTCGACCTCCGGCCCGTGTTGAAGCGGATGGTGCAGCATGACGATACGGGCCCGGTCGGGCGCGTCGGAAAACTGTTGACAGGCACGCTTGATCCGCTTTTCCGACAGCCGGCCCCGCTGCCAGGAAAACCGGTTCACGGTGTTCACCCCAACCAGTGTCATCGCGTCGTCCTGATAGACCGGTTCCAGATCGCCGGACACGGCGGACCGATAGCGTTTCCACGGGGTCAGCAACCGGATCCAGAACTCGTCGAGCGGCGTGTCGTGATTACCGGGGACTGCGATCCACGGGACGGTCAGCTTGTCGAGAAAGGCCTGCGCCCGGTCGAACTGGGACACGCGGGCACGCTGTGTGAAGTCACCGGAAATGGCGACAAGATCGGGTGCAAGCCGATCCACCGTTTCCAGAAGCGGCGCTTCGAGATTGGCGCGGTCCTTGCCGTAGTGCAGGTCGGAAAGATGCAGGACGCGCCTCATTCGGCCTTCCCCGGGATGAGCAGACGCAGCGGGCGCTCGGACATGCCGAACTCCAGCGGCGCGCTCATGCGCTTCTTCTCCCCGTCGTAAGCAAGCAACACGCGGCGCTTGCCCTCAACCTCAAGCTTGATCCGCTCTCCGGGGAATAGATCATAATCGACCCCCTCCTCGACCGTGCCAAGCGCCAGACGCGTGATGCGGCGGAAAAGCTCCAGACGGGTGCGGGCGTTCACCAGAAGAACCGCGAAGCCGCCTTCGCGGATGATGTCGGTGCCCTCCAGCCCGAACCGTTCGAGCTGGAATGACGAGCGTGCGACGAACACCAATGCGGTCCGGTATCTCCCGCCGTCTCCGTCCACTTCCAGTTTCACCCGCATCGGCTTCCTAAAGCGGGCGAAGGTCTTTACCACCGACCAGTGCGCCATGATCCGCCTGCGCCCCCAGCGGCGATAGACGCTTTCGCGCACCTTCAGGATCGACGGGTAGATCCCGACACTGGCGTTGTTCAGGAAGACTTGGCCGTTCACGGTGCCGATATGGCGTTCGACAACCTCGCCACCGGCAAGCTGGCGCCCTGCCTCGGCCGGGTCGGTGCTGAGACCGAGTCCGCGCGCGAAATAGTTGAATGTGCCGAGCGGCAAGACACCGAACGCGACATCCGTCCCGACAAAGGCCCCGGCCACGGCCATGGCGGTGCCGTCGCCCCCGGCCGCGACCACCAGCGATGGCTTGCGCGCCTTCACCTTCTCGATCGCTTCCATCAGGCCCTTGCCTCCGCTGAAGGACACGATTTCGCCCTGCAGCGCTTTGGCGGCGGCCTCCACCGCGTCGCGGTCGCGGGAGTTCCGGCCGGATTTGCGGTTCGTAATGACACAAACCGGCCCGTCGCCAAACGAGCGCACGCCAAGATCGCCAGGAACGACGTCGGTATCTTCCATGGGTATGTAACCTTGATCCGGCATGTCTTGGGCGCCTCCAATACTCAGGTGCAACACGTCGGGTCACATGGAGGTTCCTTCAAGGGTTGGATTTTCCTCCCCAGAGGTTATCTCAGCCGCAACGCATCGGAAGGACACTCATGACCGACCTCACACCCCGTGAAATCGTTTCCGAACTGGACCGGTTCATCATCGGACAACAGGAAGCCAAGCGCGCAGTCGCGGTGGCGCTGCGCAACCGGTGGCGGCGCAAGCAGCTGACCGACCACCTGCGCGACGAAGTCTACCCGAAGAACATCCTGATGATCGGTCCCACCGGCGTCGGCAAGACCGAGATCTCGCGCCGCCTGGCGAAGCTGGCCCGTGCGCCCTTCATCAAGGTCGAAGCGACGAAGTTCACCGAAGTGGGCTATGTCGGCCGTGATGTGGAGCAGATCATTCGCGACCTGGTGGATACGGCAATCATCGATACCCGCGAACACATGCGCGAGGACGTGAAGACCCGCGCCCATGCCGCCGCCGAGGACCGCGTGATCGAGGCGATTGCCGGGAAGGACGCCCGCTCGGCCACGCGCGAGATGTTCCGCAAGAAACTGAAGAGCGGCGAACTGGACCAGACCGTAATCGAACTGGACGTCGCCGACACCTCTTCGCCTTTCCCAATGATGGACATCCCCGGTCAGCCGGGGGGAGGCCAGATGGGTATGATGAACTTGGGCGACATCTTCGGGAAGGCGTTTGCCGGACGGACCACGCGCAAGAGCATGACCGTCGCCGAAAGCTACGAACTGCTGATCACCGAGGAAGCCGACAAGCTGCTGGACGACGAGACGGTAAAGACCGCCGCGCTGGAAGCGGTGGAGCAGAACGGGATCGTCTTCCTCGACGAGATCGACAAGGTCTGCGCCCGGCAGGAGGCGCGCGGCGGCGACGTGTCCCGCGAAGGCGTGCAGCGCGACCTGCTGCCCCTGATCGAGGGTACGACGGTTTCCACCAAGCACGGACCGGTGAAGACCGACCACATCCTCTTTATCGCCTCGGGCGCGTTCCACATCGCGAAACCGTCTGACCTCTTGCCGGAACTCCAGGGGCGCCTGCCGATCCGTGTGAACCTGAAGGCCCTGACCGAAGGAGATTTCGTGCGTATCCTGACGGAAACCGACAACGCCCTGACCCGTCAGTACACCGCGCTGATGGCGACAGAAGAGGTCGCCGTCTCCTTTACCCAGGAAGGGATCGAGGCACTGGCCCGCATCGCGGCGGAGGTCAACGGATCGGTGGAGAACATCGGTGCTCGGCGGCTTTATACCGTGATGGAGCGGGTGTTTGAGGAACTGAGCTTTGCCGCGCCGGACAAGGCGGGTGAGGCGGTCACTGTGGACGCCGACTTCGTGGAAGCGCAACTGGGCGACCTGACCCGGTCGACGGACCTGAGCCGTTACGTCCTGTAGGATGGATCGGCCCGGCTGACGCCGGGCCGATCCGCGGGGGCCTTGCCCCCGCACCCCCAAGGTATTGCTGCCAAGATGAAGGGCCGGGTCAGACGACCTGCCCGTCATCGAGTTTTTTCAGAGTGCGTCCTGCGGCGCGCAGGATGTCGCGGCGCTTGTCCTCGTCCATGCGGTCCCAGCTTCGGTACAAGTTGGCCATGCGGGCATTCTGTTCGAACCGTTTGCGATGACGATCAAGGAAGTGCCAGTAGAGCGTGTTGAAGGGACAGGCGTCGTCTTCGCCGGACTTGGCGTGCACGTCGTAGGCGCAGTGGCCGCAGTGATCTGACATCCTGTTGATGTAATTGCCTGACGACACGTAGGGCTTGGACGCTATGATCCCTCCGTCGGCGAACTGACTCATCCCGATCGTGTTGGGTGCCTCGACCCATTCGAAGGCATCGATGTAGACGCTGAGGTACCATTCATGCACCTGGTGTGGATCGATGCCGGCCAGGAGGGCGAAACTGCCGGTGACCATCAAGCGCTGGATGTGGTGGGCGTAGGCGTCCTCTTTCGTCTGGCGGACTGCCTCGGCGACACATCGCATGTTCGTTTCGCCGCCCCAGTAGAGCCAAGGCAGATCGCGTTTATGGCCCAAGCCGTTGCGGGCGGTGTAGTCAGGCCCTTCGTGGAAGTAGATGCCACGGACGTACTCGCGCCAGCCGACGATCTGGCGGATGAACCCTTCGGCCGCGTTGATCGGAACGTCACCGGCCTGCCATGCCTCTTCCGCCGCCTTGCAGACCTCGAGCGGGTCGAGCAGGCCGATGTTGATGTAGGCGGAGAGGTGAGCGTGCCACAGGTAACGCTCCCCCTCCATCATCGCGTCCTGGTAGTCGCCAAACTTCGGCAGGGCATGTTTGACGAAATGCGCCAGTGCCCGGCGAGCCTGTCCGGTGTCGGTGGCGAAGGTGAAGGGGCGGAGCGTGCCGAAGTTGTCGGAGAAGCGGGCCTCGACGAGGTCGAGCACCTCTTCCACCGTGTCATCCGGAGTGAACTGCATGGGTGCGGTGTCGACCTCGTCCGTGGCGGGTTTGCGGTTGTCGTGGTCGTAGTTCCACTTGTCCCCTGCGGGTACGCCGCCGTCCATCATCAGGCCGGTCTTGCGCCGCATGTCGCGGTAGAAATACTCCATCCGCAGTGCCTTGCGGCCCCGGGCCCAGTCCTCGAAATCCTTGTGGGAGGCGACGAAACGGTCGTCCTCAAGCTGCGTGACCTTGAGGGGCGTGTCGTCGAGCGCCGCGATCAGCCGCCATTCGCCCGGCTCTGTCGCCAGCACCTCCTGCGCGCCGTACTGATCCGCGCGTCGGAGGAGTTCTCCGGGGATGCTGCCGGTGTTGTCCGTGTCGTCCAGCTCCGAATAGGCGACGTCCCAGCCGTCGTCCCGGAGCCGGACCGCGAACTTGCGCATGGCGGCGAAGATCAGGGCGATCTTCTTGGGGTGATGGCCGACGTAGGCCGTTTCCTCCGCGACCTCTGCCATGACAACCACGTCCTTCGCCTTGTCGGCCCTGCGCAGCGCCGCGACCTGATCGGAGAGCTGGTCACCCAGTACCAGGACGAGGCGGGTCACCAGGGGATCTCCTTCCCGGCATAGTCGAGGAAGCGACCGGTGTCCGCCGGTGTCAGGCCATCGATCACCGCAAGGAGGTTTCGGGCGGCCTTCTCCGGCGGAACGGTCGGATGCCGGTCCTGGTAGTCGGCAGTGAATCGGGTGGCGACGGTGCCCGGGTGCAGGCAGACGACGCAGAGCTTGCGATATCTGCGGCCAAGCTCGATGGCCGCGCCGTGCACAAGCTGGTTGAGCCCGGCCTTGGCGGCGCGGTAGGCATACCAGCCGCCAAGACCGTTGTCGCCGATAGAGCCCACGCGCGCGGACAGAACGGCCACGGTCGCCGGCCTGTCGCGAGGAATAAGGCGGCGCGCGTGTTTCAGCACCAGCGCAGGGCCGATGGCGTTCAGCGCGAACTGGTCGGCCAGACCGCGCGCCGTCACGGCGTCGAGAGATTTCTCAGGTGCGTGGCCGTCGATCTCCAAAGCGCCGGTCGCCACGAAGATCAGATCGAAGGGGGTGTCCAACCGGCCAAGCGCATGCGCGACGGACTGCTCATCGGTAGTATCCAGTCCGTCCACAGAACGGGAGAGCCCGGTGACGGAGACGCCGCGCCCATTGAGTGCCGCGCAGATTGCGCTGCCGATGCCGCCGCTTGCGCCGATGACCAATGCGTTTTCCATGCAGCCCGAGCTAGCGGGCTGCCGCGCCGCTTCAACCCTGTCCGATGTCCTGCCGCGCGATGGCGACCGTCTTTACGACCGCATGGCAGGCGACGCCGGGCGCCAGTTGCAGTGCCTCGGCGGAACGGCGCGTGACCCGCGCCAGGAGACGCCCTGCAGGGGTATCGACGACGACCAGCGTGCCTGGGCCATCACCCGCGCGCAGGCTGGCCACCGTGCCGGGCAGGATGTTGAGCGCCGACAGGCCCACAGGCCGCTCGCGGGACAGGATGACCTCCTGTGCGGCGATACGGATGCGGGTCCTCGTCCCCGGTGCCGCATCGGTGCGGGGCAGAAACAGTGGCACGCCGCCGGCGTCGAGTTCGGTCAACCCGTCGTCGTGATGCCGGGCGACCGTCGCTTCGAGCACCGCCCCGACGCCACGGATACCCGCCGGAACAACGTCCGGATCACCCAGTACGTCGGCGGGCGTGCCCTGCCGCGTCACCTTGCCCGCATCGAGGACGACAACCGTCGTGGCGAGGCGCGCAACCTCGGCCGGGGAGTGGGTCACGTAGAGGATCGGGCAGCGCGCCTCGTCCCGCAGACGTTCGAAGTAGGGCAGGATCTCGGCTTTGCGCGGCTCGTCCAATGCGGCCAGAGGTTCGTCTGCCAGGATCAGTTGCGGGTCGCTCAGAAGCGCGCGGCCGATGGCGACCCTTTGCTGCTCTCCCCCAGAAAGCGCCCGGGGCCGACGGTCGAGCAGGTCGCCGATCCCCAGCATCTCGACGACGCGCGACAAACTCGACGCCTTACGGCGGGAATACAACAGGTTCTGCCGGACCGTGAGGTGCGGGAAGAGGCGGCCTTCCTGGAAGATCACGCCGAGGCCGCGCTTGTGGGGCGGCAGCCAGACGCCCTTTGCCGTGTCGCAAAGCGTCCGGTCGTTCAGGGTGACGCGCGCTTCGTCCGGGCGCAGGAGACCGGCAGTGGCTTTGAGGATCGTGCTCTTGCCAGAGCCGGACCGGCCGAACAGCACCGTCACCCCGGCGGGCGCTGTGAACTCTGCGTCGAGCCTGAACCGACCGAAAGCGTGTTTCAGGCGCAGGTTCAGCATCACGCCCCCACCCGCGCGGCGACCCGGCGCGACGCCCATTCCGACACAAGGAGCGCGCCCATCGCCACAATGATCGACACCACGACGAGTCGCAGGGCAGAGGCCTCTCCGCCCGGTATCTGCAGAAAAGCGTAGATGGCGGATGGCAGGGTCTGGGTCTGTCCGGGAATGTTCGAGACGAAGGTGATGGTTGCACCGAATTCTCCCATCGCCTTGGCGAAGGCGAGGATCGCACCGGTCAGCAGACCCGGAAGCATCAGCGGCACCGTCACCGTGGCGAAGACGCGCCCCCCGGAGGCGCCGAGCGTTGCGGCCGCCTCTTCCAGGCGCGGGTCGATGGCTTCGATGGACAGACGCATGGCGCGCACCATCAGGGGAAACCCCATGATGGCCGCTGCCAGGGCCGCGCCTGTCCAGCGGAACGCGATGCCCAGCCCGATGGCCTCGAGGAACCCGCCGACCGGCGCCCTTGGCCCGAAGGTCAGGAGCAGCAGGTAACCGGTGACCACTGGCGGAAGGATCAGCGGCAGATGCACCAGCCCGTTGAGGATTTGCTTGCCGGGAAAGGACCACCGCGCCAACGCATAGGCAGTCAGAAGACCGAACGGGAGGGACGCAACGACCGCCCAGAAGGAAACCTTGACCGACAGGGCCACGGCGCTCCATTCCTCGGGTCCGAGCCAGTCCATCCGTTACTCCGCCATCACCGTAAAGCCGTGACGTCGGAAGATGTCCTGCGCCGGTCCCGTTTCAAGGAAGGACAGGAACGGCAGGGCGAACTGCTGTTTCTCTGCCATCGCCGCGGCGGGGTAGAGGATCGGCGGATGGCTGTCGCGCGGGATTGCGGCCTTCACGAACACGCGCGGTTCGGCCTGCGCGTCGGTGCGGTAGACGATGCCGAGCGGCGCCGCACCCACCGCGACAAGGGCCAGCGCCGCCCGAACGTTGTCGGCCTGCGCGACCTGTGCGGCCACGGTGTCCCACAGGCCCAGGTGTTCCAGCGCCGCCTTGCCGTAGATCCCGGCAGGCACCGCGTCGACAAGCGCCATGGCCAGCTTGCCGCCCTCCAGCCACCCGGCGAGGTCGCTTGCGGGTGTCAGGTCGTCAACCGGCCCTTCGACCCCGGCCACGAGTACAAGGGAATTGCCCAGCAGATCGCGGCGCGTGCCCGGTGCGAGCAGACCGTCCTCCTCCAGCGCGTCCATCCAGCCGGCGTTGGCCGAAATGAAGACATCCGCGGGTGCGCCTTGCTGGATCTGGCGCGCAAGGGCGGACGATCCGGCGTAGGAAATCACCGTGTCGTCCCCTGTTTCATTGCTGTAAAGCTCCGCTGCCTCGTCAAGCGCATCACGCAGGCTTGCCGCGGCGAATATCGTGATCTCCCGTGCCGCAGCGGGCACGGCAAGCGACAGGAGGAGCGGAAGGGTCAGAAACAAACGTGTCATGCAGCCTTTTCTCGCACGCAGCCGGGGTTGTCGCCAGTTGAAAAGCCGTGACGGCGGCCAAGACCATTCGGCAATATGCTGCGCCCTGGGGTGGTCGAAACGAAGTGGCTTTACCTTCCACTCGCTGGAGGGTTTAATGGCACAAAGGAGATACGCCATGAACATCGGACAGGCAGCGAAGGCAGCCGGGCTGACCGTCAAGACCGTGCGGTATTACGAGGATCTGGGACTGGTAAAGGCAGAACGTGCCGAGAACGGGTATCGTGATTTCTCGGATACGGCGGTGGATCGGCTGCGGATCCTGGCGCAGGCGCGACATCTCGGCTTTGGACTGGAAGAATGCCGCCGCCTGCTGGACCTGAACGCCGACCCGACACGCGCCAGCCGAGATGTACGCGCCCTGGCGGCACAGAACCTCGAAGCGGTGCGCGACAAGATCAGCCAGTTGAAGACTTTGGAGGCTGAACTTGAGGCGCTCATCGGCCAATGCCACGGCGACGACGCGCCGGATTGCGCCATTCTCGACGGTCTATCCGCCCGCGCGACGGTCTGACCTGAACGCGTTGGCCGTACACTGGACGTTGGTCGATACTGCGGCGGCGTGCACGCGATGCACCGCTGTCTTGGGCCGGTCCGTTAGTCTTGCCAGCGCCGCATCGCCGGGATCCTGCGCGGCGCAGCGAAAAGACCAAACCTGACGTTTGTGCACGGCTGATGGGAATGTCCCGGTCCAAAGGAGGAAGCCTTCTATTTTCGCACAATGCGCCGATGCCGCGTCTGCCGTCCAATGACCTTCCGCGCCGGACTCACAGTGAACCCCTGACCCAACAGGCTAGACCTTCACAGCTTCGAAGCACGCATGGAAGGTTCTGACTGGCACGGGCTCCCCTACCAACTGCACGCAGCGCGACATTGCCAGAACCGCAGGTTTCTGCGCGCCTGCGCACAGAATGTACGGGTTCTTGGCCAATTTCATTTCGCGGCAGGGATCCCACATTGATGTCATCGACAAACGGAGCGTCCCATGACCTTTAGACCTGTCTCGGCCACCACCACCGCGCAGCCTGCCATCGAAGGCGCCGGTGTGCATCTGCATCGCGTCTTCGGCTTCGGTGACCCGTCGCTGACCGACCCTTTCCTGATGATGGACGATTTCCGCAACGACGATCCGCGGCTGTATTCGAAGGGCTTTCCCTGGCACCCGCACCGCGGCATCGAGACCATCACCTACGTGTTGGACGGCGAGGTGGAACATTCCGACTCGCTTGGCAACAAGGGCACCCTCGGCGCCGGGAGCGTCCAGTGGATGACCGCAGGGTCCGGCATCGTGCATCAGGAAATGCCGTTCGGCAACGACAGGGGTCAGATGCACGGCTTCCAGCTTTGGGCCAATCTACCGTCTTCGCTGAAGATGACGGCCCCGCGGTATCAGGACATCACCGGCAGCGACATCCCGGTGGAAGGCGACGACGACGGCACAGCCGTCAAGGTCATCATCGGGTCGTTCTGGGGCAAGACCGGCCCAGTCGACGGCATCGCGGCCAACCCGATGCTGCTGGACGTTTCGATCCCGGCCGGCCGCCGCAAGGTGCTGCCAGTAGACACCCGGTCGAACGCACTGGCCTATGTGTTCGCTGGATCCGGAACCTTCCGCGACGCCAGCGATCCGGTGGGTATCAAGGTCGAGAAGGAGTATCGCGGGCAGGAACTGAACATCCGTGACATGACCGGCAACCGCACGCTGGTCCGTTTCGGTTCAGGTGACGAGATCACCGTACAGGCTGGCGACGAAGGTATCCGCTTCCTGCTGATGACGGGCCGTCCCATCCAGGAACCCGTCGCGTGGCATGGACCCATCGTGATGAACACGCAGGACGAATTGCGAGAGGCCCTCAGGGACCTGAACAACGGCACGTTCATCAGAAACGCTTGACCGGAGCGGCAAACGCCTACGTCCATCTGAAAGGAAGGAAATCCAAAATGGCACAACCCAAGATCGCAGTAGTTTTCTATACCACCTACGGCACCAACCACGCCGTGGCCCTCGCGGCCGCAGAGGCCGCCGAAGCAGCCGGAGCCGAAGTCCGCCTGCGCCGCATCCCGGAAACCGCCCCCAAGGAGGTGATCGAGGGGCAGGACGCCTGGAAGGCACAGATCGAGAAGATGAGCGACATACCAGAGGCCACTGCCGACGATATGGAATGGGCGGATGGCTACTTCTTCTCGGCACCGACGCGCTTCGGCGTGGTCGCCAGCCAGATGCGCGCCTTCATCGACACGCTGGGCGGGCTTTGGGGGTCCGGCAAGCTGGCCAACAAGACCTTCACCGCCACGACCAGCGCCCAGAACCCGCATGGCGGGCAGGAGGCCACCCTCCTCAGCCTGTATACCACGGCCATGCACTGGGGTACGATCATCGTTGCGCCGGGCTACACGGACGAAACGATCTTTGCCGCGGGCGGCAATCCTTATGGGTTCTCGACCAAGCCTGACGGTTTCGATGACGCTGGCAAGGCCGCCGTTGCCCATCAGGCCAAAAGGCTGGTGGAGATGACCGCAAAGCTGGTTGGCTGACAGGCACAACGAAGGGCGCGCAAAGTCATGCGCGCCCTTGTCATTTTCAATCTGAAGCGTCCCCGATCCGGGGTCGGGTCCAGAATTGCCCGTCGGCGGTCCAGGACGCAGACCGGGACTACAGGTTGACCCTGTTCCTCAGCGGCGATCCATCAAAGCCTGGGTCCAGGCGTGATGTAGGTCAGGCTTCGGCATGGATGCTCTGCACGCCGTTTCTTTCCCGGATACCGTCCCGGATCACCGCTTTGACAAGGGAAATGCACATCAGGAACATCACGAGGCTGAACGGCAAGGCGCCGATCACCATCGCTGTCTTGATCGTCCCGAGCCCGCCGACAAGCAGCAGCGCACCCACGACAAAGCTTAGCGCGACGCCCCAGAAGATGATGTGACCGCGCCCCTTCGGGCTTTCCTCGCCAGCGGCATTGATCGTGTTGACGATCAGGATCGCCGAGTCGGCGGTGGTCACGAGGTAGGTCAGCAGCAGCACCACCACGAGCGCGGCCATCCCCCAGGCAAGACCTCCGGTCAGGATCAGGTCGAGCATCACGAAAAGCTGGCTTTCCTGACCGGCACCCGAGATCGCGTCGCCCGCCGTGCCGTTCAGCGTCATGTCGATGGCCGTGCCGCCCACGAAGGTGAACCAGACAAAGCACATTACCGACGGGACGATGATGGCGCCCATCACGTATTCCCGAATGCTGCGCCCGCGCGAGACCCGGGCAAGAAAGACGCCCACGAACGGTGCAAAGGCAACCCACCATGCCCAATAGAAGACGGACCAGCCGCCTTGCCACGCGGCCAGAGCATCGCCCGTCGGCGTGCCATCTGCATGCCAGACGGTGAAGAGCAGGCTGGGAAGATCCGTCACGTAGGCAATCATTCCGGAGACCAAGGCATTCAGGCCAAAAAACGTCGAGCCGAAGAGGATGAAGAAGGCCAGCAGAAAGATGCTGAGGCCCATGTTCAGGTTGGACAGCCACTTGATGCCCTTGCCGACACCCGAAAGCGCCGAGAGCGTCGATGCGCCAAGAATGACGATCAGCGCAACGATGATGCCGGCGGTGCTGGAGGTGCCGTCGGCCTTGACCATCCAGGTCCCAAGTCCGATCCGCTGAAGGCCCGCGACGAATTGCTCGACCCCAAAGCCCAATGTCTGCGCAACGCCGAGGATGGTGGCCACCACGGCGACGATATCGACGATATGGCCGCCCACGCCCGACAGCCGCGCCCCGAAAAGTGGCGTCAGCGCCGACCGCACCGTCAGCGGCAGGTTCCGGCGATAGGAAAAATACGCCAGGCACAGACCGACAAGTGCATAGCAGGCCCAGGCGGAAAAGCCCCAGTGCAGGAAGGACCAGACATAGGCGGCTGTCACGTTGTCGGCGCCCGATCCGGTGGTCTGGCCCATGATGACGTTGGGATTGTTGGCGAAGTGATACATCGGCTCGGCGGTGGCGAAGGTCAGCATCCCGACCCCGATGCCCGCGCCGAACATCATCGAGAACCATGAAAATCGCGAGAATTCCGGCGCATCGTCCGGCCGGCCAAGCTTCAGCCGTCCGGTGAACGGCACCAGAGCCAGCACAATGCAAAGAAGGAAAAACGCCGCCGCGACATAGATGTACCAGGACGCGAAACTCTTGAGGATCGCGCCGTTCAGGGCGTTCAGCACGGATGCCGCGTTCTGCGGCACGGCGATGGCCCAGACGATCAGGGCGCTGACGAGGATTTTCGAGGGTATCGCGACGCTTTTTGAAAAACCGGAATAAAAGCCTCGGTCGGCGGTCGGGATATGCAAATCCATCAAAGGGGGTTTCTTGGCCATGTTTCCTCCATTCTGGCACATGAAGTCCGGACAGCCTCCTCCGTTTGCCGGATGTGTATCCGGCAAGGCCAACCCGAACGTTTGTAATGGTGTCGGTTGCGCTTAATCTGGTTGCGCAAGCGTCGGGGCGCTCCGATGGAGCGCCCTGGGGCAGGTCTTAGCTGGGCAGGTACTCCGCGCTCCAGCTTTCGCTGACCTGACCGGATTTCAGCATCCGCTCCACGGCGGAGACGGAATAGCCCAGTTCGTTCAGGATATCGCGGGTCGAGGTTCCGAATTTCTCGGTCGGCGATAGGGCAAAGACACGCCCGCGCGCGGGTCTCACCGCATAGGGGTCGAGCTGCGTGACATCATGCCCGCTGGGGTGATCGGTGTAGAGCGAGAAGGAATAGCTGCCCCGGTCCGTGCCGGGCGTGCCGTCTGCCTCTTGCAGATTCTCGGCGCGCAGCGCCTCGATGTTCTGACAGATCGCGCAGGCGAGATCGGCGGCGCGCAGGCGGTCGATCCATTCGGTCGCGGGCAGCGACTGGAACGCTCCGGCAAGAAACGCGGCGCGATCCTCTTCGGGCACATCCGGGAACTCTTCGAGCCCCTCGACATTGCGGAACCGCGGCAGGTCGGCCTCGTAGGCGCTGAGCAGGATGTAGATGCCCGATGCGGTGCTGTAGAAACGGCTGAGGGCGTCGTAGCCGTTGACCTCGGGGCCCGTCGGCTCGTCGAAAAGCCCGCGCCCCCTGTAGTCATAAGCAAAGGGGATCTGCAAAAGGCCGCTGTTGGCGCTGAGCGAGGTGCGCCCCCGCCCGATCCGCCCGAAGCGGTTCTTCTGATACAGCGCTGCCGCCACGGCAAGCGCGCCGCCAAAGCCACACATGACGTCGATGGTGCCGACATGGGCGTGCTCTTCGGGTCGGTCCATGGCGCCGCCGAAGCGCAACATGATGCCGGTGGTGGCCTGCACAAGGTCGTCGTAGCCGATGTAGTCGCTGCGCACGCCGCGCCGCACACCGCTGAAACAGTCCAGCTTGCAGAATATCGCCTCGGGGTTCAGCTTGCGCAGCCCCGCCTCGTCCAGCCCCATGCGCTTGATCTGGCTGTCGGGAGCGTTCCAGAAGATGACATCGACGGTCTTCACCAGATCCTCGAAGACCTTGCGCCCATGTTCGGATTTCACGTCCGCAAGGATCGACCGTTTGCCGCGCCCCTGGCTCATGCCGTACATCACGGTATTCCAGCTGTCGTAGAGCGGCACGGCCGGATCGAGCTTGATGACCTCGGCACCGAAGCGCGCAAGGTAGCTGGCCGAATGCGGCCCGGCGATGACGTTGCACATGTCCAGAACGCGGACTCCGGACAGCCAGCCCTCTTGCTCGATGCCGTCCTCCGGGTCGGGAATGTCGGTGCGCAGCTTGCGCAGCACCTTCAGCGCCTCGTCGAATTCCACCCAGCGGCGCGGCTCGGGGGTCAGGGCCTCTTCGCCGCTTTCCTCCATCCAGACCACCGGGCCGGGCTGGGTCATCTCGCCATATTCCGGGTCCCAGACGTCGATCATCAGACCCGAGGCCTCGGCATATTCGTCGTTGATCCATTCCTGCAGCCAGCGCTGCGGCGCGCCGGGAATGCCCGCGCGACCGAACATGCGCTTCCACTCATGCGAGGTGCGGGTCATGAACACCTCTTTCATGCGCGCGGCGATCTTGTCGGCCCAGAATTTCGGCATCGGATAGACGCCAAGCGAGGTGTCGGTTTCCCACTCCGCCTGCGGCTTGTAAGTATCGTCTTCCTCTTGCAGACCCTCCTCGACCATCTCTTCGTACAAGCCCAGCACCTCAAGGCAGCGGCGCGCGTGGTTCTTGTGGCTGGGGCAGACGACGTAGAACATCCGCCCGTCCTTGCACATGTAGCTGCGGAAGAACGGATCGAGCAGTTCCTGAAGATCCTCGTAGGACACGTTCATCGGCAGGCCCTCGATGCGGCGCCGCTCGATCTCGATCTCGCGCTGAGTGAGGTAACGCTTGGGCACGTCCGAGACGTGGATGGAGTTGTAGCACAGCCCCTCCATGACAGCGGCGGCAAGCGGCACCTCGATCTGATCCCCAAGCCCGGTCAGCTGGCGCGATTGCAGCGCCAGGACCGTTGCCGAGGCCGCGATCTGCGAAGCATAGGAGGACGACAGCGGCAGCGGCGAGAAGGACGGGTTCACGCCCATCAGCACCCGGTTGAGCCCCATGTCGGTGAACACGCCTGAACTGGCCGCGACGACGCTTTCGAAGGCGCGTAGCTCGCGCCGCAGCTCGTCGTTCGAGGCAAAGCCGGGGATCGAAATGGTGATCAGTTCGGGGCGCTCTTCGCGCATCGCGGCAAAGTCGATGCCCAGTTTCGCAAGCTTTCCTGGGCGGAAGTTCTCGACGATGATGTCGGCCTCGGAACAAAGCGCGCGCGCCTTGGCCAGCCCGTCCTCGGATTTCAGATCGAGATTCACGATCAGCTTGTTGCGCATCAGCGCGGCATTGGCGGGGCTGTCCCACATCGGACCGTCGGGCGGGTCGATGTGCACGACCGTGGCCCCCAGATCGCCCAGCAGCATCGCAACGGCGGGCCCGGCGATGTACTGGCCGAAGTCGACGACCTTGACGCCGGTCAGGGGAAGGTTGGAAAACGATTTACGCATGTTTTCTCCAGAAGGCAGATAACGCAGGTCAGCGGATTAGTGGCCGGCAAGCACCCAGCGGGCCGCCTTTTCCGCGATCATCAGGGTCGGGGAGTTGGTGTTGCCGCTGGTGATCTCGGGCATGATGCTGGCATCGACGACACGCAGGCCGTTCACGCCCTTCACCCGCAGATGCGGGTCGAGCACGGCGCTGTCGTCATCCTCGCGCCCCATCTTCACCGTGCCGACCGGGTGGAAGATCGTGTTCGCGATGTCGCCCGCCAGCTTCGTCAGATCCTCGTCGCTCTGATATTGCGGGCCGGGCTTGAATTCCTCGGGCTGGTAACGCTGCATCGCGGGCTGCGACATCAGCTTGCGCACCTGCCGCAGGCTGTCCGCCGCGACCTTGCGATCGTCCGCGGTGTCGAGGTAGTTCGGCGAAATCATCGGTGCGTCCCGGAAATTCGCCGAGCGGATGCGGACATGCCCCCGGCTTGTCGGGTTGAGGTTGCACACGCTGACCGTCATCGCGGGGAAATCGTGCAGGCCCTCGCCGAAGGCTTCGAGGCTGAGCGGCTGGACGTGATATTCCAGATTGGCGTGGCTGCGGCCAGGGTCCGACCGGGTGAAGGCGCCAAGCTGGCTGGGCGCCATGCTCATCGGGCCGGAGCGTTTGAGCATGTATTCCGCACCGATCATCGCCTTGCCCCAGAGGTTTCCGGCAATGGTGTTGAGTGTGCGCGTGCCGCTGACCTTGTAGACGGCGCGGATCTGCAAGTGGTCCTGAAGGTTCTCGCCCACAGGCGCGTCGCGCAGCACCTCGATCCCCTGCGATTGCAGCAGCGCCGCCGGCCCGATGCCCGACAGTTGCAGGATCTTGGGCGAATTGATCGCCCCCGCCGACAACAGCGTTTCCTTCCTGGCGCTGACTGTGACCATCTGCCCGGCCCGATCGACGCGGGCGCCGGTGCAGCGGAGCGCGCCGGTGGCATCTTTTTCGAAGGTCAGCTTTTCGACCTGCGCCTCGGTCCAGACCGTCAGGTTGTCGCGGGGTTTCGCGGGTTTCAGAAAGGCCTTGGAGCTGTTCCAGCGCCAGCCGGACCGCTGGTTCACGTCGAAATAGCCAACACCCGCATTGTCGCCGCTGTTGAAATCGTCGGTCTTCTCGATCCCGGCTTCGACCGCCGCATCGGCGAAACTGTCGAGGATGTCCCAACGCAACCGCTGCTTTTCCACACGCCATTCTCCGCCACGGCCATGCATGTCGGAAAAGCGGCTGTTCTCGCCGGTGGCCGGATCGGCGCCGTCGTCGAGCCTCCAGTGATCTTCGTGGGATTTGAAATCCTGCAGGGAGTGGTCCCAGTTCCACTCGGCCTCGCCGCTGAGCCGCGCCCAGTTGTCGTAATCGCGGGACTGGCCGCGCATGTAGATCATGCCGTTGATCGACGAACAGCCACCCAGCGTCTTGCCGCGCGGATAGCGCAGGACACGCCCGTTCAGCCCCTTGTCAGGTTCGGTGTTGTACATCCAGTCGGTGCGTGGATTGCCGATACAGTAAAGGTAACCGACAGGGATGTGAATCCACGGGTAAGTGTCCGGCTTTCCGGCCTCCAGCAGCAGCACACGGTTGGCCGCATCCGCGCTCAGTCGGTTGGCCAACAGACACCCCGCGGATCCACCGCCGATCACGATGTAGTCGAACTCGGTTTCAGCATTCGGCATGGCGATGTTCTCCTGGCCCTTCCCGCATGACGAAGGGCGACAGAACACCAGAGGCCGCCCCGCGTGCAGGGTCGTCTCCCGTGCCGTTCGCTCCTCCCAGCGCAACAACTTATCAAGGCCTAAAAAGCTTGTATTAGATTTACCAATGACAAATTTCTCTGCCCGATATTAGAGTTTTTAATATGGATAGATTCTCGAACCTGAACAGCATTCTGGCCTTCGTGACGGTGGCGCGCGAGGGCAGCGTTTCTCGTGCCGCCGAGGTGCTCAACCTCACGCAGCCCGCGATCAGCCATCAGATCAAACGGCTGAGCGAAGAAACCGGAATCACCCTGTTCAAACGCACACCGCACGGCCTGAACCTGACGCAGGACGGCACTGCAATTCTGCCGAAGGCCGAGCAGGTGCTGGCGGCCATGGCCGAGTTCCGTCGCAGCGCCAGCAAGCAATGCGGGCAGGTGTCGGGACGGTTGAGGATCGGCACCATCGTCGATCCGGAGTTCATCCGCCTCGGCCGCCTGCTCAGCCATTTCGGCGCCGCCTATCCCAACATCAGCACCGAACTGATCCATGGCGTCAGCGGTGAGATCCTGGAAAAGCTGATGCGCCAACAGATCGACGTCGGGTTCTATCTGACCTCCCCCGACGAGGTGGATGCAATCCCCGCGGAGCGCCCGCTCTACAGCAAGAAACTGGCGGATTTCTCTTATCGCGTAATTGCCCCGGTCGGCTGGGACGCGCGTGTCGCCGGCGCGGATTGGCCCGACCTGGCCAGCCTGCCCTGGATCGGCACTTCGCCGACATCGGTGCACAACCGGTTGCTGACCCGCATTTTCCGCGAACACGGCTGCGTGCAGAATGCCGTGGCGATGGTCGATCAGGAAGCGTCGATGCTTGAAATGGTCCGCTCCGGCGTCGGGCTGAGCCTTTGCCGCGAGTCCGTCGCCCTGCACCAGCAACAAACCTTTGGGCTTGCCGTTTGCGAGAAGCTGCGCGTTCCTGCCTGCCTGGTCATACAGGCCCTGGAAGAACGCAAGGACCACCCGGTGATTGCCGCCCTGTTCGAGCAGGTTTCGGACGTTTGGTGACCGCCTTCAAGTGAAAGGGCGTTCCGGGTGGGCGCGCGCGGGTCATCGGCATGTCCCTTTCAAGTCGTTGCGGCTGCCTGATCGGGGTGGGTCTTTCTGACGTTCCGACTGTCACGGCCGATGGATTCAGTCACGCTGGCGGGCCGGAACAACAACAATCGGAGGGCATTCATCGTCACCAGCACCGTGGCGCCGGTATCCGCCAGGATCGCGATCCAGAGGCCGGTGATCCCGAGCACGGTTGTCACGAGGAAGACTGCTTTCAACCCTAACGCGATCGCGATGTTCTGGCGGATGTTGGCCATGGTCGCGCGGGCAAGGCGGATCTTGGCGGGCACATCCGTCACCCGGTCGCGCAGGATCGCGGCGTCCGCCGTTTCGAGCGCCACATCCGTCCCCGAGCCCATGGCGACCCCGACATGCGCGGCGGCGAGCGCGGGCGCGTCGTTGATGCCGTCGCCAATCATCATCACCTGCGCTTCGGACGTCAGGTTCCGGATGGCGGTAACCTTGTCCTCGGGCATGAGTTCGGAGCGATACGCAATCCCGAGTCCCTCTGCGACGGCGCGGGCCGTCCGCTCATTGTCCCCGGTCAGCATGATCGACGTGATCCCAAGGCTGCGCAGTTGCGCGACAGCCTCTGCCGCATCGGCGCGCGGTTCGTCCCGCAAGGCGATAAGGCCCTGCGGCACATCCCCTCGCAGCACGACGACCACAGTCTTGCCCTCGGCTTCCAGCGCTGCCACGCGGGTCCGGAGATCATCGGTGAGGGCGCCGCGTTCCACGGCCAGCCGTGGAGAGCCGACGCAGACCATTGTGCCGTCGATGGATGCCTCCGCGCCCTTGCCGGGCAGTACGCGGGCACCGGTCGCCGTCGCCGCGTCGACGCCGCGCCGCCCGGCCTCGGCACAGATCGCCTGTCCCAGCGGATGGCTCGCCCCGCTCTCGACACCGGCTGCGAGTGCCAGGACGTCGTCCTCGACCCCAGCCAACACAGTGATGTCCGTCACGTGCGGCTTGCCGGAAGTGAGTGTCCCGGTCTTGTCGAAAGCCACATGGGTGGTGCGGGCCGCCGCCTCCACGACTGCCCCGCCCTTCATCAATAGCCCGTTGCGCGCCCCTGTGGACAGCGCCGACGTGATCGACGCGGGCACCGAAATCACCAGCGCGCAGGGGCAGCCGATCAGCAGCAGCGCCAGCGCGCGATATGCCCATTCCCCCCACGCCTGCCCGAAGGCCAACGGCGGGATGAGCGCGACAAGCAGGGCCGCGCCCACGACGGCGGGCATGTAGACCCGGCTGAACCGGTCGATGAAGCGTTCGGTCGGCGCGCGCGCGGTCTCGGCCTCTTCCACGAGGCGCACGATTCGGGCGATGGTGTTGTCCTCGGCCGCCTTCGTAACCCGCACCCGCAACAGCGCTTCGGTATTGATCGACCCGGCAAAGACCTCAGCGCCCGGCTCCTTGAGGCTGGGCACGCTTTCTCCGGTCACCGGGCTTTCGTCGACGCCGGAGGTGCCTTCGATCACTTCGCCGTCGCAGGGCACGCGGTCGCCGGGGCGGACCTGAACGACCTGTCCCGGTATCAGGTTTGCGGCAGGGACGTCCCGCGCCTTGCCGCCGACCTCCACCCGCGCAGTCTTCGGTACGAGCTTCGACAGGGCGCGGATGCTGTCGCGTGCCTTGCCCGCGGCAACGCCTTCGAGCAGTTCACCCACGGCAAAGAGGAACACGACAAGCGCCGCTTCTTCCGCTTCTCCGATCAGCAGCGCGCCCGTGGCGGCAATCGTCATCAGCATCTCGATGGTGAAAGGCATGCGCGCCCGCGCCATGGCGAATGCGCGCTGTGCCACCGGCATAAGTCCCGCCAATGTCGCCAGGACGAACGCCCAATGCGCGATCTCCGCCGGCACGACGACGCGCGATGCCCAAGCCGCCGCAAGCAACGCGCCAGTTCCAATCACCAGACGTCCCTTGGAGCTTTGGATCATCGAGGTTGGCGCGGGCCCGGCACGATCGGCGTCATTCGGTTGGCGTGTGTCCGACGTTTCCACCGCATCTTGAAACGCGCCCTCCGGCAAGACGAAACGTCCCGCTGGCCTCTCCGGTCTTGCCCGCTTGGGCGCTATGCCAAAGCCGACGCCGCGTACGGCGTTCTCCACATTTTCGGGCGTGGTCTGATCTTCATCGAGCGTCAGCCGCAGACGCTCTGTCATGAGCGCGACGTCGACGTTCGCGACGCCCGGCAGCCTTTCGACCGCGCCACGCACCTTCGCGGCGCATGAGCCGCAATCCATGCCCGTCACGCGCCATTCGCGTTGCCCTGCGTCTTTGTCCGACATGACTAATATCCATTGTGAGTCGCGGTCGGATTTCGATATACGAGCTACAGCCACTGTAGGTTCAAGCCCTGTCGCAAGAAAATCTGCACAACCCATTGGAAGGCAGACGGATCCGGCACCGAAAGGAGACATCCCATGCTGACCATCGGCACCCTCGGCAAGCGGACCGGCACCAAGGTTCAGACGATCCGCTACTACGAACAGATCGGTCTCATGCCCGAACCCGGCAGAACGGAAGGCGGTCAGCGCCGCTACGGGGACGCGGAACTCGACCGGTTGTCATTCATCCGCCATGCCCGCCAGCTTGGTTTCCCGCTTGATGCGATCCGGGAACTGCTGGATCTCTCCGACAGCCCAGAACGCTCCTGCGCGGAGGTCGACGCGGTGGCGCAGAGGCAGTTGAAAGAAGTCGAGCAGCGCCTCGCCCGGCTCAAAGCGCTTCGCACCGAGTTGCAACGGATGATCTGCGAATGCCGGACGGACCGTGTCGCCGATTGCCGGATTTTGGAGGTGCTGCGCGACCACGACGAATGCCTCGCCGATCACGACGGACACGCAGCCTGAAGCGCTGCCCGGCGCCACGATATGCGTGGCGCCGGATACAATGCGCAGGTCCGATCAAAGCCGGACACGAACGCCTCGACCGGGGCGAACGCCTCAGACGCTACACAAACAGGTCTTTGAATTCGTCCCGCAGGAGGTTCTTCTGCACCTTGCCCATCGTGTTGCGCGGCAGGCTGTCGACCACCACAAGACGGCGCGGGTGCTTGAACCGGGCGAGCGGTTGCCGGATCTTTTCCATGATGGCGTCGGTATCCAGCGTCGCGCCATTTCGCGGCACCAGAACGCCCACCACGGTTTCGCCGAAATCGCGATGCGGCACGCCGATCACGGCGCTTTCCAGAACCCCGTCCTGCTCATCCAGCACCAATTCGATTTCCTTGGGGTAGATGTTGTAGCCGCCCGAGATGATCAGATCCTTGCTACGGCCCACGATGCTCACGTATCCGTCCGCGTCGATCACACCCAGATCGCCGGTGATGAAGAAGCCGTCCTCGCGCAGTTCGGCGGCAGTCTTTTCCGGCATCTGCCAGTAGCCCTTGAAGACATTCGGGCCACGCACCTCGATCGCGCCGACCTCGCCCTGCGGCAGAGTCGCGCCCGTCTCGGGATTGGTGATCTTCAGCTCGACCCCCGGCAAGGGAAAGCCGACGGTGCCCGCGCGGCGTTCGCCGTCATAGGGGTTCGAGGTGTTCATGTTGGTTTCGGTCATGCCATAGCGTTCGAGGATGCGCTGACCGGTAAGGGCTTCGAACTGGACATGGGTTTCCGCCAGAAGGGGCGCCGAGCCGGAGATGAACAGCCGCATATGCACCGCCGCCCCGCGCGTGAAACGCGGATCGTCCAGCAGGCGCGTGTAGAAGGTGGGCACCCCCATCATCGCCGTGGCCTTGGGCATCTGCGCCAGGATCTGATCGAGATCGAAGCCGGGCAGGAAGATCATGCTGCCCCCGGCCACCAGCGTCACGTTGGTCGCCACGAACAGCCCATGCGTGTGAAAAATCGGCAGGGCATGCAGCAAAACGTCATCCGCCGTGAACCGCCATTCCTGAACCAGCGTCCGCGCATTCGACAACAGGTTCGCCTGGGTCAGCATTGCGCCCTTGGAGCGGCCCGTGGTTCCCGAGGTATAAAGGAATGCCGCAAGATCGTCTTCGCCGCGCGGCACGGTGTCGAACTGGCGCGGGGCCTGCGCGGCCTTGTCGGTCAGCGATCCGCTTCCATCCGCATTCAGCGTTTCGACCCTGGCGCCCAGCCCTTCTGCCACGGGGGCCAGCGCCTCCAGCTTGCCGCTGTCGATGATCACCAGCGCGGCGCCGCTGTTTTCAATGAAATAGGTCAGCTCTTCAGTGGTGTATGCGGTGTTCAGCGGCAAAAGCACCAGCCCCGCCTGCACGCAGGCCGCGAAAACCGCCAGCGCCTGCGGCGATTTCTGCACCTGAAGCGCGACCCTGTCACCCGCCCACAGCCCAAGCCCTGTCAGCACATGCGCGATCTGGGCGCTGCTCTCCAGAAACCCGGCGTAGGTGATCTTGTTGCCATCGGGCAAATAGAGGAACGGGGCCTCGCTTCCCGCATGAGCGCCAAAAAGGGTATCGTAAAGAGGGTTGGCCATTGTCTTACCTTTCCGCCGTCACCGCTTGGGCGCCTGCCTTTGCCAGCGAGGTCACCTCGGAGCTGGCCGTGATTTTCTGCTTGGTTTGGAAGTCTTCGTGATGGGCCGCGACCTGCGCCAGATCGTAGAGATAATTGACCATCACACCACCCGACTGCGCCTGCCCGTTGGGCGACGCGTCGGCATCGGCATGAACCGCGTGCACGAGGGCTCCGTTGCCCAGATGGAACCGGGCCACCGGATCGAAGGGCGCATTGCCCCGCTCCTTTGCGTGCAGCAGGTAATGCGCGGCCAGTGCGCGACGGGCCTCTGGATCGTCCGGCATCGCGATGCCTTCGGCCTTGGCCCATGTTGTCAGCAGCGGGATCGGCGAAAGCGTGACGAAGCGGGTCAGCCCCGGCAATTCTGCCGACAGATCGGCCGCAACCTGCTTGATCAGCGAGTTGCCGAAGGACACGCTCGCAAGCCCGGCCTGACAGTTCGAGATGGAATAGAAGACCGCCGTGTCACAGGTCTCGGGGGCAAGCGTCGTTCGGTTTTCGGTCAGCAACGCCTGAACGGACCCGGGAATGCCCTTGGTGAGGGCCACTTCAACGAAGATCAGCGGCTCGTCCGGCATTGCGGGATGGAAGAAGGCAAAGCACCGGCGGTCCCGGGGCCGCAGGCGGCGGCGCAGATCGTCCCAGCTTTGGATCGCGTGAACCGCTTCGTAGGCGGTGATCTTTTCCAGTATATGAGCCGGGCTTTCCCAACTTATCGGTCGGAGCACGAGGAACCCGCGGTTGAACCAAGAGGCAAAGAGATGCCGAAAGTCCAGATCCAGCGCCGCCAGTTCGGGATCGTCGCCCGACAGCCGCAACAGATCGGCGCGCATCCCCACCAGCGCACCGGTGGCGCCTGGCACCCGGTTCAGGCGACGGATCAGCTCTTGCCGAGGTGGTTCGGCGGCTTGCATGAAGGCGCGGTAACTCCGTTTCGACGGGGCCTGTTCGTAGGCCTCCAGGGCCGAACGTACGGCTTCGGGGTCGATGTTCATGTCATGGGCAAGGTGCCCGAGGAAGTCCAGTTTCCCGGCGTCATCGAGACTGGCGTAGTGGTCCAGAATGTCCTGTGCCAGCGCGAGTTCGGACATTTCGCCCGCACTGCCCAAAAGATCGGCCATGAGGCGCTCGACCGGACGCGAAGACGCCCGCCCATGCCCCGCTGCGCGGGACCGGCGATCAAGCATGGTAGACAGAAAGTCGGCCAATAGCGTCATGTCGAAGGTCCTTGTCGCAAGGGTCTCATTCCTACGTTGCGCGCCGTGGCTTGGGATAGTCGCCTGATTTCCGTGGGCTACGTCAACGAAGGCAAACGCCGAAGGAACGGCTTTCGACTTCGATCATAGGTGCGCCGTGTTTCACAGGTCAATGTTTTTGTATACAAGGCATTAGTTGTTGCGCGCACGCAATCCCCCGGCTAGCTTTTTTGAATGGAACAGCGCAGCGCAGTGAATATCGCGAATTCTCTTGAGAAAATGATCTTCGACGGCACCTTCGCCGACGGTGATCGCTTGGATGAGGTGCGGCTGGCAGAGCAGTTCGGTGTGTCCCGCACGCCCCTACGCGAGGCGCTGCAACGGCTGGAAAGCTCCGGGCTGGTGACACTGATCCCGCGGCGCGGCGCCTTTGTTCGCCAGCCCGGACCGCTGGAACTGCTGGAGATGTTCGAGGTCATGGCGGAGCTTGAAGCCGTTTGCGCCCGCCTCGCTGCCAGGCGGATGTCGAACGAGGCGCTCGAAGAACTGCGCGAAGCCAACAGGCGTTGTCAGGCGGCCTCGGATGCGCAGGATACCGACCTGTACTACGCTGAAAACGCACGCTTTCATGCAACGATCTACCGGGAATCCGGCAACAGCTTTCTCGAACAGGAAAGCCTGAAACTGCACAAACGCCTGCGCCCCTTCCGGCGTCAGCAACTGCGCTTCCGGGGCCGGCTGAAGCAATCCATGTCCGAACATGAGATCATTGTCGCGGCACTGGCCGAGGGCGATTCCGTTGCTGCCGCCAATGCACTGCGCAACCATGTGGCCGTACAGGGTGAACGGTTCCAGAGCCTGATGGCGAGCCTCAAGGCCGTAGCCTCTTAGGCGCGGGACAACGACGGCCAGCACAGACCACGTCGCGATGGCACCGGCCAGCGCCGGACAAACTGTGCGATAGCGCCAAAGCGGCCGCAGCGCTCAAATCGTAGCCATTGCCTATTTGTTGCGCGTCGAAAGTTCAAAAACTTCAGGAGTCACTTGACGGATTACAATCCTCTCATGTTGTATACAAGGATAACCAAGAAAAATACACGCCACGAACACCAACAGAGAGGACTACCATGAAACTCAAGACCCTGATGATGGGCACAGCGTTGAGCCTGGCATTCGCCGCGCCCGCCTTTGCCGACAAGGCCGACGACACGCTCCGCCTGGCGTTTCTGAAAGAGCTGGAATCGGTCGACAACTACTTCAACTCGGCCCGGGAAGGCATCCTGATCTCCCGCGCGGTCTGGGACGGACTTTTGTTTCGCGACCCTGAGACCGGCGAATTCAAAGGCAACCTGGCGACGGAATGGACGTGGATCGACGATGTCACGGTCGAGTTCAAGCTGCGCGAAGACGTCAAGTTCCACAATGGCGAGCCCTTCAATGCAGACGACGTGGTCTACACGGTCAACTATGTGACCGACCCGGAAAACGGGGTCAAAGTCTCGGCCAACGTCAACTGGATGAAAAGCGCCGAGAAGATCGACGATTACACCGTGCGCATCAACCTGGTCGCACCCTTCCCGCCCGCCGAGGAATATCTGGCCGGCCCGGTCGTCATGTACCCGGATGAATATTACGCCGAGGTTGGCCCGACCGGCATGGCAACGGCCCCCATCGGCACCGGCCCCTACAAGGTCGATCGGGTCGAGCCGGGCCAGCTTTACGAGCTGTCCAAGTACGAAGACTACCACGACAGCCCGAAGGGTGAAGCGCAGATCGGCAAGATCGAGGTCAAGACGATCCCCGACATGAACACCCAGGTCGCGGAGCTGTTCAACGGCGGGCTCGACTTCTTGTGGAACGTTCCCGCGGACCAGGCCGAAAAGCTGGCCGAGATGGACGACCGCTTTGACGTGGTCAACGCCCAGGCGATCCGCGTCGGCTATATCTCGATGGATGCGGCAGGCGCCGTCGATCCCGATGGCCCGATGACCGATCCGAAAGTCCGCCAGGCGATCTACCACGCCATCGACCGTCAGGCGATTGTCGATGCGCTGGTCAAAGGCTCGTCCGAAGTGGTCAACGCGGGCTGCGCCCCGATCCAGTTCGGCTGTGACCTGAGCGTGACGACCTACGATTACGATCCGGAAAAAGCCAAGGCCCTGCTGGCCGAAGCGGGCTACCCGGACGGGTTCGAGATCGACTTCTACGCCTACCGCGACCGCCCCTATGCCGAGGCGCTCATGGGGTTCCTGAACGAGGTCGGGATCAAGACCAACTTCAACTACCTGAAGTACGCAGCCCTGCGTGAAAAGCGCGAGAAGAAGGAAGTCCCGATTTCCTTCCAGACCTGGGGTTCGTACTCGCTGGCGGACGTCTCCGCGATCACGGGTGAATTCTTCACCGGCGGGCCGCTCGACGATGCGATGGACCCCGAGGTCATCGAATGGGTGAAAACCGCAGGCGCCACCACAGACCGCGCCGAGCGCAAAGAGCTTTATTCGAAAGCCCACGCCAAGATCGCGGACGAAGCCTATTGGGTGCCGCTTTGGACCTACAACGTCAACTACGTGCTGACCAAAGAGCTCGAATTCGATCCCACGGATGACGAACTTGTCCGCTTCGCGGATTTCTCCTGGAAGTAAAACTCGGACGGGTCGCGCAGCGTGACGCTCGCGACCCGTCGCCTTGATCTGTCCGGAAGGTGACGCACGATGGCCGTCTTCATACTCAAACGTCTCGGTCTGGCCCTTCTGGTGGCGCTGACCGTGTCTTTCATCAGTTTCAGCCTGCTGTTCCTCGCGGGCGACCCGGCGGTGGCCATAGCGGGCGAAAACGCCACTGCTGTGGATATCGCGCTGATCAACGAACGCTTCGGCTTCGACCGGCCGATGATCGTTCAGTACGGAGACTGGCTGGGCTCGGCCATCACCGGCGATCTTGGCAATTCATGGTATTTCGACATGTCCGTGACCGAGCTGATCGGCGACCGTCTGAAAATCACGATGAAGCTGGGGATCTATTCCATCACGCTGGCGCTGCTTGTGGCGATCCCGCTCGGTGTCGCCGCCGCCGCCAATCCCAATTCGCTGATCGACCGTTTCGCGCTGTTCCTGTCCGTGGTCGGTCAGGCCATCCCCTCCTTCTGGTTCGGCCTGATCCTGATCGTGATCTTCTCGATCAACCTCGGGCTCGTCCCGGCCTCGGGCAATGAGAGCTGGCGCAACTTCGTGCTGCCCACCGTGGTGCTGGGCTATTACGCCACCCCCGCGATCATGCGCCTGACCCGGGCCGGCATGATGGAGGTGCTGTCCTCGGACTACATCCGCACCGCCCGGGCCAAGGGCCTTGGCACCGGAAAGGTCATGTTCAAACACGCGCTGCGCAACGCCATCATCCCGGTGGTCAGCCTCGCCGCAGTTCAGATGGGCTTCATGCTGGGCGGCTCCATCGTCGTCGAGACGGTCTTTGCGCTGCATGGCGCGGGCTATCTGGCGTGGGAGTCCATCTCGCGCAACGACCTGCCGACCATGCAGGCGCTGATCCTGATCTTCTCGACCTTCTACATCCTGTTCACTTTCCTGGCCGACGTCCTGAACGCCTGGCTGGATCCACGGCTGCGCGTGGGCTGAGGACTGACATGGCCGATACATCCAACACCGCTCCGCTGTCCGCGAAAGACGCGCGCGACAAACCCATGACCCCCGCACAGGCGATGCGCCGGCGCGCGCTGCAACACAAGGGCTTCATGTTCGGCTTTGTCGTGATGCTGATCGTCGTATTTGTGGCGGTCTTCGCGCCACTGCTCACCCAGTACGATCCCTATCAACAAAGCCTGTTGGCCCGGATGAAACCGCCCATATTCCTGGGGGGCACATCCGAACACTGGCTGGGCACTGACGGGTTGGGCCGGGACTTTTGGGCACGGCTGGCCTATGGCGCGCGGATCTCGCTGCTGATCGGCATCTCGGCCGCCGTGATCTCGGGCATCATCGGCTCGACCCTGGGCATCCTCGCCGGCTACTTCGGCGGCAAGGTCGATGCGGTCGTGACCTTCCTGATCAACGTGCGGCTGGCGATGCCGGTGGTGCTGGTAGCACTGGCCGTGGTGGCACTGTTTGGCGGGTCGCTCTTCGTTGTCGTGTCGGTGATGGGCCTGCTGCTTTGGGACCGTTTTGCCGTGGTGCTGCGCTCGGCCACGATGCAGGTCCGCAAGCAGGAATACGTCGCCGCCGCCGAGGTGCTGGGCGCGCCGCTACCGCGCATCCTTTGGAAGGACATTCTGCCCAACGTGATGAACCACCTGATCGTGATCTTCACGCTGGAAATGGCTCATGCCATCATCCTGGAAGCCGCGCTGTCCTTCCTGGGTCTTGGCGTGCAGCCGCCGACCCCGTCCTGGGGCCTGATGATTTCCGAAGGCAAGGAGATGCTGCTGTTCGAGCCCTGGCTGATCACCATACCGGGCGTGGCGCTCTTCTCGCTTGTTCTTGCCATCAACATGCTGGGCGATGGCCTGCGCGACATCACCGCACCGGAGGGCCGCAACTGATGACCGATCCCATCCTGTCCATCGACAACCTCACCGTCGCCTTGCCCAAGGCCGCGGACCGGGACCACGCCGTCGACAACCTGTCGCTCAAGGTGATGCCGAAAGAAATCGTCTGCATCGTCGGCGAAAGCGGGTCGGGCAAGTCGATCACCGCCTTCACCACCATGGGTCTGCTGCCCAAGGCGCTGACGCCCACCGGGGGCGAGATCCGCTTTGACGGGCACGACCTGCTGAAGCTTCCCAAGCGCACCCATGCCGCGCTGCGCGGGCGACGCATGGCGATGATCTTCCAGGAACCGATGTCGGCGCTGAACCCGTGCTACACCGTCGGCGACCAGATCGAAGAGATGTTCCAGCAGCACACCAGCCTCAGCGCCTCCGAGCGCCGGGCGCGCACGATCAAGCTGCTCGAAGAGGTGCATCTGCCCGATCCGCCGCGTGTCTACAGCTCCTACCCGCACCAACTGTCGGGCGGCCAGCGTCAGCGGATCGTCATCGCCATGGCGCTTGCGCTGGATCCGGCGCTGCTGATCGCGGACGAGCCGACCACCGCGCTGGACCTGTCGACGCAGCAGCAGATCCTGCACCTGTTCAAGGAGCTGCGCGAGAAACACGATGCGGGCATCATGTTCGTCACCCACGATTTCGACGTCGTGGCCGAGATCGCCGATCGGGTGGTGGTGATGCAGCACGGGAAGATCGTCGAACAGGGCAGCGCCGAAGAAGTGCTGAATCGCCCGCAGCACCCTTACACGCGGCTGCTGATCGACGCCGTGCCCCGCCGCACGCGCGAGGTTCCCGAACCGATCACCACACCGGACATGCTCAAGGTCACGGGCCTGAACAAGACCTATCACATC
Source organism: Sagittula stellata E-37 (assembly GCF_039724765.1). Taxonomy (NCBI): domain Bacteria; kingdom Pseudomonadati; phylum Pseudomonadota; class Alphaproteobacteria; order Rhodobacterales; family Roseobacteraceae; genus Sagittula; species Sagittula stellata. The sequence continues at coordinate 415,573 of NZ_CP155729.1, read as the reverse complement.
GCGGGCGGCATGTTCCGCAAGGCGCGCGAGGTCCATGCCTGCAAGGATGTCGATTTTGCCGTCCGCAAGGGGGAAACGCTGGGCATTGTCGGCGAAAGCGGCTCGGGCAAGTCGACGCTGGTGAAATGCCTGATCCGGCTCGAAGACCCCGAAAGCGGTGTGGTCTCGGTCGAGGGCAAGGACATCGCCCTCATGTCGCGCGGGGCCTTGCACCCATATCGAAAGAAGATCCAGATTGTGTTCCAGGACCCCTACGGGTCTCTGAACCCGCGCCGGACCATCGGCGACCAGCTGGTCGAGGGGCCGGTGAACTTTGGCGAAAACCGCGCCCAGGCGATGGACCGCGCCCGCGAGCTGATGAAAATCGTGCGGCTGGGTCCTGAGGTGCTGAATCGCTACCCCAACCAGTTCTCGGGCGGCCAGCGGCAGCGGATCTGCATCGCCCGCGCGCTGATGGTCGAGCCGAAGATCCTGATCGCCGACGAGGCTGTCTCGGCACTAGATGTCTCGGTGCAGAAAGAGGTACTGAAACTGCTGAACGAGATCCGCGACCGCATGGGGCTGACGGTGCTCTTCATCACCCACGACCTGCGGGTCGCGGCGCAGGTTTGCGACACGCTGATCGTCATGCAGCGCGGCGAAGTGGTGGAACGCGGCACGGTCGAAGAGGTGTTTGGCGCGCCGTCGCACCCCTACACGCGGATGCTTCTGGACGCCCAGCCCGGCCAGCACTGGAACGTGCCCGACGTCTCCACACTGCCCCCGGCCGTCGCATGAGCGGGTCGTTCTCTCGCAGCACGCGCACCCGCAAGCCGGGTGTGACGGCGACCTCTTCGGGGGTCGTCGCCGCCCAGCACGTCCGCGCCGCCGAAGTCGGGGCCGAGGTGCTGGCCGCGGGCGGCGACGCGGTGGATGCCGCCGTTGCCGTCAGCTTTGCCATCGGCGTGCTGGAACCATGGATGTCCGGTCCGATGGGCGGCGGGGCGATGATGCTCTGGCGCGCCGATGACGACCGGGCGCATGCGCTGAATTACGGAATGCGCTCGTCGGCGACGCTGGACGTCGGCCACTACCCGCTCGCCGGAACAGGCAAGGCTTCGGACCTGTTCCCCTGGGAAGCGGTGGTCGAGGATCGAAACGTCACCGGCGCCAGTTCGGTTGCCGTGCCGGGCACCATGGCGGGGATTTCCGCCGCGCATGGCCGCTTTGGCCGGATGCCTTGGTCGGACCTGCTGGCCCCCGCTGTCGACTTGGCGCGGGCCGGTCTGCATGTGGATTGGTACGCGGCGCTTGTCATCGCCTCCTCCGCCCGCGATCTGGCGCGCGACCCGGATGCCGCGGCGCTGTTCCTGGACGACGGGCAATGGCCCAAGGGCTCGGGCTGGACGGCGCTGGCCGATCAGCGACTCGATCAGAGCAAGATGGCCGACACGCTCGATCTACTTTCGCGTGAAGGCGAGGCCGCCTTCTACCGTGGCGAGATCGCCGAGGCGCTGGTCCGCGATGTCACCGACAAGGGCGGTTTCCTGTCGATGCAGGACATGCGGGACTACGCGCCCGTCTGGTCCGACCCGCTGGCGATCCCCTTCCGCGACGCGACGATTCACGCCGTGCCGGGCCTCACCGCCGGCCCGACGCTGGCCGATGCGCTGTATCGTTGGCAGAGCGGCTATGTCTCCACTGACGCCGCCACGCCCGCCGCCTTTGTCGCCCGCGCCGACGGGCTGCGCGCGGCCTATGTCGACCGGCTGTCCAACATGGGCGACCACGAGAGCGCCAAGGCCCCCGGCTGCACAACGCATTTCTCCATCGTGGACCGGAACGGCAACATGGTCGCGATGACCCAGACCCTGCTGTCGATCTTCGGGGCCAAGGTGGTCTCTCCGAGCACCGGGCTGATGCTGAACAACGGCATCATGTGGTTCGACCCCGAGCCGGGCAAACCCAATTCGCTGGCCCCCGACAAGGCCTGCCTGATGAATGTCTGCCCGGTCATCGGCGAAACGCCGACCCGCCGCTTTGCGCTGGGTGCCTCGGGCGGGCGCAAGATCATGCCCGCCGTGGCGCAGATCAGCGGCCACCTTGTCGAACAGGGCCTGTCAATGCAGGAGGCCATCGAGGCGCCGCGCATCGACGCGTCTGGCGGCGCACAAGTGGTGGCTGACGAACGGCTGGCCGGTCCCGTGACCGACGCGCTGGCCAAGCGTTTCCCGACGGCGCTGGCGCAGCGCCTGCCCTTCCCCTTCGCCTTTGCCTGTCCAGCAGGCGTGATGCGCGAAGGCACCACCAATTCCGGCACGACCGAGACCATGTCGCCCTGGGGCGACGGCGTCGCCGAACCCGATACAAAGGCCCAAGAATGACCCTGCAAGACACCGCCCGCGCCACCATCGAAGCCTATTATGACAGTGGCGATTTCCAACGTGACCTAGCCACGCTTGTATCCCGCCCGACGGAAAGCCAGGATCCCCGCGGCAAGCCGCACCTCCATGCCTATCTGAAGGATGACATGGTCCCGATGCTGGAAGCCATGGGCTTTGCCTGCCAGTTCCACGACAACCCCCAAGCTGACGGCCCGCCGATCCTGACCGCCGAACGGATCGAGGACCCGGCCCTGCCGACGGTGCTCAGCTATGGCCACGGCGACGTGGTGCGCGCGCAGGAAGACCAGTGGCGCGAGGGTCTGACGCCGTTCGAGCTGATCGAGGAGGGCGACCGCCTGTACGGGCGCGGCGCCGCCGACAACAAGGTGCAGCACCTGGTCAACCTGCGGTCGATGGAGGCGGTGATCAAGGCGCAGGGCAAGCTCGGCTTCAACGCCAAGGTGATCATCGAGATGGGCGAGGAAACCGGCTCTCCCGGTCTCAAGGCTTTTTGCGAGGCCAACAAGGACCTGCTGGCAGCCGATGTGTTCATCGCTTCGGACGGGCCGCGCCTGCGCCCCTCCACGCCGACCATCTTCACCGGCTCACGCGGCGGCATTGGCTTCGATCTTGAGGTCAATCTGCGCGAGGGCGCGAACCATTCCGGCAATTTCGGCGGGCTGCTCGCCGACCCGGCGATGATCCTGTGCCATGCACTGGCCAGCATCACCGATGCGCGCGGCCAGATCCGCATTCCCGAATGGCGCCCCGACAGCCTGACCCCGCGCATCCGCGAGGTGCTGGGCAAGCTGCCGCCGCATGACACCGGCATCGATCTGGATGCCGACTGGGGCGAAGAGGATCTCAGCCCGGCGGAGCGCGTCTTCGGTTGGAACAGTTTCGCGATCCTCGCCATGACATCGGGTGTGCCGGCAGCGCCGCTGAACGCCATCGCCGGATCGGCCCGCGCCACCTGTCAGCTGCGCTTTGTCGTCGGCACCGAGGTCGATGACATCCTGCCCGCTCTGCGCCGCCATCTGGACCGCGAAGGCTTTGACAAGGTTCAGATCGTCGAACACGGTCGTGGCAGCTTCCCGGCGACCCGGCTCGATCCCGATCACTTGATGGTGCGCTTTGCTGCCGAGGCGATCGAACGGGCCGTGGGCGTGGCCCCGGACATCCTGCCCAACCTCGGCGGATCGCTGCCCAACGACTGCTTTGCCGAGGTTCTGGGCCTGCCGACGATCTGGGTGCCGCATTCCTACGCGGGCTGTTCGCAACATGCGCCGAACGAGCACGTGCTGAAATCGCTGTCGCGGCAGGCGCTTGTGGCCACGACGGGCCTGTTTGCGGACCTGGCGGACCGGGGCCTGCCGAAGGGGTGAGCGACATGGCCGACGACCTCGATGCCCTGCGCGACACAGTGCGCGCGGGCCGCTCGGCCCTCTGGGCCAACCCGGCCTATCTGCCCGCCGAGGACGTTCAGGCACGGCAGGATCTGGACCGCGCCCTGGCGGATTGGAGGATGCTGGCCCCTCTTCTGGCCCGCGTGTTTCCGGACCTTGAGGCCACCCATGGGCACATCGGATCGGACCTGATCCCCGTGCCCGAAGGCGCCTTTGGCCCCCTGCCTGGCCACGTGCTGATCAAGGGCGACCACGCGCTGCCCGTCGCCGGGTCGATCAAGGCGCGCGGCGGGATCTTCGAGGTCTTCATGTGCGCCGTCACCCAGTCCCGCGCCGCTGGCTTGCTGGGGCCGGACGACCCGGTCACCAAATTGGCAGAGACGCGAGATTTCTTTGCCCAAAGGACCATCGCCGTCGGATCGACCGGGAACCTCGGGCTCAGCGTCGGCATCGCCGCGCGGGCCTTGGGCTACCGCTGCATCGTACATATGTCGCATGATGCCAAGGCTTGGAAATTCGAGCGTCTGCGCAAGCTCGGCGTCGAGGTGGTGCTGCACACCGCCGACTATACTGCCGCCGTTGCCGCCGCGCGTGAAGCCACCGACGCGGACCCGGATGGCTATTTCGTCGACGACGAATCCTCTGAATTGCTGTTTCGCGGCTACAGCGCGGCGGCGGCGGAACTGGCCATCCAGCTCGACGCCATGGGCATCGCTGTCACCCCGGACAAGCCGCTCTGCCTCTATCTGCCCTGCGGCATCGGCGGCGCGCCGGGCGGCATCGCCTATGGCGCGCGGGCGATATTCGGAGCGGCGGCGCACAGTTTCTTTGTCGAGCCGCAGCAATCGGCTTCGGCGCTCTGCCAGATGGCGTTTGATGCGCCCTCGGTGCACGATCTGGGCCTCAGCAACCGGACCGAAGCGGACGGCATGGCCGTCGCTACCCTGTCGCCGCTGGTGCACGCACGGATGCGGCAGCGTCTGGCCGGGGTCTGCACCGTGGGCGATGCGGACATGCTGCGTTGGGTCGCCTGCGGCGCGGCGCAGGGCCTGCGGTTCGAACCGTCTGCCACGGCCGGTTTTGCCGGGCCGCTGCACCTGGTGACCAGCGGCGCCGGGGCCGCCTTTCGCGCCCGGCACCTGCAAGGGGTCGCGCCCGAAGACATCACCCATATCGTCTGGGCCACGGGCGGCCGCTTTGTCCCCGATACTGCCCATGCGGCGTTCCTGGCATCTGCCGCCGCCCTGCCCGAGGCTTTCGACTTGCCGCAGAAAATCTCCCAGTGAGAGCCCGCTACGCTCCCTTGGAACCAGCATAGTGCGTTGGCTGGCCGCTCGTCGGGCATGACATCACGGCCCCAAAAAGGGCCGCCGCCTAAAACGCCAGCGAGCCGTTCTCCTTGACTTCGCGCATCACGAAGAACGTCCGGGTCTGTCTGACGCCAGGCAACGCGATCAGCTTTTGACCGTGAAGCTTGTTGAAGTCGCTCATGTCGCGCACCCGGATCTTCAGAAGGTAGTCGAAATCGCCCGCGACAAGCTGGCAATCCAGCACCTCTTTCATGGCGTTCACCGCCCCTTCGAAAGCCGCGAAGCTTTCCGGCGTAGAGCGGTCCAGCACGACGCCGACCATCACAAGCGCACCCAGACCTACGGCTGACGGATTGATCGCCGCCCGCACGCCTGTCACATATCCAAGATCAAAAAGCCTTTGTGTGCGCCGGTGACAGGTCGCGGCACTCACACCGACCCGGCTGGCAAGTTCTGCATTCGTCAAGCGACCATCGCTTTGCAACGCACGCAGAATCTTGAGATCGATTCGGTCAGGATCAGCATTGGAAGATTCTTCCATTTCTTCTCTCATCTTGAAAGACACTTCATTATTCATACCGAAACATGTCGGGATATCCAATAACACGCACCCAAGAACGAGAGCACCTTTCATCGCCTTTGAGCTATCGTGCGGCGACCTTGCACAATGGAGACCAGCACATGTCGCTACTCGAAAAGTTCGAACGTTACCCGCTCACCTACGGCAAGACGCCGATCGAACATCTGCCCAGGTTGACCGAGGCACTCGGCGGCAAGGTGGAGATCTACGCCAAGCGCGAGGACTGCAACTCCGGTCTCGCCATGGGCGGCAACAAGCTGCGCAAGCTGGAATACATCGTGCCCGATGCCATCGCTTCGGGGGCGGATACGCTGGTGTCCATCGGTGGCGTACAGTCGAACCACACCCGCATGGTGGCGGCGACCGCGGCCAAGATCGGCATGAAATGCGTCGTCATCCAGGAAAAATGGGTGCCGCATTACGATGCCGTCTACGACCGCGTCGGCAACATCCTGATGACCCGCCTGATGGGCGCGGATTCCCGTATGGTCGAAGACGGCTTCGACATCGGCATCCGCAAAAGCTGGGAGGATGCGATCCAGTCGGTCAAGGACGATGGCGGCACCCCCTATCCGATCCCGGCGGGCGCGTCCGTGCACAAGTACGGCGCCCTTGGCTACATCGGCTTTGCCGAAGAAGTGGCCGAGCAGGAAAAAGAGCTTGGGTTCAAGTTCGACTATATCGTCGTCTGCGTCGTCACCGGTTCTACCCAGGCCGGCATGATCGTCGGCTTTGCCGCGCAGGATCGCGCGGAGTCAGTCATCGGCATCGACGCCTCTGGCACCGTGGATCAGACCCGCGCCCAGGTGCGCAGCATCGTCGACAACACCTCTGAGCTGGTCGGGCTGGGCCGTGCGGTGCGCGACGAAGAGATCGTCATCAACCCCGACTACGCCTACCCGGCGTATGGTGTGCCGTCGGAGGAAACCAACGACGCCATCCGGCTTGCCGCGCGGACGGAAGCGATGATGACCGATCCGGTTTACGAGGGCAAATCCATGCAGGGCATGATCGACCTCACACGCAAGGGGTTCTTCCCCGAGGGGTCCAAAGTGCTCTACGCCCACCTTGGCGGCGCTCCGGCGCTGAACGGCTACAGCTACTACTACCGCGAAGGCTGACCCATTGGCGCGCGCCGGCCCACAGGTCGGCGCGCCGCTATGCGACCGGATCGAAGACTCACCGGCGCCTACTCCAGACGGGCGGAATTCTCCTTCACCCGTCTGATCGGAATGGAGGATTCGAGAGAGGCGACCCCCTCAACCTTCGTCAACTTGCCGGTAAGGAAATGCTCGAACTCGATGAGATCGGACACCGCGATCCGCAACAGGTAGTCCCTGTCCCCCGTCATGAGCCAGCAATCCGTCACCTCGGGGAACTTCCGCACGGCAAGCTCGAAGCTGCGCAGCCGGTCGTCGATCTGATGATCCAGCTTGACCGAGACAAATACGCTGATCGGAAACCCCATCAGCGGCTCGTCGATGACCACCGTGTAGCCGCGAATGAGGCCGCTTTGTTCAAGGTTCCGGACGCGCCGGGCGCAGGGGCTGGCGGACAAGCCGACCCGGCTGCTCAGGTCCTGAATCGACATGCGTGCATCGCGCTGAAGCTCCGCGAGAATGCGTCGGTCGATGGCATCAACATCATGCCGGACTGCAGTGGAGGCCACCAAGAAAAGGCTCCTTTTTGGTGAAATTCACCAAACAATCTACCCTATGCGCCGATTTTGGCAACATCCGCTACCGCCTCATCGGTACAGTCGCGGCGAAACAGTCTCTCCGAAGGAGATATCCATGACCACCCGCCCCTATCAGCCCGCGTCCACCGCCGACATCGACCCACAGGAAACCGCCGAATGGATCGAGTCGATTGAAAGCCTGACGAAGAACGCCAGTCCGGCCCGCGCGAACTTCGTCCTGAACCGCGTTCTCGACCACGCGCGCCTGATCGGGGCAACGACCAGCGGTCTGCCCTATTCGGCCTACCGCAACACCATCCCCGTGGCGCAGCAACCCGCCTATCCCGGCGATCTGGCGCTTGAGGAACGGATCACTTCGATCATCCGCTGGAACGCGCTGGCGATGGTGGTCCGCGCGAACCGCGCTTATGGCGAGCTGGGCGGCCATATCGCCTCCTACGCCTCGGCAGCCGAGATATTTGAAGTCGGGTTCAACCATTTCTTCCGCGCCCAGACGGAAGATTTCGGCGGCGACCTCGTCTATTTCCAGCCGCATTCGGCGCCCGGCATCTATGCCCGCGCATTCCTCGAAGGGCGGCTGAGCGAGGCCGACATCTCGAACTACCGCCAGGAAGTTCCCGGCAAGGGGCTGTGTTCCTATCCGCACCCCTGGCTGATGAAGGATTTCTGGCAGGTGCCCACCGGCTCCATGGGGATCGGCCCGCTAAGCGCCGTCTACCAGGCCCGGTTCATGCGCTATCTTCAGGCCCGCGAGCTGGCAGACACCGAAGAGCGCCACGTCTGGGGCGTCTTCGGCGACGGCGAGATGGACGAGCCGGAATCCATCGCCGGGCTGACCCTCGCCGCGCGCGAGAACCTCGACAACCTGACTTTCATCGTGAACTGCAACCTGCAGCGGCTCGACGGTCCGGTGCGAGGCAACGGTCAGATCATTCAGGAGCTGGAGTCGCTGTTCATCGGGGCGGGCTGGAACGTCATCAAGGTGCTCTGGGGCTCCGAATGGGACAGCCTATTCGCCGCCGACACGAACCACGTGCTACTACGGCGTTTCGCCGAAACCGTCGATGGCGCCTATCAGGATCTCGGCTCCAAGGCGGGCGATTACAACCGCGCCAAGTTCTTCGATCTCGACCCCGAAAGCGCCGCGCTGGTGCGGCACATGAGCGATGACGACATCCACAAGCTCAAGCGCGGCGGCCACGATCTGAAGAAGCTGCACGCCGCCTTTGCCGCCGCCAAGGCCCACAAGGGGCGCCCGACCGTCATCCTGACCAAGACGAAAAAGGGCTATGGCATGGGCGGCGCGGGCGAATCCCGCATGACCGCGCATCAGGCCAAGAAGCTGGACATCGACGCGCTCAAGGCCTTCCGCGATCACTTCGACCTGCCGCTCTCGGACAAGGCCGTCGAGGGGCTGGAGTTCTTCAACCCCGGAGAAGACAGCGAGGAAATCCGCTACCTCAAGGAGCGCCGTGTCAGCTTGGGCGGCTACCTGCCCGCGCGCGCCGAGAACGCGACGACCAGCGCCCCCGCCCGGCCCGAGCCCGCGAAATACGCAGGCTTCGCGCTGGAGGCGAATGGCAAGGAAATGTCCACCACGATGGCCGCCGTGCGCATTCTGGGCAACCTCCTGAAGGACAAGGCGTTCGGTCCCCGGATCGTGCCAATTGTCGCCGATGAGGCGCGGACATTCGGGATGGATAACCTGTTCCGCCAGATCGGCATCTACGCGCCGCAAGGCCAGCTTTATGACCCCGAGGACAAGGGCTCGATGATGTACTACAAGGAGGCTGCCAACGGGCAGCTTCTCGAAGAGGGCATCACCGAGGCAGGCGCGCTCAGTTCCTGGACCGCCGCCGGCACCGCCTATTCGGTGCACAACACCGAACTGCTGCCGGTCTACATCTACTATTCGATGTTCGGCTTCCAGCGGGTCGGCGACCTGATCTGGGCCGCCGCCGACCAGCGCACCCGGGGTTTCCTGCTGGGCGCGACCGCCGGGCGCACGACACTGTCGGGCGAAGGCTTGCAGCACCAAGACGGCTCCAGCCACATGGTCGCCGCCACCATCCCGAACTGCCGCGCCTACGATCCGGCCTTCGCTTACGAGCTCGCCGTGATCATGGACCACGGCATGACACGGATGCTGGACGAGAAGCGCGACGAGTTCTTCTACCTCACCGTGATGAACGAAAACTACGCGCAGCCGACCATGCCGGAGGGCGTCGAGCAGGACATCATTCGCGGTCTCTACAAGCTGCGGTCTACCCTGCCCGAGGCGGATCAGCGCGTGCGGCTGATCGGGTCCGGCACCATCCTGCTGGAGGTGATCGCCGCCGCCGAGATCCTTGAAACGCAGTTCGGAATCGCGTCGGACGTGTTCTCCGCCACCTCCTACACGGAGCTTGCCCGCGACGCGATGGAAGCCGAACGCAAGAACCGCTTCGCAAAGCCGTCCGACCGCCGCACCAGCCATCTGGAGGCCACGCTCCCCGGCGACCGCCCGGTGGTCGCGGCGAGCGATTACGTGCGCAACTTCCCCGCGCAGATCGCGCCCTACCTGCCTGTCTCCATGACCATCCTCGGAACCGACGGCTTCGGGCGTTCGGCCAACCGCAAATCGCTGCGCCGCTTCTTCGAGGTGGACCGCCAGCACATCGCCTTTGCCGCGATCAAGTCGCTCGCCGAGCGGGGTGAGGTCAGCGACGAGGTGCTGTCCAAGGCCATGACGGATCTTGGGATCGAGCCCGGCGCGGACGCGCCGTGGCAGCTGTGAGCGGGAGAGAGCAGATGAGCAATATCATCGAAATCCACGTGCCCGATATCGGCGACTTCAAGGATGTCCCGATCATCGAGATCATGGTGGCTGTAGGCGATACAGTGCAGGTGGACGACACGCTGATCGTGCTGGAGTCGGACAAGGCCACCCTGGACGTTCCCAGCTCGCACGCCGGCAAGATCGTCGAGTTGCTGGTCAGTGAAGGTGACAGCGTGAGCGAGGGCACCCTTCTGGCGCGGTTTGACGCGACCGAAGGGGAGGCCGCTGCGCCCACCCCGCCGCAAGACAAACCCGCCGAGGCGCCGGCATCGGCGGCCCCTTCACCACAACCGGCGGCCATACATGCCCTGGAGGCTCCCAGGCCCATTGCACCCGCCGCAACATCCGGAAAAAGCCACGCCTCGCCCTCGATCCGCCGCTATGCCCGGACGCTGGGCGTGACCTTGGACGAAGTCACCGGCACCGGCCCGAAATCACGGATCCTGCGCGAAGATGTGGAGGCTTTCGTCAAGGCCCGGCTGTCCAATGCCGCGCCGCACCAAACCGCCGCGCCCACTTCCGGACCGGGCATGGGCCTGCCCGACTGGCCTAGGGAAGACTACGAAAAATTCGGCCCCGTGGAGCGCCAGAAGCTGAGCCGGATCGTCAAGATCTCCGGGCCCGCGCTGGCGCGCAACGCCCTTGTGATCCCGCATGTCTGCAATTTCGACAAGGCGGACGTTACCGACCTGGAAGACTTCCGCAAACTCCTGAACAAAGAAGCCGACCCCGAGGATGCCAAGATCACGCTGCTGGCCTTTGCCGTGAAGGCCGTGGTCGCCGCGCTGAAGGCATACCCCAAGTTCAACTCCTCTCTCGACGGCGATGAGATTGTGCTCAAGCGCTACTGGAACATCGGTGTGGCCGCCGACACGCCCGAGGGCCTTGTCGTGCCCGTCGTCAAGGAGGCCGACCGCAAGAGCGTGGCCGAGATCGCCGCCGAGATGGGCACGCTCGCCGCACAGGCGCGCGCGGGCAAGCTGTCGCCCACGGCGATGTCCGGTGCCACCTTCACCATCTCGTCGCTTGGCGGCATCGGCGGCACCGGCTTTACCCCGATCATCAACGCGCCTCAGGTCGCGATCCTCGGTATGACCCGCGCGGAGGTTCAGCCGGTCTGGCGCGATGATTCCGTGCAGCCACGCCTGATCCAGCCGGTCAGCCTCAGCTGGGATCACCGGGTGGTCGATGGCGTCGTCGCCGCGCGGTTCCTGCAGCATGTCTGCCGGAGCCTGACCGACTTTCGCCGCGTTTCGATCTGAGGGATCACAATGATCAAAGACATCCACATCCCCGACATCGGCGATTTCAGTGCCGTTCCGATCATCGAGGTGCTGGTCGCGGTGGGTGATCGCGTATCCGAAGACGACTCGATCCTCACGCTGGAGTCGGACAAGGCGACGCTGGACGTGCCCTGCCCGATGGCCGGAACCGTGGCCGAGGTGCTGGTTCAGGTCGGCGACAAGGTTGGCGAAGGCCATCTGGTGATCCGACTTGAGACCGCAGACAGTGCAGAGGTCGCGGCCCCTGCCCCGACACCCGCCGAAACGCAAGCCTCGGACGATCACGCCTCTCTGGTCGTGATCGGCGCCGGGCCGGGCGGCTACACCGCCGCCTTCCGCGCGGCGGATCTGGGCCGAGAGGTCACCCTGATCGACCCGCGCCCGACCCTCGGCGGGGTGTGCCTGAACGTCGGCTGCATCCCGTCCAAGGCCCTGCTGCATATCGCCAAGGTCATCGACGAGGCGGAAACGGCGCGCGAGCATGGCGTCGGCTCGGGCCCGCTCGATATCGACCTGGACAAGATCCGCAGCTTCAAGACCGGCGTTGTCGAGCGCCTGACCACCGGCCTGACCGGGCTGACAAAACGCCGCAAGGTCAAGGTGATACAGGGCAAGGCCAGCTTTACCGGGCCGAACAACCTGTCGGTTGACACGGGCGATGGCACGCGCGCCGTGACCTTCGATCAGGCGATCATCTCGGTCGGCTCGGAACCGGTGCGTCTGCCCTTCCTGCCAGACGATCCAAGGATCATGGACAGCACCGGCGCGCTTGAGCTTCCAGATGTTCCGGACCGGATGCTGGTGATCGGCGGCGGGATCATTGGGCTGGAAATGGCGCAGGTCTTTCACGCCCTTGGCGGCAAGATCGACATCGTCGAGGCGACGGGGCAGATCATTCCCGGTGCGGACAAGGACATCGTCGCCCCGCTGACAAAGCGCCTGCGCGAGAAGGGTCTGACGATCCACACCGACAAGCGCATCACCGGCGTCACAGCCGGTGACAGGCTGGAAGCGCGGTTCGAGACGGCAAAGGGTGAGATCACCGAAACCTACGACCGCATCCTCGTGGCCGTGGGCCGCCGCCCGAACGGCGCGAAGGTCGGCGCGGAACTGGCTGGCATCGAGGTTTCGGCCGAGGGCTTTCTGCCCGTCGATACCCAGATGCGCAGCCGCCAGCCGCATATCTTCGCCATAGGGGACGTGGTCGGCCAGCCGATGCTGGCGCACAAGGCCACCCATGAAGCGAAAGTCGCAGCAGAAGTGGCCTGCGGAGAGAAAGTCGCGTTTGAGGCCAAATGCATCCCCTCGGTCGCCTATACCGATCCCGAAGTTGCCTGGGTCGGACTGACCGAAACCCGGGCCAAAGCTGATGGCATCAAGTTTGATAAGGCCTCATTCCCCTGGATGGCGTCGGGCCGGGCGCTGTCGATGGGGCGCAGCGAGGGGCTGACGAAACTGTTGTTCGACCCGGAGACCGGGCGGGTTCTGGGCGGCGCCATCGTGGGCACAAATGCCGGTGACCTGATCGCCGAAATCGCCCTGGCCATCGAAACGGGGGCGGATGCGCACGACCTGTCCCTGACCATCCACCCGCATCCGACCTTGTCGGAAACCGTCGCATTCTCCGCCGAGGCGCACCTGGGGTCTTTGACGGACCTTTGAGGTCGACACTGGTTCTCGCACAACGGAAAGGCGCGCATCGCACGTACTGAATTGCGTTCGGCCCCGAACGCCTCCCTTTGGGCGAATGATCGGTGGCACCGGAATTGCCAGTGCCGCCGTTTTCGAAGGACAGATTGTCCGGCCAAGCATGCAGCCGAGGCGGATCATTCGGTGCCCCGAGCGTGGGCAAGACAACACCTTGGTAACCGCTGCACAACCCGCCTCTGGATGGCCCCCAAAGGCAGAACGTTCCTCTTTCAATGGGTTTCCTTGGCAACGGCTTTTATTCGGAGAGTCTTGCGACGCGGGATCATACCGTCTCGTCATGATAGACTGGTTGGTAGATCTGGCTCTGGATCAGGGCGCCGACGTCTTCCGGCTCCTCGACACCGGCCAGACCGCGATCGAAGATGTCCCGTGCAATGGCGATGGCGATCCGCGTTTCGGTGTTGAGCATATCCCGTTGCCGCGGGAACAGCATCCCCTGTTGGCGGTCATGCGCGCTGACCTGATCGGCGCAGCCGCGTGCCGCCGCGATGAACATCTTGTCGTCGATGGTCTTTGCCTTGGTCGCATAGACCGCCAAGCCGAGGGCCGGGAAGATGTAGAAGTTGTTCGCCTGGCCGGGGTGGAAGGTCTGGCCCTCGATCTCGACATCGGGAAACTGCACCCCGCAGGCCACCAGCGCCTTGCCGTCGGTCCAGGTATAGGCGTCCTTGGGCGTGCATTCCGCGCTATGCGTCGGGTTGGACAGCGGGAAGATCACCGGGCGGTCGCAATGGCTGGCCATCTCCTTGACGACGGCTTCGGTAAAGAGCCCGCCGACCGTGCTGACGCCGATCAGGATCGTGGGTTTGTAGGCCTTCACGGCAGCCTGAAGATCCGTTTCGTCCTTGAGATCCCTGGCATAGGGGGTCTGGTAGATGTTCAGGTCATCCCGCGTCACGGTCAGCAGACCGCCCGCATCAAACAGCGCAATCGCGGCCTGCGCCTCTGCGCCGGAAAGACCCTCGGTCTTCATGGCTTCGACGATCATGTTGGCAATACCGATGGCGGCCGATCCGGCGCCGGCGAACATCACGCGCTGATCCTTCAGCGCCTCGTCCTTGATCTGAAGCGCCGTGATCAGCCCCGCGATGGTGACACCGGCCGTGCCCTGAATATCGTCGTTGTAGATCAGGTGATCGTCCTTGTAGCGGTCGAACAGCCGCAGCGCATCGGTGCCTTTCCAGTCCTCGAAATGGATGCAGACGCCGGGAAAGACCTCGGTCGCGGCCTGCATGAATTCGTCCATCAGGGCGTCGATCTCGTCGCTGCTGGCCACGTCTTCGTGCAGGCCGGGATAGAGCGGATCGTCGCGCAGGTCCCGGTTGGTGGTGCCGATGTCCATGTGGATCGGCAAAAGCGCATCTGGCGGCACGCCCGCGCAGGCGGTGTAGAGGTGCAGCTTGCCGATGGGGATCGGCGTGCCATTGGCGCCAATGTCACCCAGCCCCAGAATACGCCCGCCCGAGGTGATGCAGATGAAGCGGATTTCGCGCGTCGGCCAGTTCGACAGCACCTCCTTGAGGCGGCCTTTCGTGTGCTTGGTCAGATACATGCCGCGCGGACGGCGGAAGATCTGGCCGTAATCCAGGCAGGCCTCGGCGATGGTCGGATTGTAGACGATGGGAATGAAGCGTTCGGGGTCGCTCATAAGCACGGCGAAATAGAGCGTTTCGTTCCGGTCGCAGAGGCCGATCAGATAGATGTAGCGTTCGAGGTCGGTCTGCTTGGCATCGAGGTGCGACATGACCCGCGACAGTTGTGTCTCAAGCGTATCCACATGGGCGGGCAGAAGGCCGGTGATGCCGAGCGCGTCGCGCTCTTTCTCGGTATAGGCGGTGCCCTTGTCCTGGATCGGATCGTTGAGGACGGTCAGGAGCGGGTGACTGCGGGAGGAGGTCATTGTTTGCCCTTTCTTCAGGCGGGTGGCGGGACAGGGGGCATCCTGGCTCCCTGTCGCTGGATCGGTGGACGTCTCAGCGCGCGTCCGGGTAGGGATGGTCGATGGCGTCGCGGTCGGGACGGTGGAAGAGGAACGTCAGCACAACCGAAGAACCCGCGAGCGCCGCGAGGATGAAGAACGCCCGCGTGAAGCTGCCGCTGCTGCCGACCACCCAGCCGGTGATGGCCGGCGCGGCGAAACCGGACACCGCAAAAAAGAGGTCCATGAGCCCCAGCGCCGTGGCCGAACGGTCGGGCGCAATGTCGACATTGATCGCGTAGTAGACAGCATTTGCCCCCATCGAAGACGCGAGCGCCACGGTGATCAGTGCGAGGGCCACCCACAGGGTCGAGGTGAATGCAACGGGCACGATGACCACGGCGGCGATGAGTTGCGTGACGATGATGAACCAGCTGCGCGAGATCCGCAGGCTTTGGGTTTTTTCCAGCAGCCCGTCGGACAGGTTGCCCAGAAGAAGCAGGACGACACCCGCCACCGCCCAGGGCACGAAAGAGAACCAGCCCACGTTGGCAACAGAGACCGAGAATTTCTGTTCAAGAAAACCGGGCAGCCAGGTCATGAAGAAGAACAGGAAGTAACCGAAGACGAAGAACGCCCAGTAATTGGCCAACAATGTCGGATTGGTGAAGAGCCTCTTCCACGTGGTCGCGGTCGCGTTGTCGGACCGGGCTGGCACGACCTCTCCTGTGCCGCGGCCCGTGTCGATGACTTCGATATCCTTGTGCCGTATTTGCGCCAGCTCGGCCTCGTTCACGTGGGCGGAGTCCTCGGGGCGGTTGCGGAACATCCAGAACCACAACGGAAACCACACAAGGCTTCCGACGGCGAGTATCCAGTATAGCGAGCGCCAGTCGGTCAGGGACAGGATGCCGCTGACAATGGGGCCGCCAATGGCCAGAGCCAGCGGAACCGCCGCCAGCGAATATCCAAGTGCCTTGGCCCGCTCCTTCGGTGAGAGCCAGTGCGCAACCGCGCCGGTCAGGCCCGGGAACATCGGCCCTTCGGCCAGGCCGAGCAACGCGCGCAAGGCCAGCAACAGGAAAAAGCTGGATGCGACAGCGGTCAGTGCGCTCGACACCGCCCAAAGGATGACTGCGACGGTCAGGATAATGCGTGGCCCAAACCGGTCCGTGAGCACGCCGCCGATGAAAGTCGTGAACATATAGCCCACGCCAAACGCGCCAAGGATCAGGCCCTTTTGACTGGCCGTCAGGCTCAACTCCTTCGAGATCGGGTCGATGGCGTAAGATATCGCCGAGCGGTCGATGTAGTTGATCACGACGATTGCGAAGAGAAGCGCGACGACGACCCAGCGATAATGGCTTATCGGTGCGTCGGATCGGGTTGGCAGAGGTGTGGAATGTGCCATACGGATATTTCCTGTCTCGGTGTTGCAGTCCGCGCAGCACCGCCCGCAGGTTCCTCCCTACGTCAGTCCAGGATGACCCCCGTTCTGCGCTCTCGATGACTGTGCAGCGGCTTCCTGTCTTCAGCCGGTTCGGAAGTTCAAAGAAATGCAAAGAACCGGTCGAAACCCGCTGTCCTCCCTTTGAACAGAAAGCTGGTGGCCCGTTCGACGCTGTCTCCGCCGCGCCCACTCAGCCGCGCGCGCCGAATTTTTCTGGCGACGGACGTCAGCACGGGAAACGCGTCAGTTCCAAAATTGCTGTCACCTTGATGGGGTCAGACCTGCTGGCAGCCTATCGTATCGTTTACACATCCATCAGTCGCGCGACTTCCCTGTCGGCGGAGGTCGCAAGAGCGCGGCAACTGCAAGGTGCCGACGGGGTGCGTTGTAGAAAAGAAACAGCGGTACGTGCGCTTTGACCCCTTTCCTTAAATAATTGCAAACTTCATGACAGCCCGAGTTCTTTCTTGGCTGTTGTTAGTGGAAACTGACCTAGCCGAATGTTGCCACGCATCGGCTCACGACCGATCTTTTCTGGAGGCTCCCGATGCCGCTGTATGCGATGAGAATGTCCAAAGCCTCGCCGGGTGGCTTGACGGTTTCCGGGTTTGTCTTCGCCGAGAGACGCGTCGCCCCTGCGGCGGCTCTGCGCGTCGTGACAGAGGCGAAGACCGTACCGACCAAAACCGATGACCTCTTTGTGCCCCCCGCACTCGTCGCCGCGACGCCGGACCACCTGACACAAGGAGGCATGACAGCATGAATGCTGGACGGCTCGTCCTTTCGGCGCACCACCACAGAGCTGCGGCGTCGGTGTCGGTCTTGTTCGTTGCGGGCCTGTTGATCGCCTCGCCGGACCGGGCCAATGCCGCTGATCTGTTCAGCCCCATCGGACCGATCATGCAGGATCAGTCGGCACACTTCCTCCGCGCCGCACTGATTGCTCTGGTGGCGGTTCTGCCTGCGATGATCCTCTTGCCGATCATGCTGTTTCGCTACCGAATTGGGGGGTCTGCGCGCTACACGCCCGACTGGGAGTTCAACAAGTGGTTCGAGGCCGCGATCTGGGGGGTGCCCGTCCTCGTGATCTGCGTTCTGGCGTTCTGGCTCGCACAGGCCACGCTCAAGCTGGATCCGTACCAACCTTTGGGGGACGACCCGCTTGAGATCGATCTTGTGGGCACCGATTTCCGTTATCTGGCGATCTACCCGGACCAACAGGTCGCGGCGCTGGACGAAATCGTCATCCCGACAGGCCGTCCCGTCACCTTCCGCCTGACCACGGACACGGTGATGCAGAGCTTTCTGCCGAACGGCTTTGCCGGGCAGATCTACGCGATGCCGGGGATGATCACCAAACTGAACCTGGCCGCCAATCGCGAGGGTGAAGGGTTGGCGACACAGACGCAGTTCAACGGCTACGGGTTCGCGAACATGCGTGTGCCGATGCGTGCCGTGTCGGCGGCACAGTTCGACGCCTGGGTCGATGGCGCCACGGGCGCGCCGCTGGATGCCGAAAGCTATGCCAGATTGGTTGTAAAGGGTGACAGCGCGCAGGAATACCACCCCGCCACGCCGGAGCTTCGGCCTTTGGCTGACGCCTGCCTCTTTGACCGCGTAGTGGCCCGCTATCATCAGGGCACTGCCGTGCCGCCAGAGGCACAGCCGGGAAGCCCCCTCTACGATCCTGCGAAAGGCGCCTTGCCCACTGGTGCCTGCGACACATTGCTGGCGAACGGCCATTTCGGAATGAGCCAGATGAACATGGCGCAAACAGACACCCCTACCGATCCCGCCGGGTCCGGCCAGTAGAAGCGACAGGACATGGAACACTTTTTCTTCGGACGTCTCGGTTGGGACGACATCGCGATCTTTGACATCTTTCGCGACCCCACGGCCAGTAACATCGTCGGCAGTTCCGCCGGGTGGCTGGCCGTTATCGGCGGGGTCATCGTCGCCGCCCTGCTGCTGATCAAGGGTTGGTGGAGGCCCCTGCTGTTCACCTGGCTCAACACCACCGATCATAAGAAAATCGGCATCATGTATATCGTCACGGGCCTTGTCATGTTCGCCCGCGGCGTGGCCGAAGGCGTGGTGATGCGGTCGCAATACGTCACCTCGTACCAGGGCGGCTACCTGACGCCCGACCACTTCTCCGAGCTGTTCTCGACCCACGGCACGATCATGATCTTCTTCGTGCTCATGCCCTTCCTGATCGGCTTCATGAACCTTCTGGTGCCCTTGCAGATCGGCGCGCGCGACGTGGCCTTCCCGCGGCTCAACCAGATCAGCCTTGGCTTTACCATTGTCGGCGCGATGCTGTTGATGATCAGCCTCGTCGTCGGGCAATTCGCGACCGGCGGCTGGACCGGCTATCCGCCCTATACCGGCGTCGCCTTCCAACCCGGCACGGGCCCGGATTACTGGATCTGGTCGCTGGGCCTGTCGGGGATCGGGTCGCTGCTGACGGGGATCAACTTTGCGGTGACGATCTACAAGATGCGCTGCCCCGGCATGACCTTCATGCGGATGCCGATCTTTGTCTGGACGGCGCTCTGCACCTCGATCCTGCTGGTCTTTGCCCTGCCGCCGCTCACGGCCGTGGTCATCATGCAGGCGCTGGACCGGTATCTCGATTTCCACTTCTTCACCAACGACCTTGGCGGAAACATGATGAACTTCGCCAACCTGTTCTGGATGTTCGGCCATCCGGAGGTCTATATCCTGATCCTGCCCGCATTCGGCCTTTATTCCGAGTTCACGGCGATCTTTTCGGGCAAGCGGATCTACGGCTACATGTCGCTGGTGATCGCCACCATGGCCATCGCCGTGCTGTCCTTTACCGTCTGGCTGCACCACTTCTTTACCATGGGCCAAAGCCCGACGATCAACGTGGCATTCGGCGTCGCCACCATGCTGATCGCCATCCCCACGGGGGTGAAGGTCTATGTCTGGATCGCCACGCTCTGGGGCGGACGGATCCGGATGCGGACCCCGATCATCTATCTGGCCGGGTTCATCTTTTTCTTCGCGGTGGGCGGCTATACCGGCATCCTTCTGGCCAATCCGACGATCAACTTCACCGTGCACAACAGCCAGTTCGTGGTGGCGCATTTCCACAATGTGCTGCTGCCCGGGACGCTGTTTGCGGTGCTGGCCGGCATCTATGTCTGGTTCCCGAAGTTTTTCGGTTTCCGTCTGGACGAACGCTGGTCGGCCACCACCGCGTGGCTCTTCATTGTCGGCTTCACCTTCGCCTTCATGCCGCTCTACGTTGTTGGCCTGATGGGGATGCCGCGGCGCAGCCCGGCCTTCGACGATCCCAGCTACATCCCCTATATGATCGTGACGATGGGTGGAGCGCTTTGCGTTCTCGCGGCGCTTGGCGCGCTGATCGGCACCTTCGTTGTCTCGGCCAAACGGCGCGAGGCGCTGGCGGTGCCCGGCGGTGATCCATGGGACGGGAGGACACTGGAATGGGCCACGCCAGCGCCGGTGCCGGAATGGAACTTTGCCTTCATCCCCGAGGTGCATAGCCAGGACGCCTTTGCAGTCGAGAAGTCGAAAGGAACCGTCTACGACATCGAAGCCAACTCCTACGAGGATATCGAACTGGCCCCGACCAGCTGGATCGGCCTGACGATCATCGTCTTCGGCACGGCCCTGGGCTTTGCCATGGTGTTCTGGATGTGGTGGCTGGCCATCCTGTCGGGACTTGCGCTGCTGATCCACGCCATCGGCCTCGGCTTCGTCCGCGACAAGGGCGAGATCATTCCCGCCGACGTGATCGAGCGGACCGAGCGGGACTGGATCGCCATGGCGCAACAAGGGCGGTTCACCGACCGGCGCGACGAGGTTTCCACAGACAATCGCGGCTTTGCCGCCCGCATTTCGGAGGCGTGAGATGACGACATCGACCGCGAACGCCAACAGCCATCCCGGACTGAACCTTGGCCCCGCACACGGTCAGGCGCACAAGGACGCCGAGACGGTTGTCTTCGGGTTCTGGATCTTCCTGATGAGTGACCTCGTCACCTTCGCGATGTTCTTTGCCACCTATGCCGCCTCGATTCATGCGACGGCGGGGGGGCCGGGCAATGCCGACATCGTCGATGTCACAAGCATCGGCTTGCAGACCGGAGCGCTACTGATCAGTTCGCTGCTCTTCGGAATTGCGACGGTCGCCATGAAACACGGATCTTCGCCGCGCAGCACGATCCTCTGGCTTCTGGCCTCGCTGGCCTTCGGTCTGTGCTTTCTGGGGCTTGAGGTCCGCGACTTCATCGACGCGGCCGAAAAGGGCGCGGTGCCGATGCGGTCGGGCTATCTCAGCGCTTATTGGGCGTTGGTCGGGCTGCATGGGCTGCACGTCACGGTGGGCAGCCTCATGATCCTGGTCGTCTGCGTTCAGATCGCCATATTCGGCTTTGCCGATGATGTGAAAACGCGTGTGCTGCGGCTGGGGCTGTACTGGCACTTTCTCGACATCATCTGGATCGGGATTTTCTCGGTCGTCTTTCTTCCGGGGCTGCTGACATGAATGATCGCGACGAACGCGCACAGGATCTGCGCATGTATTTCACGGGCTTTGCGGCGGCCATCGTCCTGACGGCCCTGTCGTTTGCGACAGCGATCCTGCAACCCTTCGGCCCCATGGGCATCTTTGCATCGCTGGCAGTGCTAGCGGCCGTGCAGGTGGTCGTCCACTTCCGCTTTTTCCTGCACATCGACTTCTCCCGCCAGAAACGCGAAGACTTGCAGCTTATCCTGTTCACCGGGTTGATCATCGCGATCATGGTCGCCGGAACGGTCTGGGTGCTGGGCAACCTGATGGCCCGGATGATGTGACCCCTCGCGCGCGGAGCTCCGGCACATGCCAGAGGGCCCCCACTCGGCCACAGCGTTCGTTGAAGCGGAAGCCAGTGCGCTGTATTGCGGGCGCATGGATTTTCTTGCGATCTCAGGCAGTGCCCGACGGCTCTCGACCAATACGGCTATGCTGCGTGCCGTGGCGGATATCGGGCGCCCGGATCATGTGATTTCCGTGTTCGACAGGGTTGGCGATTTGCCGGTCTTTTCACCGGATCTGGAAACGGACCCGCTGCCGGACGCCGTTCAGATCTTCGTCGACCAAATCCAAGGCTGCGACGGGCTCATCATTTCCAGTCCCGAATATGTCAGGGCCATCCCCGGCGGTCTGAAGAACGCGATAGATTGGCTGGTGTCGCGCGATGAGATCATCCACAAGCCGATCGCCCTGATGCACAGCTCCCACCGCGGCGACGATGTGTTGGCCCAGCTGCGCATCGTCCTGGCCACGGTCAGTACGCGGTTTTCCAGTGATCTCTTCTTGCGCTTTGAGCTGATGAAGAAATCTCCCGCCGAGATAGCAGAGCATTTGGATCTGCCCGAGGGGCGGCGGGAGGTTGAGAATTTTCTACGCCGCTTTGCAGAGTTCTGCGCGACGTAGGCGCACAGCTCCATCTGGCGCATCAAGCCGCTTTACCGGTCGATCATGGCCTTGCTGATCGCGCAGAACGCCAGCGCAAAGACCACCACACCGCCGAAGACATAAAGCTCCAAAGTCTTGTCGCCGATCAGGTGGTAGGCAAAGAACACCATGACCCCGGCATTGAGGATCGCGGCGAGCCACAAGAGTGTGCGGTTCCCGCGCCCTTCGCCACGCGCCACGTGAAGCGCCGCGCCGAGCGGGACAAAGGTGTGAACCAGCAGGAAGGTCAGGCTGGCCACGTCACCGATCTGCTCGAGATCCATCGAGACAAGCATCACGATCACGATCACCACCGTCGCGATCATCGCGATATTGCCCTGGCGCAGGAAGATATGCCGGGACAGGGTCGGGCTCAGCTCGCGGTTCTTGGCCATGTAGCTGATCGTGTTCGATCCCGAGAAGATATTGGCGTTGATGTTGGTGGCCGTGGAGACCATCGCGGTGATGCCAAGCAACATGAAACCCGCTTGCCCCAGAACCGGGGTGGCCGCTTCGGCGAGGGCGTAGTCCTTGGCCTGTTCGATCCGCGACAGGTCGATGCTGCCGAAGACCGCGATATCCAGCAGGATGTAGATGGCCGCCACCACGGCGATGGCGATGAAGATGGCGCGCCCGATGGTCCCGGTGCCGCCCTGGACGGCGCCACCGGCGTTCGCGATGACCGCGAAACCGGCAAAAGACAGGTTGGCCAGCGCCACCGCGTTGACAAAGTCGCCGGCGTTGAACGCGACCGACCCGCTGTTTTGCGCATAGGTGGCGGGGTCGAATTGCGTGAAGGCGACGATGGTGAAGCCGACGAGGACAAGTAGCTTCGCGCCCACCATCAGCTTTTCCGACAGGCCCAGCAGACGCAGCCCCAGCGCGTTGATCAGAAGAAAGAGCAGCATCACCGCGATACCGAACCAAAGGACCGTCCCGTCGCCAAGGGACAGCACCTTGGTCGTGTAGTGACCAAAGGACTTCGCCACGAGGCCGAGGACGACCGCAATCGACAGATAGTAACAAAAGGCGATGGTCCGCCCGACCAGCCCACCTTGCCAGCCGATGTCCAGATATTCGGCGATCCCGCCATTGGTCGAGGCGGACCTCGCCAGAACGGCATAGCTGTATCCCGCAGAGGCGGAGACGATGGCAGAGGCCGCAAAGGCCAGCCAGGCATAGCCCCCCGCAAGATCGGAGATTGTGCCGAAGAGCGCGAAGATCCCCGCGCCGATCATCGTGCCGATGCCTAGAGAGACGACTTCGATTAACGAAAGGCTGTGTTTGGAGGTGTCAGTCACGGTCTGCCCCTTCTTCGAGAATGGAATATCTGATCGTCTACATGGTGGGGGAACCCGATCACCTGCATTTGGTGCCGTGATTACAAACATGTAAGAAAAGTCAGCCGATGCTTACAGTCTCGTTGCTCCGTCGCGGTCACGACAGCGTCTCCGCTGCCGTGTGTCGCTTGCGTCGAAAGGTTACGACCCTCGGGGGCCTCGGCGTGAGCCCCGTCTTCGATAAAGAAGAACGGAGACAAAGATCGCAACCGCTGCAAACGCGAACAGCGGAACCGCGTGCATCACGTTCGGATGGTGTGTCAGCCAGCGCGCGGCCCTGTCGCCCAGCAATGTCCATACTGCGGCCCAGGCCGCCGCGCCGACGATGTTGGCGACAAGGAACCGGAACCACGGCATTCCCGTCGATCCCGCGACCAACCCGTTGAATTGGCGCAGAACGACGAAGAACCGCGCGACGACAACCATGAACGCCCCGTATTTCCGCGCCGCGAGCTCGACGCGCGCATAAAGCGCCTGTGTCAGTCCAATGCGCGCGCCGTAGCGCTCGACCAAGGATTGCCCGTATCGGCGCCCGATGAAGTAGCCGATGTTGTCGCCGATTACGGCCCCCGCCCACGCCGCCAAAAAGACCAAAGGCAGCCGTGTCTCGCCCGCCCCCGCGGCGGCCGAGGCGGCGATCAGCGCGCTTTCGCCAGGCAGCGGCACGCCAAAAGCCTCAAGAAGGATGGTAATGAAGACGGCGGCCGGGATGCTGCCACCCAGCAACCCCCAGCCAGACACCACCGAGACGGTCATGGAGTCTCTCGCCTTTCAACTTTCTGCATGGAACACTTTCCTTCCACTCTACCGCAGGAAATTGTCGCGGAGGAGAGAAATGACCTCGCGCGCGCGGCCGTCCAGCACGGCCTTCATCCCGAACAGCGCGGTCGAGGCAACCTGACCGGCTTCGACCTTGGGCGGCATGACCAATTCGACACGGTTGACCCGAACGTCGAGAACGGCCGGTCCGTCGGCGGCCAGCCATTCGGCCATCGCGCCTTCAAGGTCGTCCGCGTTTTCGACGCGCCAACCCTTGAGACCGCAGACTTCGGCCAGCTTGGCGAAATCGGGGTTTTCAAGCCCGGTGTAGCTGTCCAGCAACCCTTCGACACGTTGTTCCATCTCGACAAATCCGAGCGAGCCGTTGTTGTAGATCAGAATTTTGACCGGCAGCTTTTCCTGTTTGAGCGTCAGCAGATCGCCCATGAGCATCGTCATGCCACCGTCGCCGCTCATCGAGATGACCTGACGGTCGGGATAGGCCGCCGCCGCGCCCATGGCCTGCGGATAGGCGTTGGCCATCGTGCCATGCAGCAGGCTGGTCAGGAAGTTCCGCTGGCCGTTCGCCGTCAGGTGCCGCAGCAGCCAGACCATGGGCGACCCGCCATCGGCGGTAAAGATCGCGTCAGGCGCGGCCAGGCGGTCGAGCGTGTGGGTGACGAACTGCGGATGGATGAGCGATGGATCGCTTTCCTCAGCCTCGTCAGCATAGCCGTCGAGATCCTTTTTCCACTGCTTTCGTGCGGCCTCCAGATGGGACTTGTCGTTTTTCTGCTTCAGCCGGTCCAGAAGCGCATCGATGGTCGCGCCGACATCGCCGACAAGGCCCATGCCCACCGGCGCGCGGCGTCCGATATGCGTTGGATCGCGGTCGATCTGCACAATCTTCTCCTGCCCGGGATAAAACTGCGTATAGGCGAAATCCGTGCCAAGGCAGAGCATCACATCGGCGGCGTCGATCGCCTCGACACCCGCCTTGTTGCCGAGGATGCCGATCATGCCGATGTTGTAGGGATTGTCGGGCTCGATGAATTCCTTCGAGCGGCTGGTGTGGGCGATGGGCGCGGCCAGCTTTTGTGCCAGCGCCACAAGCTGAGGCTTGGCATCGCGCGCGCCGATCCCGGCGTAAAGCGTGACGGTGCCCGCCGCGTTGAGCTTTTCAGCCAGCGCGTCAAGCTCTGCGTCCACGGGGCGCAGGTGCGATTTGGGCCGATGGACGGACCAGGGCAGGTCGTCCTTGCTGTCTTCTTCGAACATGTCGCCATTGACGATGACCACTGCGACGCCGCCCTTGGTCAGCGCCGCCTGAGCGGCCTGCACGGTGATCCGGCGTGCCTGATCTGGATGCGAGATGTATTCGCAGAACACGCTGTATTGTTCGTAGATCTTGCGTTGGTCCAGTTCTTGCGGGAAGCCAAGGCCGGTCTCGGCGCGCGCCACGTCCGAGGCGATCAGAACGACGGGTGCGCCATTGCGGTGGCTCTCGAACATCCCGTTGACGAAATGGAGCGTACCTGGCCCGCAGGTGCCTGCGCAGACCACCAGCTCACCGGTGAAGTAGGCTTCGCCACCCGCGGCCAGACCGCCGGCCTCTTCGTGGCGCACGTGCACCCAGCACAGGTCCGACTTCCGCACCGCATCGGTGAAGTGATTGATCGTATCGCCGACAATCCCCCAGCAGCGTTTTGCGCCGGCTTCCAACAGGGCATCCACAACGATTTCGGCAACTTTGGCCATGTTCGATATCCTTCGAAAAGAGTTTGTTTATTTTGCCCGCGCCTTGGCGAGATCGACTGCCGGTCGGAAACTGCCCGACTGTGCCGCACGCCAGAAATCCGCGTAGATCGTGTCTTCGGGCGCATCCAACAGGGCGCCTTCGGTGAGGAATGGATGAACCCGGTCAAACGGCACCGCTTTTTCAGGTCCCTTGCGGTGCATCAGATGATGCGGTTCCAGATCGCATGGATGTTCCAGCCCGGCAGACGCGACGATCTCCATCAGGGCATCGACGGTCTTGTCGTGGAACCGGGCCGAGCGTTCGCCCTGAACCTCCGGCACCAGTCCCCGCTGGCGGCTGGGGTCCTGCGCGGTGACGCCGGTCGGGCAAGTGCCCAGATGGCAGCGTTGCGCCTGAATGCACCCAACAGAGAACATGAAGGCCCGCGCCGCGTTGCACCAGTCCGCCCCCTGCGCGATGTTGCGCGCCAGGCCCATGCCGGAATAGACCTTGCCGCTCGCCGCCAGCCTGATTTGCGATTTGACGCCGGCCCCCACCAGCGCGTTGCGCATCAGGATCAGGCCTTCGGACAGGGGCATGCCGACCCAGTCTGACAGCTCCAGCGGCGCCGCGCCGGTGCCGCCCTCGCCACCGTCGACAACAATGAAATCTGGGTGGATGCCGGTCTCGATGATCGCCTTCATGATGGCGAAAGGTTCGTGCGGCTGGCCGATGCACAGTTTCAGGCCCACGGGTTTGCCGCCCGACAGATCCCGCATTTTCGCGGCGAATTCCAGCAGTTCGATCGGCGTGGAAAAAGCCGAATGGCCGCGCGGCGACAGGCAGTCCTGATGCGCGGGCACCTGACGGATCTTTGCGATTTCTTCAGTGACCTTGGCCGCGGGCAGGAGGCCCCCGTGGCCGGGTTTGGCGCCCTGGCTCAGCTTGATCTCGGTCATCTTGACCTCGTCGCGCTGCGCGGTCTCGGCGAACTTACCGGGGTCGAAATTGCCGTCCTTGTCGCGGGCGCCGAAATAGCCCGACCCCAGTTCCCACACGATATCGCCGCCGTTTTCCAGGTGATAGGGCGACAGCCCGCCTTCGCCGGTGTCGTGGTAATACCCGCCCTTCTTTGCGCCCAGGTTCAGCGCCCGCACGGCATTGGCCGACAGCGCGCCAAAGCTCATGGCCGAAATGTTCAGGACCGACGCCGAATATGGTTTGCTGCACTGATCCGACCCCACATCGACCCGAGGCGACTTTACCGGGTTCTTGGTGGGCGAGATGGAATGGCCAACCCAGTGATAGGTGTCCTCGTCGGTATTGCGCTCGGTGCCGAAGGGCTGCGTGTCAGTGACGCCATCGGCACGGGCATGGACAAGACGCCGGGCCGCCAGGGAGTATGGCGTGCCGCCGAGGTCGTCCTCGACGATATAGCTGTGGAGGTACGGCCGCAGATCGTGGAAAAGCCACCTGATCCGGCCGGCCACTGGATAGTTCCGTGTGATGGTCCAGCGGGTCTGGAATGCATCGTAGAGCCCCAGCAAGACCACAAGCGCCAGAAGCACCGCCACCCAGATCCACCCAGCGACAAGCGCGACCACGCACAGCACTGCGGCGATGATGGGAACGACCGCCCGTTTGCATGTGTCGAGAATGCTGTTCAGGTGGTCGCTCATGAGATCGGTCTTTCTTTTTTGGGTTCGCGTGCAGTTGGCATCCTCGGAACTTATCCCGGTTCGGCTTTGTGTCACTCTTTCCAGGTTCTTACTTTTTTGACAGGTGGGCGCGTGCTGTCCGTGCCGTGTCGGTTTTCGGAGGATCCCCGCTGTTTCAGAGCCTGCGCTGCTTCTTGGACAGGCTTCAACGCGCGGTTTTGCTCAAACGCACAACCGAACCGATACGACGGAGGTGTGGCGCCTGTTCGGCGCGGATCGAGGCAGCACAGAAACACTATGCGACTGCGCCCGACGTCGGCCTGCCGGAGCGCATCGGGTCGCGCGGGCCAGCGCGTACGATATTTTCACGAATGTAAAACTCCCGACAGTCAGGCGCAGAGTCACGCAGTCAAGAAGCCATCGTCGGATCCATGAAACCGTGGACCTTGATTGAAATGCAGAAATCCGCCCGAGGGGCGCGGGAGACGACACATGCAACTCTTTGCCGGCAATGTTCGCCCTTCTCCGGAGGGCCGCCAATGACCGCCCTTCGACGCCAAGCCGGACCGTTGGTCCATGCTCGTGGCGTCCCACGCCCGGCCGACTGACCTTGCCTCCTCACACACGAAAAAGGAAATCGCCATGACACGCATCGCCACCCTTGCTACCGCAGCTCTTCTTGCCGCGGTGGCCGCCGGACCTTCTGCCGCCCAAAATCAAGAACTGCAGCCCTTCACCACCGTGCCGGATACCCTGCTGACACCGGCGCAAAAGGCGTCTTCGATCATCGGGGCGACCGCCTACGCCAGTCCAGATGAGAATATCGGCACCGTGCACGACATCGTCTTCGACTGGCAGCATCCCGACCGTGTCATCGGCTACATCGTCGACGCGGGCGGTTTTCTTGGGATCGATGCGGCACATGTCTTTGTTCCCGTCGACAGTGCCGAAGTGCGGGTCGACGGTTGGAACGTCAGCCTGATCGTCGACATCGAAGCCTCCATCTTCAAGGCCGACGCAAAGCTCGACTGATCGCCAGCGACGCCGCGAGATACGTCGAACCTTGATCACGTGGCGGGTGCGATAACATGGCCAGCCACCGAAGCGCGGCGGTTGCACCCCAAGGACAAGGGCCAGCCGCGATTGATCCGAAAAATCCCTCGCGTGGGCGCGTTCCCAGTTTATTGCGCCCGCGTCATTTGCAATAACGTGGGCGGAGATTGCGATACGAGCCGCCACACATGTGTATTTCTGCCGAGGTCAATTTCGTGGCCAGTGCCGTCATCGGTGCTGTCGGTGTCGCGACACTTGCCCATGTCCGCCATCCGCGCGATGTCCTGTTTGGCGCGATGCCGCTGCTGTTCGCGCTTCACCAGTTCACCGAAGGCTTCGTCTGGCTGGGTCTTGACGGTGCGATCAGTGAACTGTCGCGGGACAATGCCGCTTTCCTGTTCCTGCTGTACGCACAGGGTATACTGCCCATCGCGATGCCGCTTTCGGTTCTTCTCATGGAAGACGTCCCGTGGCGACGTGTGGCGTTGGCCGCGATCACCGCGCTGGCGTTCGTGTTCGGTGCCTACATGATCTGGGGCGTCATGTCCTTCCCGACATCCTGCTACGCCGAGAACAGGTCTGTCGTCTATTCCAACCCGGTCACGGAAACGATGTGGACGGGCATCCTCTATATCCTCGTGACCTGTGGTGCGCTGGTCCTGTCGGGATTCCACGTGGTCCGTTGGTTCGGGGTCTTGAACCTGATCGGACTGACGGTCGTGTTCCTGATGAAATCCTATGCTTTCTCCTCGGTCTGGTGTTTCTACGCCGCCGTGATCAGTGTCTTGCTTTACTGGCAGTTCCGAACCGGAAAGATCCGGCCCTTGCCCGCCATGGCGTGAGGGTGGGCCCATGGCCCGGGCATGCAAGCAATTGCCCCGACCGAAAAACTTGCAAGAAAGGACTCCGCGCAGCCGGAGTTCGGCGCCGGTCTTAAAACTGGAGCCACGGACTTGAAGGCGGAGTTTGGCGCTCTAGAAAATACCCCGACATTTCAGGGGGTTTCCCTGGATGCGTTTCAAGCGATAATCTGGTTGCCTAGGGGGCAATAATGGACGTCACACAGATCATCCTGCACGATCATGCCGAACAACGCCGTCTGTTTGCCGCGATCAGCGAGATCGACCCAAGCGAAACCGACGCACTGAAAGCCATCTGGGGACGCCTGAAGGCTCTGCTCGACTCCCACGCGGAGGCCGAGGAACGCTTCTTCTATCCTGACTTGCTGAAGACAGGAACCGGTGCCGCCGACGCTGACGACGCCGACGATGAGACGCGCGATGCAATCGACGATCACAATGAGATCCGCGATACCGGCGAAGAGGTGCAGAAATACGAGGTTGGTTCGCCGGAGTGGTTCTCCGCGGTTGCGGCCTGCGAGGTCGCCAACAGCGATCACATGGGCGAAGAAGAGCGTCAGGGCCTGGTGGATTTCCGCAAGCGCAACTCGCTTGAAGTACGCCATGAGCTGGGCGTGAAATTCCTGGCGTTCCAGTGCGCGCACCTGACGGGCGTACCCGTCAAGGACAAGGACGTCGATGCCTATATCAAGGAGCCGGCGCAGACGCTGGATAACGCCTGATCCGCCCCTTCGTGCACGTTCGCCGGTCCCATTCGTTCCGCGGCTCCGTCTTTGGAGCAAACGGTTCCCAAGGCTGCCGGACTTGGGTCCGGCGGCAAGATCCGCGCTGGCGGGACACGACTGATGGGTGTTTCAAGCGACGTGGACCGGCGCATCCTGTCGCCAGCCCTTGCATGGCGGCTATAAAAACTGTCCCAAGCAGGTACGCGCGATGAGCGCACGTCCCGGTGTCGGCGAAGAGCGATCCATGCGGGTTGCAAGCTACAATATCCGCAAGGCCGTGGGGCTGGACTGGCGGCGCGACCCGCATAGGGTCGTCGATGTGTTGGGCGAGATCGACGCGGATGTCATCGCCTTGCAGGAAGCGGATCGGCGGATTGGCACGCGTGCGGGCGTGCTGCCCCTCGATCGCCTGGAAACCGAACTCGGTTACATCATGACCGATGTTTCAATTCGTCCTCTCAGTCACGGCTGGCAAGGAAACGCGATCCTGGTGCGATCGCGTCTGTTCGATCACGTTGCCGAACGTATCCTGTTGCCGACGATGGAGCCACGCGGCGCCGTCTCCGTTCGCCTGCGCCAGCCCGATCTTGAAGTGATCGGCGTGCATCTCGGCCTGACACCGGGAATGCGGCGCAAACAGATGCTGACCCTGCAGAAGCGGCTTGAGGATTGCGATCACCCGGTGCTCCTGGCGGGCGATTTCAACGAGTGGAATTCCGGGCGACTGCCGTTTGCGGCCCCTGCAACCGTCGTGTCTCCGGGTCTCAGCTTTCACGCAAGCCGACCCACGGCTTCGCTGGACAGGTTTGTGCTGGGACCCGGACTGCGCTCCGTTTCGGCTCATGTGCATCACTCTGCGCTGGCGAAACGGGCGTCAGACCATCTTCCGGTCGTCGTCGATATCGCCTTCACAACGCGCAACCCTTGACGCGCTTCCTGCGGCCGCTGCATCTGCTGGTCGTCACCGGCGTCAAGATCTGCGCGTCCTGCCGCGCGATGACGTGTTACCCCAAGTGCGCCTGGCCGGGTTCATTGTGATTGCGGCGCTGCCTCGTGACGGCGTGATGCATGTCCTGTTCGGCGAGATCAACCATGTTCTCTGGCGCCGCTCCGGTTCACCCAAGTCACTGCGGCAGGCGGTCAGGCCCGACCTTGCGCTTCGATGACACCGTCTTTCAGCATCATCACGGTTCCGCGGTCCAATGGCTCCCAACCTTCCGGATCGAGCGGCACCGAGGCGAAAAGATGCAACGGGCCGGACACCTTCGTGATGCTGGCGCCTGCCGCTACCCAAGGCTGCCCTGCGTGGCGCTCATCGAAGCTGCGCATGTTCAGACCGGGCTCGCGCGGCTCAGTCACACCGTCTTCGGTTTCAAAGCGTCGGCGGTCGGCATGCACGAACAGGCGTTCCCCGTCGAAGAACAGAAAGTTGGCACTTCCCAGATCGCACATGTCGCCGGCAAACCGGGTGAAGACATCGAAGCGTGCCGCCGGATCGGTGGCGCCAGATGCGTTCAGGCGGTCGAGAAGCAGCAGGAAGGCAAGCTCGGAGTCCGTGTCGCCGACCCTCTGGCCAAGCAGATCCTGCGTGTCCGCGCGGTCTTCGATCCCCGGCAATCCGCCATTGTGCGCAAATGCGTGGCGTCGTCCCCAAGCCACGCGGTCGAAGGGATGGGTATTGGCCAGTTCCACCCCTCCGACGCTGGCGCGGCGAACATGCGCCATGAGTTGTTTGCAGGGACGCTCGTTGCGGACGACCATGCGGGAAAGTTCGCTGGACGCCGCGGGATCCGGTTCGCGGAAAACATAGCAATCGCGATCCTGGGCGAACAGGATTCCCCAGCCGTCACGATTGCGGTGCTTCTCTCCCCCTTCCGCGGCGAAGAGGTCAAGTTCGTACCGAACCGTGTGCGGCTCCGCAGCACTCATCGCGAACAATTCACACATGGCCTTTGCTCCAGTCTCCGACAAGTTTCTCCGAACGCCCTGTTAGCCAAAGGGTCCGGTCCAAGAACCTAAACCCGAGACCCAGGCGACCGCCACGGTTTTCGCACGCACGCGACAAGTGGTTGAAGCACCCACGCGCTGCCAAGCAGATGCCTGCATAGGACGGTTTGGGGACCGGAAGCTGACACCGCACACCCTCCGCCACAGCTTCGCAATGCATCTGCTGGAAGCGAATACGGATGTTCGCGTCATCCAGGTCCTGTTGGGGCACGCCAAGCTGACCATAACGGCGCGCTACACCCAAGTGGCGACCCACACGCTCCTCAGCACGATCAGCCCCTACGAGCTGATCAAGTTGTTGCAGGACGAGACGCCGCGACGAGGAATGCATTAGCGCCCCGGGTACCGGTGCCCCTGCCAAAGCAGGAGATCTCTGACGTCTTTCGCGCCCATCACGCCGGAGGCGTGCTTCCAGCACAACGGTCCTGCGTGGCGGCACGCCAATGCCGGACGCGTCAGCCTTTCCCAGCTCAAGGTGATGTCAGCGATCGAAGCTTGCCGGACCGAGGATCTCGGCGAGCTGCTGGCCCTTCATCGTGCCGGAGAACTGGCCTTCTTCGGCGATTTCGAAGACTTGCGCAGGCGAATCCCTTCACCGCCTGGCTCGCGCCGTTCCGCAAATCCGAATGGGTCGTCTATGCCAAACCACCTTTTGGCGGACCGGAGGCCGCGCTTGCTTACCTCAGCCGATACACCCCCCGTTTCGCGATCTCGAAACATCGCCTGATCAGCGTCGACGCCGAGACCGTCGCGTTCCGCTGGACGGAATACCGCATCAAGTCCGGTGACAGGCAGAAGATCGTGCGTCTTTCCACGTCGAAGTTCGTCTGTCGGTTCCTGATCCATGTCCTGCCAAACGGGTTCCACCGCATCCGACACTATGGCTTGCTGGCCAGCGGGATCCGCAAGATGAAAACCAACAGGGTCCGTGCGCCGCTCAGAGACCCGATGGCAGACCCGATTCCAGTGCCGGAACACGAGGCCGAGATCGTCACGCTCACCCTGCGTGAACCCTGCCCATACTGCGGCGGTCCGATGCGCATCGTCGAGATCTTCCGTCGGGGACGGAAACCGGTGTCGCGCGCACCACCTAATGGGCAGGCCGCATGACGAAGCGCTCGTCCCTCTGCATACCTAAATGTCAACTGGCCTGCGCAGCGCCGGTGATGTCACCCTGCGCCACTTCCCTCGGATCGACATCCCAGGGGCAAGTAGGTGAAACGCACCTTGCCGCCAGCATCGAAAGACAGCAACCCACCGCCGGTCAACGCCACCGGCCAAATAGCCGCCACCATCTCGATCAGCGTGGCATCAACCGTCATCGCTCTTTACCCATAGCGCTCACCAAGCCCCGCGCGGCTTCATCCTTCCGAGGTTTGTCAACGCGGGCCGCCATCTCTTGGCAGTCAACGTCGCACCACGGCCCGCATCGGAAAACCTTCAGGAGAGCGGACCTTCGCCGCACCTTGGGCGAACGTCCGCTTTTCGCAGGCCTACCCGTGATCCTATCCGACGACCAAGCGACAGGCTTCTGGCACAGACCCGGGTCCTCAGGCCCCCACTGTGAGAGACCAGCAGCACCGCGATCGGTCGCACTCTGGTCGGGTCGAGAAGTACGCTCAGAAGCACGCCCTGTTCGATCGCATCCAGCTGGGAACTGATCTCGTCGCAGATCAGGACGCGCTAGCCCGGGTGGAACAGTCGCGCGAATAAGACCCGCGCCAGCTCGCCGCCTGACAATTGGTCCGGCACTCGGCTTGCACAGATACCCCGGATACCGAGTGCCGCAAGAACCGCGGGGTCGGGTGCCGTGCCCTTGGCCAGGATTTTGCGTACCGTCCAGCGCCGGTCGACCGCCAGTTCAGGCGATTGCGGGGCGTATTGCAATGGGGCTGGGCGGCCCGGTCTTGCCGAAGCCACTCTCCTTCCCTCCAGTAGAACCTGGCCATAGTCGGGTTCCAGGTGACCTGCGAGGATACGGCTCAGCATTGTCTTGCCGCGACCCGATCCCCGCCAAGGCCCATCATCTCTCCCGCGGCGAGGTCAAGGTCGACGCCGCTAAGGATCTGTCGTTGGCCATAGGAGAGGGAAAGTGCGCGGACATTCAACATGACGCAGCCGGTGCAAGTTGGCCTGCCACGGCGCGCAGGAAAACTCTTCTCGCAGACCGGTTTCCGAGAACGCGCACGTCGCTGCCGTCTCGACATGCCGGGCGTGGCGAAAGATCAGGACTCCGGACGCGATCCTCACCAAACCGACAAGGTCATGCGAAAAAAGTTCACCCCGCGCCCGCCGATGGACAGGTCTGCAAGCAGGGACAGGATCCGGCCCGCCGTGGCCTCGTCCGGTCCGACTGTCGGCTCGTCGGCGACGATCCAGTCCGCGCCGGTGGCCAGTGCCGTGACCAGCAGGACGCAGCGCGCCATGCCGCCTGACAGTTCATGCGGATAGAGCCTCGTTGTCTCTGCCGGCAGACCGACGCCGGCCAACGCGCCGGACACGTTGGCGGATCGGCCAGCAAGACGCGCGAACCGTTGGTTCTGACGGCTGACCTGCGCGAGCAGATCCAGCGCATCCAGCCGCTGCGGGGCCAGTGCGATGCGTCGTGGATCGACCGGCGCACCGTCGATGGTGATTTTGCCGGTCCGGGTGGCGTTAGGCGGCAGCGCGCCGGCCAGGGCCTTTGCCACAAGGCTCTTACCCGCGCCGGAGTTACCGGTCAGCCCGACGATTTCGCCGAACTGCACTGACAGTGAGGCTCCCTCTGGCACCGGGCCGGTCAGAAAGCGCACCGACAGGTCTTCGACTTTTAGGCTCATGACAGCCTCTCCAATGGGTCCGACAGTTGGCGCAGCGCCTCACCAAACCGTTCGAAAGCGTGAGCGACCAGCATTGGGCCAAGCCCCGGGGTGGCGGCGACCCGCCAGTGACCGGCCATGACCTCGCGCAGGCTTTCCGACAGCATC
Source organism: Sagittula stellata E-37 (assembly GCF_039724765.1). Taxonomy (NCBI): domain Bacteria; kingdom Pseudomonadati; phylum Pseudomonadota; class Alphaproteobacteria; order Rhodobacterales; family Roseobacteraceae; genus Sagittula; species Sagittula stellata. Next base: position 380,439 of record NZ_CP155729.1, on the reverse strand, counting down.
ACTCCGATCGAGGGCAGATGCGGTTCGATCCCGAGACCGATGAAGCTAAGCCCGGCCTCGTGCAGGATGGTTTGTGGAAAGATTACGACGAACCCGGCGTTGATCTGCGGCACGAGATGCGGCGCCAAGTGATGGAGGGCGACCCAAGCCCGCGAACGTCCGAGCGCGCGCGAGTTGGCCACGTATTCGGAGGCGGCGATGGTCCGGGTCTCGTGACGCAGGACACGGGCGAGCCGCGGCCAATGGGTCAGCGCGACGGCGACGATCACGCCGATCGTCCCGGCTCCCATTGCGAAGGCGATCATGATGAGCAGAACGAAATGTGGCAGGCCGAGCGCGAGCTCGGTCAGCACGCCGACCGCGTGATCCGCAACGCGCCCGAAGGTTACCGCCAATCCAAGCGCCGCTGCGACGAGGGTCGAGGCCCCCGCCGCCAGCAGTCCGACCTGCAGACTCCCAGCGACAGCGGCGACGATCCGGGCGGCGATGTCGCGGCCAGCATATCGGTCCCCATCGGGTGCGCCGCCTGCGGTGGCAGCGCCCGGGCGGCGGTGTTTTTTCGACAGCGCGCTTTCTGGCAGCAGCGCCGCCCCCGCCAGCACAATGCCCAGAAGCGCCAGCGCGACGATCTCGTGACGCATCGCCCGTCGCCGCCGGTTACGGCGGCGGGCAGGCAACGCCAGGGTCAGCTCGGCCCTTTCGCTCATATGGGTCGCCTCAAACGTGGATCGGTCAGATGGGCGGCAATGTCCGCCAAGAGATTACCGGCGAAGACGTACAGCAGCGTCGCCAGCCCGATCCCCATCGGCATCGGCGCGTCCGCCCCCGTCGCCTGCCCGAGGCCGGGCCAGGCAAACACCGCCTCGGCCAGCACCGAGCCGCCGAAGAGCTCTCCGGCCCCAGCGAGGTGCACGGTCATCGCGACCCCGGCCGCGTGCTACAAGCAGGGGCCGAAGGCCAGCCGCAGGGCGGGCGCCGTGGGTCGAAAGGTGCCGCCCGGCGGGCGCCGTGGGTCGAAAGGTGCCGCCCGGCGGGGCTGTCGAGAAAGGCGGTCAGGCTCTGCCTCGTGTGTAGCACCAGCGGCGCGATGCCCACGACTGAAAGGGTGGCAACCGGCAGGATCATGTGACGCCAGCGATCCGCCAACGAGACCTCGGTGGCCAGTTGCCCGGGAGGCGTTGCGCAGCAGGCGGGCAGCCATCCCAGCCCGACGGCAAAGAAAGTGACCAGCGGTTTCGCCACCCAGAACCCCGGGCTGGCGGCAAGCACGACGGCAATGGCGCGGATCACTCGGTCGGGCCAACGCCCGCGCGTCGCGGCAGCTACCAGCGCTAGCAGGGTGCCGAGCCAGAAGGACCGCACAAAGGCGCCCCATAGACGCCAGCAGCCGCGCAGCAATCACCTGCACCACCGGCGCGTTGAAGGTGATAGATTGCCCAAGATCGCCCTGCGCCAGCTGGCGAAGCGCCGAGCGCCAGCGCCTGCCGTGTGCTGTCGCTTGCGGGGTACAGGATCCGCAAGGTCGCGCGCAGCCCGTCTTTCTCACGGATGCCGTCGCCGTCACTGTCAGCCCAGAGTCTCCACAGCAGTGGCGGGATCCTTGCCGGGGATCGCCGCTTTGGGATTGTCCCAGGGCAGGTCGTCGGCGGGGCCCATAGCGGGTCGTCCGTGGCCGATCAGCGCAAGCACCACCAGCGCCTCGCGGTGGAGTGCCTGATTGATCGCCACCCGGATCGCCCGGTCTGCCGTCACGTCGTTGCCGATCGGCATGCCCGCCTCGGTGGTCTCGCCCGTTGCCGGCAGCAGCGGCGTCAGGGCGACGGCAGCGGTATACAGCGGGCGAAGCATGCGGAACCTAACAGCAAGAAATATAGACGCATATCTCATGTTTTGTGGCTCATCGTTTTAAAGCGCGGACTTGCTTACGCCCAGCGTGCCGCCCACGGATACTTGGCCGCAAAGGACCGAAGAAGGTCATGCAGCGGACTACAATCGCCATCGAAGACGACCTGCTGGCCGAACTGGACCAACAGTTGGAGCGGTCCGGCGCAATCAATCGGTCGGAGGCGATCCGCGCCCTTCTGCGCCGTTCCCTGACGCGGGACACGCCACAGGAGGTGGAGTGCATCGGGGTCGTCAGCTACACCCTCGACTTCTCCGCCCGCGAATTGGGACGGCGCGTGCCCCATACCTGCCATTCCAGTCACGATCAGGCAGTTGCCGCCTTGTCGGTGCCGCTCGACCACACGAATGCCATGGAGGTGACCGTGATGAGCGGCCGAGTGGCAGATGTGGAGGACGACGCGCACGGTCTCTTCGCCGAACGCGGCATCCGTCACGGCCAACTGTCCTTGGTGCCGGTGAAAGATGTCCAGCAGGTTCACCAGCACGGCAGAGGCCAACCGCACCGGCACAGTCACCTGACTATCAAGGATCGGTTCTGACCCTGATAAAGTGATCCGAAGCCGTCAGTTGGGCCAAGTTCTCGCAAAATCGAACCGCCGCAGCCGTGAGCGTCTGCGACAGGCCGACATCGGTAGTACCTGCCCGCAATACGAATGCTGGGACCGGGTCGGGGAGCGACGGCCGCTGTTGCGCCAAGGGCTTGGCTCGCTGCGGCGGCGCAGATCGGTTTCGAGCCCAGCTCACCGCCTTGGTCGTTCATGAGCTTCAGCCCCCGGCCGAAAGAACCGGGGGCCTTGAAGTGGCACGGCGCGTCCTGGAGAGGCCAGCGTCGGCCCGGAGATTACATCCCCTGCGATACGGCGAAGCCGCTGAAGCCGCCCATGCCGAGCTCAGCGAGTTCGGTCAGCGCGCCGGTTTCAAGATCGACGGAATAGAGCCCGGCCATATCCTCGCCATCGATCTGCAGGAGCGCATAGGCCATGTCGGTGCCTTCCTCGGGCGAGACGATGTCAAAGCCGCCCCAGTCGGTCACGTCGACCGTTTCGCCGTCCAGCGTCAGGTAGCCGACGCTGGCAAGCTCGCCTGCATTGTTGGCCAGGGTCACAAGCGCGTTGGCCCGCGCGTCGATGGCGTATTGGGCGGTCGATCCGGCCGTCTCGCCGGAAATGGCATTGGTGTAGGCATTGGCGAAGATCTGGGGCTCGGCGCCGGCCGACATGTCGCCCTCGACGTAGAAGGCATCGGTGAAACGGCGGACCGAGTTTGCGCGCTCGTCGTTGTCGCCAAAGCCATCGGGGAAATACACGAGATTCGATCCGTCGGCGCCCACGGCACGGACCGCGTCGATCTGGTTGTTGAAATCGAAGGCCACAGCGCCTTCTCCGATCATAGCATCTTCCATGAAAGTTGCGCCGAGGTCGGTCAGCGCACCCGACGTTGGATCGATTTCGTAGATCGTGCCATCGGCATACCCGAGAAGCTGCCCCGTCACGGGGCGATAGGCGATCGCCCGCAGCGTGGTTTCAAGCGCGTAGGTTTCTACTTCGCCGGGCTGTGCGATATCCGCCATTGTGACGAGCGTTCCGCCATCTTCTGCCAAGGCGTAGCCCATCATGCCCGCATGATCCTGGGCCAGGGCGGCAGAGCCGAAAGCGAGCGAAAGAGCGGCGACGGGAAGCGTGGTCTTGAAAAACATGGGTCATCCTGTTGTTAAGGTCAGCCAGCATCAGTCCGGCCAGATGCACCAAACCACGAATGAACCGGCGGCACGGTTTCAGCCTATTGAAGCTCTTTTTCTCGCGAGGCAGGAATACACGAGGTCTTCGGAAACCCGCTTCGCACCTCTTTCTTGCGTCAGGACCAAGTGAGGACCGCCTTCTTCCGGAGGCATTCTGCGATCGCGATGACGCTGCGACGAGTTTGCGCTTCCGCATGTCTGCTCCGAGCCCATTGCGGCCATGCGACGTGTGAAGCGTACCGCAGATTCAGCGTTTCAAACTGCGCTCCATGTCGATCTTCTCGTAGATGAAAGCACTTCGTGACGCTTCAATGTAACTTTGCAAAACCGGACATTCGCGGTTGCCGTTTCTTGGGCGCCAGTCTGCTCGAGCGATTATCGATTCCTTGCCTACTTTCTCACGCGAATGGCTCTGGTAGAGGCGCAACAGTCGTCTAGAGCTCTCAAAGTATAGCTCCGGCCTTTGGAAAAATCACCGCGGCGGTGCCGAATTTGCGCAAGCAGGATGATGAATTCCAGAATTTTCCATGCTCCCATTCCAGCGTGTCAGGGCTCTCCATAAAGTAACTTTTGGGAACTATTACATTATTTAAAATGATCTTTTGTCACGATGCGAGCGGGCCTACGGTGATCTCAAGACACGGATGAGGCCAACGACAAGACATGAAAGATATGGCGAACACCATGAAACTGCATCAGGGGCTGGCTCGGGCCTTAGCTGCTCACGAGGTCACACACCTCTATGGCCTTGTCGGAGATGCCAATCTCTTCATGGTGGACGCCTATGTCGAAGACGGGCACGGTCGCTATATCGCCTGCACGCACGAAGCGAACGCGGTACTCGCCTCGATCGGCTTTGCTCAGGCGACAGGTCGCACCGGCGTTGCAACGATCACCCATGGGCCTGCGCTGACCAATGTGGTGACTGCACTGGCCGAGGCGGCGCGCGGCGGCATTCCGCTGGTGGTTCTGTGCGGCGATACCGCACCGGGGGACCTGCAACACCTGCAAAAGATCGACCAGCGCGAGGTCGTTGCCAGTTCCGGCGCTGCGTTCGTCGAAATGCGGAACGCGGCCACCGCGATTGAGGACCTCGACCGCGCGTTCCGCATTGCAGCGCACCGGCGATGCCCGGTTGTTTTCAACATGCGCGTCGACCTGATGTGGGAAGACTTCGCTGCGCCTACCGCGCCTGCGCCGGTGCCCAACTGTGCATTTGCACCAGCCTCGGGCGATGCTCTGGAAGAGGCGGCGGGCATGTTGGCCTCGGCCCGGCGCCCGCTGATCCTTGCGGGCCGGGGAGCTGCGAACCCCGAGGCCCGTGCGGCCCTTCTGGAATTGGCGGCGCGCATCGAGGCCCCGGTCGCCACCACGCTAAAGGCGCAGGGCCTGTTCCACGGCGAGCGCTTCGATCTCGGCATCTGTGGCGGTCTCAGTCACCCGACAGCCACCGAGGTCATCATGCAGTCGGACTGCATCCTTGCCTTCGGCGCGAGCCTGAGCAAACACACCACCGAGGAGCGGGCTTATACCAAGGGCAAGCGCGTGGTGCAGATCCTTCCCGATGTGCAGGAAACGCCGCGGCTCGACACGCCGACGCTGCGCCTGATCGGCGACATCGCCGGCACGGCGCGGGCTTTTGCCGAACTTCTGGACATGGCCGATATCCCGGGATCGGGCGTCACCGATGACGACCTGGCCCGGCGGTTGCGCGCCGAGGCCGAGACCTTCGCGCAGGTGCCCGCCGCGGCAAAGACCGCCCCCGGCACCGTCGACATAACCCCGGCGCTGCGCCGCCTGCACCAGGCGTTGCCGGCAGAGCGAGTGCTTGTCGCCGACCTTGGGCGCTTTGTTACCACCGCCTGGCGAAACCTGCCGGTCACCCAGCCGCAGGACCTTGTCTACACGTCGCATTTCGGTGCCATCGGCTGCGGCCTCGGCCAGGCAATCGGCACCGCGACCGCCATCGAGGACCGACCCACGGTTCTGGTCGCAGGCGACGGTGGGTTCACGCTATCGGGACTGAGCGAACTCGTGACCGCGGTTCATGAACAGGCCGATCTCGTCGTGATCCTGTGCAACGACGGCAGCTTTGGTGCCGAGCATGTGCAGTTCACCAACCGCAAGATGAACCCCCAATTGTCGATGATCGCCCGGATCGATTTCGCCACGACCTGCGCGACGCTGGGCTTCGCCACGGTGCGGGTCAGCGATGATGCGAGCCTCGACGCGGCCTGCACCGCCATCGCCGAACGCTCTGGCCCAGTATTGATCGACCTGCGTCTCGATCCCACGATGATCGAGATGTAAGGCCACCCCGAAATTCCGCCCGAACGGCAGGAAGACCGGTCGGTCGCGGCTAGTTCCTCCCCTTTTGCCGCGACCGACCTCAATAAAAGACCAACAGGAGACTCCCTTATGACACTCACGCGACGCAGCTTCCTCAAGACCTCGGCCGGTGCCGCGGCCCTTGGCGCAATCGGCGTTCCAGCCATTGCCCAGTCCGACACGTTCATCGTGAACATGTTCGGGGGCCGCTGGGAAAACGACTGGCGCCAGCACGTCATGCCGAAATTCGCCGAGCAGATCGGAAAGGATTTCGACCTCGACATCGGCCTCGGCATGGCCTGGATCTCGAACTTCCGCGCAGCCGGCCCGGACAACCCGCCGTTCCCGGCCGTGATGCTGAACGAGAAATATACGGCAATGATCCGGAATGACGGGTACTTTGCCAAACTGACCCCCGAGAACGTGCCGAACCTGGCGGACGTGATCGAGCCGGCGATCCTCAAGGGCGGCACCGCCGTTACGGGCATGCTGGCCCCGCTGGTCATCGCCTATCGCACCGACATGGTCGACGAGCCGCCGAAGGGCTGGGCCGACCTCTGGGACGAGCGTTTCAAAGGCCAGCTGGGTCTGTACAAGATCACCAACTCCGCCGCGACGATGATGGCGCTCTGGGCCGGCGAGCACTTCGGCTCGGGCCGCGACGACATCGAGACCGCCGTGGCGAAATTCAAGGAACTCGCGCCTTTCCCGCAGATCGGCTACTCGGCGCAGTTGACGCCGCTGCTGTCGCAGGGCCAGATCGCCGTCGCGCCGATCGACCTTGGCGAAGTCAAGTCCATGCAGGAACAGGGTCTGCCCATCGACTACGTGGTGCCCGAAGAAGGCATGCTGGTGTTCGACCACTCGTTCTCGGTGTTCGAGAACAGCCCGGACAAACAGCTTGGTTTCGACTACGTCAACTTCGTGCTGTCGCCGGAAATCCAGCTGTGGATGGCAGAGAACTGGCTCATCGCGCCGACCAACAAGACTGTCGAACTGCCCGAAGAGCTTCAGAAGTGGCCGCTGCAGCCGGAGATTGTCAGCAAGGCGATCCGCTTCGACTGGGACGAGACGCTCGCGGTCATGCCGGCCTTGAACGACCTCTGGGAACGGACGATCTGAGCTATGGCGACGGTTGAAGTCAGGGATCTGCGCAAGCGGTATCACGATTTTCTCGCGCTCGACGGCGTGTCACTCAAGGCCGAGTCCGGCCAACTGGTGACGCTGCTCGGGCCCTCGGGATGCGGCAAGAGCACCACGCTTCGGTGCCTCGCCGGGTTCCTAGAGCCCAACGGCGGGGAAATCATGGTGGAGGGGGAGTCTATCCTCGGCGTCCCTGCCAACCGTCGCGGCTTTGGCGTGGTCTTCCAGAACTACGCCCTGTTTCCACACATGTCCGTAGCCGAGAACATCGGCTACGGACTCAAACTGCAGAAGCTGTCGAAATCCGAGATCGCGACCCGGGTTCACGACGTGATGGAGTTGGTGCGGCTGGGCGGCCTTGACGACCGCTTGCCGCGCCAGATTTCCGGCGGCCAGCAGCAGCGCGTGGCCCTGGCGCGCGCGCTGGTGCTGAAACCCAAACTGCTGCTGCTCGACGAGCCGCTGGCCAACCTCGATGCGCGGCTGCGCGACGAGGTGCGCTGGCTTATCCGGGACTTGCAGCAGCAATCCGGGATCACCGCCTTCTACGTCACCCACGACCAGTCCGAGGCCATGGCCATGTCGGACATGGTTGCGGTCATGAAGGCGGGCCGCGTGGCACAATTCGCGACCCCGCGCGAGATCTACCAGAGGCCGGTCGAGCGCTACGTCGCCGATTTCACCGGCGAGGCGAATTTCCTGACCTGCCAGTCGGTCACGCCCCAGGCGGAGGGCCGCTACGCCATCACCGCCGCGGGCACCACGCTCGAGCTGGAAGGCGTGCCGGGCATCGGCGCGGGCGCCCCGGCCGAGCTGCTGCTGCGCCCCGAGGCCCTGTCGCTGACCACGCCCGAGACGGGCACCTTCCGGGGCCGGGTTACCAAGTCTGCCTTCCTCGGTGCGGCGCTGCATTGCGAGATCACCCTGCCGGGGGACAATATCCTGAAGCTGGCGGCGGAGCCCAACACGGACGTGCGGACCGGCGACGAGGTCGGCATCGACATCGACCGCAGTCACGCCTGGCTGATGCCCGAGGTCGCGCCATGACCCTGAAGAGCCCCAGGCTGCTGCTCGCCATCCCGGCGATCGCGCTGATCTTCGTCTTCATGATCCTGCCGATCACCAACATGGTCGAGATGAGCTTTCGCACGCCGGGGACCTCTGCGCCCTTCGGCGAAGATTACACCGTGATGCACTACACCCGCATCCTGGGCGACGGCTATTACTGGTCCGTGCTTGCGCGTTCGCTTCTGACAGCAGGCGCGGTGACGGTGCTCTGCCTGATCGTCAGCTATCCCATCGCCTGGCACATGTCGAAGGCCGCCGGGCTGAAGGCGGTCTTTCTCTACGCCTGCATCGCCTCGCCGCTGATGACCGGCGTGCTGGTGCGCAACTTCGGATGGATGATCGCGGCGGCGCTCAACGGGCCGCTCAACGAGACGCTGCTGGCGCTCGGCATCCTCGAACGACCGCTGCGCCTGCTGTTCACGCAAGGACTGGTGATCCTGGCGCTGGTCCACGTCTTCGTGCCCTTCATGGTGCTGCCGATCAACAACGCGCTGCGCAACATCTCTCCGACCCTGGTCGAGGCCTCGTCCTCGATGGGGGCGAACCGCCGCGAGGTGTTCCGCGACATCATCCTGCCACTGAGCTTTCCGGGCATCTACCCGGGCATGATCCTCGTCTACGTCCTGGCCGTGGCCGCCTATGTCACCCCCGCCCTGCTGGGTGGGCAGATGGTCAGCTACATGCCGACGCTCATCATCGGCGAGTTGACCGGCACGTTCCAGTGGCCCTTCGGCTCGGCGCTCGCCATCGTGCTGTCGGTCTCCACCATCCTCGTCGTCGGGCTGTTCACGGCGCTGACCTCGCGGCTCATGGAAAGGTCCAAGGCATGAGCGAGATGACCAACACTTTCCCGCATCAGAAGCCAGTCAACATCGGCTTCGGCGTGCTCATCGTGCTGCTCTACGTCTTCCTGCTGGCGCCGCTCGTGATGATCATTGGTGCGTCCTTCACCGACGGGCTGATGATCGAATTCCCGCCGCAGGGCATTTCGCTCCGCTGGTACGTCGAGTTCTTCAACCGGCAGGACCTGGTGGACGGGCTGCTGATGTCGCTGCGCATCGGCGCGATCACGGCCGTTGTCACCATGAGCGTCGCAATGATGGCGGCCATGGCCGGACAGGTGATCTCGGGCAGGCTTTCGGGCTGGTTCCAGCTGGGCATGACCCTGCCGCTGCTGGTGCCCGAGCTGCTGACCGCCGTCGGCCTGCTGTTCTTCCTCTACAAGATCCAGATGGCCAAGACCGTGCTCGGGTTGCAGATGGGGCATATCCTGATGTCCTTCCCCTATGCCTATGTCTCGATCGCCGCCGCACTGCGGCAGGTGCCTTCCTCGCTCGAGGAAGCCTCCGCCAGTCTCGGCGCGACCGGGTGGCAGACCTTCCGGCTGGTGATCCTGCCGCTGGTGATGCCGGGGCTGGCGATGGGCGGGATCTTCGCCTTCATCAACAGCTTCGATCTCTACACCATCTCGCTGCTGCTCAAGCCACTTGGCGGCAACACCCTGCCCCTCGCGCTGTTCGACTTCCTGACCTACGAGTTCAAGCCCACCGCCGCCGCCGCCGCGACCTTGTCGATCCTGCTGTCGATCCTCGGCGTGGCACTGGTGCAGAAACTCGTCGGCCTGCAACGCGCCTTCTGACCGGCCCCGGTCAGAGGCACCAACCTGCGAAAGACTTTGCCCATGTCCGATCCGTCGGCCCCGCCCCGTATCCTCTACCAGCTTGCCAGCCCGCTTCACCGCACCGCCGGAACAGAAGCTGTCGAACGGCGCGCGGCAATGCTGCAGGGATGGACCCCGTCCGCCCGGGTCGAGATCGCCTCGCTCGGGGATGGCCCCTCTGCCATCGAAAGCGCTGCCGATGCGGCGATGGTCTTTCCGGCCCTGCGCACCGATGCCGCCGGCTGGGCCGACAATCACGACGCCGTAGTCGTCGGCTGCTTCAGCGATCCCGCCGTCGATGCGCTGACCGAGATCGCCGGTATCCCGGTGATCGGCGCGGGCGAGGCGGGCATGCTGGCCGCCGTGCAACTGGGCGAACGGTTCTCGGTGCTCTCGTCGGATCCGACCCCGCCGGGGCTGCGCCGCCGCATCCGGGGCATCGGGATAGAAGGCAGCTTTGTCTCCGAGGTGACGGTGGGCGGGTCGGTCGCCGATCTCAACCGCGATCCCGACACGCACCTGCCGGCCATCGTCGCGCAGGCGCGGGACTGCGTCGCGCAGGGCGCCGACATTCTGGTGCTGGGCTGCTTCGCGCTGTCCTTCATCCCCGGTCTGCCCGGAAAACTGGCGCAGGCGGTCGGCGTGCCAATCGTCAACCCGGTGATCGCCGGGCTCAAGGCCGCCGAGGCGGCCGTTCTCTACCGCGCAGGCCTGCCTCGCGACCCCCAGATCTCCCCAAAGACCCGGAGTACGGAATGACCCCCAAGGACACCACCGCCCCGGCCCCGGACGCCTTCCAGGGCCTCGTCGACACCGCGCGGTTCCAGCGTGCGCGGCGCATCCCGATCCCGGACTTCGCCTACCCCGAAGGTGTGAAGCTCGCGGTGAACTTCACCCTCGATTTCGACGCGATGCTGCTGCGCCGCCTGCTGAACGAACCCTGGGGCCAGAAGGCCAAGGGCGAGTTCGGCGGCCGCGTCGGTGTGTGGCGGATCATGGAGATGTTCGACGCGGAAGATGTGAAGGTCACGCTCTTCACCCCGGGCCGCATCTGCGAGCTTTACCCGCAGGTCCTGCACCACGTCGTCGCCAAGGGCCACGAGCTGGCCGATCACATGTGGGAACACGAGGTCTATGCCGATCCGCAGATCGAGGACGCGCACCTGACCCGCACCCTCGCGGCGCTGTCGCAGATCGCGGGCAAGCCCATCACCGGCACCCGCTCGAGCCACACCCCCGGGCTGCTGAGGTCGAAGGGCGTGGTCTACAACTCTTTCACCTCCGCCGATTACCTGCCGTTCTACGAACTTGACGCGCAGGGCGAGAATCCGATCCTGCAGCTGCCGTTCCACTACGCGCTCGATGACGCGATGTTCTTCAGCTTCGGCTGGCTCGACACGCCCAATCAGGCGCAGCGGGTCATGGATGTGGACGAGGTCTTCGAGATCTGGTGGGACGCCTTCCTGCAACAATACAAGACGGGCGGCTACGTGAACTTCCTGCTGCATCCCTTCGTGTCGGGCCATGCCATGCGGGTCGACATGCTGCAGCGGCTGATCCAGCGGATGAAGACCCTGCCGGGCGTCTGGTTCCCGACCTGTGACACGCTTGCGCAGCACATCCTGACGCAGCACCCCTACACGCCCGCCGCGGAGTAAGCCCATGCCCTGGAAAGACAATTACACCACATCCGACGAAATCGGCATGCGTGACGGCACCATCGCCTGGCCCGACGGGCAGCAGATGGCGCTGGGGCTGACGGTCAACCTCAACCCCGCCGCCAAGGGAACGGGCATCGGCGCCAAGGACCTGGCCTACCCGACCTGGCACTTCGGGCTGACCCAGGGGCTTGATGCCTTCCTTGCGCTCTTTGCCGAAACCGGCGTGCGCGCCACCTTCGCGACGCCCGCAGTGGTGGCCGAGGCCTATCCCGACGTGATCGAACGCATCCTGACCGCAGGGCACGAGATCGCCGCGCAGGGGCTCTTGGGCGAAGACCCGGCCACCCTCGCCCCGGGGCAGGAGGCCGAGCACATGGCCCGCGCCACCGAGGTGCTGACCCGTGCGACCGGGGCCGCGCCCAAGGGCTGGTACGCGCTCTCGCGTCCCGATGACCGCGCCGCCACCGGCTGTGCCACCGATGACACGGTCGCTCTGCTCAGGGCGCAGGGCTACGCCTACTTCGGCAACGGTCTGGCGGATGACGCGCCCTACTACTGGGTGAGCGATGCCCAAAAGGCCGGGGCCTTGCTGGCACTGCCCTACTACTACCATTTCGACGACACCTTCTTCCTGATGTTCCCGCGCGAGGGCACGGGGCTGGAACGCCCGCAGGCCCTGCTGAACAACTGGCGGGCCGAGTTCCGCGCGCAGTACCGCCGTGGGCGCTACTTCAACCTGTGCGTTTCGCCCGCGCGGTCGGGCTGGGGTCACCGCTTCGACAACCTCGCCACCGCCCTGCGCGAAGCCATGGCGCATCCGGGCGTCTGGGCCGCGACTGGTGCCGAGATCGCCGCGCATTGGCAGGCGCGCTATCCCGCCTCCGGGACGCTGAAGCTTGCGCCGAGCATCTGGCAAGACTACGCAGACAGCCTGACCTGACCCATGATGACAAGCGAAGACATCCTGAAGGAAATCATGCGCTGGGTCGAGCTCGACACGCCCACCGGCTCGGTTGCGACGATTGCGCAGCTCGTGGACCTGATCGCCTCGGAGCTGGAGCCGTTGGGCTGTGAGATCGAGCGCATTCCCGGCCGTGACGGCATGGGCGACCACCTGATCGCCCGTTTCGCCGGAGGGAACGGGCCGGGCGTGCTGGTGACCAGCCATATCGACACGGTCTGCGCCCCCGGCACCGTCGAGATCCACCGCGACGGTGACCGGCAGTACGGTCCGGGCATCGCCGACATGAAGGGCGGCGGGTATCTCGCGCTCTGCGCCATGCGAAACATCGTCGAAAGTGGCACCGCGCTGCCGGGGCCGGTTACGCTGATCTACAATTCCGACGAGGAGATCGGCTCGCCCACCTCGCACGCCATGATCCAGGCCGAGGCGCGCAAGCACGGCGCGGCGCTGATCCCCGAACCGGCGCGCGGCGACGAGGCCATCACCTTTCGCAAGGGCCGCGCCAAGTACACGCTGGAGTTCCAAGGCCGCGAAAGCCACGCCGGATCGGCCTTTGCCGACGGGCGCTCGGCGATCTTGCAAATGGCCCGAACCATCGGCGTGCTCGAGGCAATGACCGATCTGGAAACGGAAACGACGGTGAACGTCGGCCGCGTGCGCGGCGGCACAGAACCGAACGTGGTCGCGGGCCATGCCGCCTGCGACATCGACGTGCGCTTTGCAGATGATGCGCTCGGGCATGCGGTCGAGGCACGGCTGAAGGGCCTGGGATCCGACGATCCCGAAGTCAGCATCACCGTCTCTGGCGAGATCGAGAAGCCGAGCCTGGCGCGCACACCGGAGACCCTCGCCATGTTCGCCCGTGCGAGCGAGATCAACGCTGGTCTGGGTGCGCCCATGGTGGAAACACGCTCAGGCGGCGGCAGCGACGGTAATTTCACCTGCGCAGCTGGCGTGCCCACGCTCGACGGGCTCGGGGCGATCGGCAACAACTGGCATTCGCCGCAGGAGCATATCCTCGTCGCGCCGCTGGCGCGGCGCGAGGCGCTGCTGCGCGAGCTCATCCTGACCTATGCGGGCGCACGCCCGACCGGAGACAATTCATGAGACCCAGCTTCGGACAAACCCGCTCGGACATTCGGCGCAACCATGGGCTGCTCACTCCCGAGAGCCACGAATGGATCACCCAGCCCGACTGGCCGGGTGCGGAGCTTGCGGTCCTGATCAGCCCAGACATGGGCGCGAAATTTGCCATGGCGCTGGTGCGCAGCGCGCAAGGCCTGTCAGAGATCGCGCCCGCGCGCGAGGGCATCGCGCGGTTCCTCTTCGTTCTGGAGGGTAGCATCGAAACCTCGACCGGGCAGGAATTGCAACCCGAGGGCTTTGCCTTCCTGCCACCCGGCGACAGCGCGACACTGAATGCCGGCGCGGACACGCGTTTCGTGCTATTCGAATGGCGTTTTCTGTCGCGCGGCGCGCTGCCCGCCGCGGTCTTCGGATCCGTGGCCGAGATCGACAACACCCCCCTGCGCGGCGACGACTGGCTGATGGTGCAGAAGATGCTGCCCACAGATGCGGGTTTTGACGGCGAGTTCAACATCATGAACTTCCATCCCGGCGCTTCGCTTGCCTATGTCGAGACGCATTTCATGGAACATGGCCTTTTGATGCTGGACGGCGGCGGGGTCTACCGGCTGGACGACCGATGGTACCCGGTGGGCGCGGGCGACGCGATCTGGATGGGGCCGCATGTGCCACAGTGGTTCGGCGCCCTGGGCCGCACGCCCTCGCGCTATCTCATCTACAAGAACTACAACCGGTCCCCCCTGGCGGAGCGATGAGCGCCCTAGCCCCCGTAATTGGCAAAGAGCGTCTTGATCGCGGCGGCAAAGGCCACCGAAGAGGCGGTCGGCGTGCGTCCGGCCATGCGGCAGCAGGCCACCGGCGGGCTGTCGAAGGGCAGAGCCTTGAGTTCGACGAAGGCGATTTTCTCGCGGCGGATCTGCAGGAAGCGCCCAAAGACGATGCCGATGCCGATGCCGCTTTCGACCATTTGCCGCAGCAGGGTAAAGCTGTTGGTGTCCATCACCTCGCGGACGCTGACACCGCTTTGCATCAGCGCGTCCTCGAGCAGCTGGCGCATCGGGATCGACGTGTCGGGAAAGATCATCTTTTCGCCGTCGATTTCCTGGAGACGGACGCTGCGCAGCCGTGCCAGCGGATGGTCCAGCGAGGTGACCACATAGGTGCGCCGCTTGAGCGTCGCCAGTATCTCTATCTCGGGCGAGGGCGGAAAGTTGTAGCCAAGCGCGATGTCGATATCGCCGTCCTGCATCCGCGTGACGATCTCGCGGGTGTTCTCGACGATGATGGTGAACTTGAGCCCGGGGTGGTTGTAGCCCATGTCTCGCAGGATGCCGGGCAGAAGGTCCGAGGCGAGCACCTCGTTGACGCCCAGCCGCAGGTGCCCGCGCTGCAGGCCCTGAAGCTGGTGGATCTCGTCCTGTGCGATGGTCAGCTCGTTGACCACCGAAGCGCAGCGAAACAGCAGGATCTCGCCGGCCTCGGTCAGCTCGAGCCCGGCGCGGCCCCGGTCGCGACGGAACAGTTCGACGCCAAGCGCAAGTTCGAGGTTCTTGATCTGCTTGCTTACCGCCGAGGGGGCCACGTGCATCTTGTCCGCCGCCTCGCGGAACGACCCGAGCTGGGCGACTTCGATGAAATGCCTCAACCCGGGCAGGCGCCCGAGGATCTTGCTGGGTGGCATCGGGGTCTCCCGCGATCGAACAGTCAAACGTCAAGGAGCGCATCATAGATGGACCGAACCGGCATTCAACCTGACAGTGCGCTGGCGGGCGCGGTGACCGAGCTGGCCGAAGTGCTTGGTCCGAAAGGCATCTTTACGCAGGCCGGCGACCGGGCGCGCTATGCCTCGGACCAGTCCGGCCTTGTGGGCGACACACCGGTTGCCGTGCTGCGTCCGGCAAGCACCGAAGAGGTGTCGCGCGTTCTTGCGATCTGCAGCCGTCACCGCATCGGTGTGGTGCCGCAGGGCGGGCGCACCGGACTTTCGGGCGGGGCCTGCAGCCCGCAGGATGCGGTCGTTCTGTCGACCGAGCGCATGTCGGGCGTCGTCGAGGTCGACCGCGAGGCGATGACCCTCACGGCTTGGGCCGGCACCCCGCTTGAAGCGGTGCAGGAGGCGGCGCGGGCTGCCGACCTCGACTATCCGGTCGACATCGGGGCACGCGGCACGGCCACCATTGGCGGCACCATTGCGACCAACGCGGGCGGTATTCGCGTTTTGCAGCACGGCATGACGCGGCCCAACGTTCTGGGGCTCGAGGCGGTTCTGGCGGACGGGTCTGTGGTGTCCCGGCTCGGAAAGACGGTCAAGGATAACTCCGGTTTCGACCTTAAACAGCTCTTCATCGGCTCCGAGGGCACGCTTGGCGTAGTCACCAAGGCTGTACTGCAACTGCGCCGCCACGTTCCGCAAAGCGCCTTGGCGCTCTTTGCGCTGCCGGACCACGCCTCCGCGCTGGTGTGCCTCACCGCGGCGCGCCAGCGGTTCGGCTCGCGGATCAGGGCCTTCGAGGGAATGTGGCCCGATTACTGGAACTTCGTCTGCCACCAGACCGCCCTGGCAACTGCGCCGTTGGCGGGGCAGCACGGGTTCTATCTGCTGGTGGAGATCGAAGCGGCCTCGACGCAGACCGAGGAGGAGCTTGAAGCGTTCTTCGCGGACCTTTTCGAGCGAGGTGTGTTCGAGGACGGTGTGCTGGCCAAGTCCCTGGCAGAGATGCGCGCGCTTTGGTCCGTGCGCGAAGCAGTTGGAGAAGTCGATGACGACTTCGGGCACCACATCAACTTTGACATCGGCGTGTCGCCGTCGGCCCTGGGCAACTTCTGTGACGCCGCCGATTCGGTTCTTGCCGAGCTGCCCGAGGCTGTCGGAGTGTTAAAAGTGGGGCACGTCGGGGACGGCAACGTCCATCTGCTCGTGGCGCATGACGGCAGTGCCGCAGCGGAAGAGCGGATCGAGGCCGCGATCTATGGCTTGCTGCGGGATTGGCAGGGGGCGGTCACCGCGGAGCATGGGGTCGGCCGGATCAAGGCACGCTGGTTGGGCCATTGCCGCACGCCGGAGGAACTTGCGCTCATGCGCGGCCTCAAGACTCAAATGGACCCGCTTGGCATCCTCAACCCATCCGTTCTGTTTCGGGATACGGAGATCTGAAGACGAGATAGCCGCCACACATATGGCGCGACAGATGGCGTGCAGGCAGCATATCAGGTCCTCGCGACGGACTACGCCACCGCGAGGGTGGGAGGTGATCTTGTGGCCTAAGTCGGATCGAAGTAGCCGGTAAACGATTTCCTTTATCTTCCTTGAAAATGTGGGTCCGCTTTGAGGCAATGCGAAGGCTACCACATTGGCTGCTGCAACAGCACGGCCCCCACTGGCGACCCATGGGCCTTCGCAGCCGCAATGAAATCGCGCATTCGAAGCTAGCGGCGGCTTGGTCCCGCGTTCGGGACCTTCCGCCCTCGACCGGGTTCGCAAACGCAGCGAATAGTGGCTTCGGTGGAGCTGTGGTGAAGCGCTGTCGATCGCACTGGATGACCGCGTAGGGCAGTTTCTTGCAGTCAGATCGTTCGCCCAAAGGCAGGGAATACGATCAGGACTATTAGGATGGCGATCAGAAACGCAATATTGGGGTCCAAGTCTGGCATCAGGCACCTCTTTCGCGAACTCGGGAATGAGGCACATAAAATCCAGTCAAATCAAGACCGCGGCCGCAATTGAGGGTTACGTGCGCTCCCTGCGGTCGCCAAGCCGGTTTTTAACGCTGAGCCGAAGCTCAAGTTCATCCTGCTGAGAAGTAGGCCGCTGCCTCGGTTGATGTTCAATACACATCAACCGAGGCAGAAAGGCAAAGCTCTTTCGTTTTGCAGACGCTGTCCTACGCGCCTGCGCGAAGCAGTCCAAAAAATCGCAACGGCCAAGATTTCAAAATAACCATCTGAAAGACATAGGAAACGCTGTCACGCTCCGACCCGGTCACGCGAAAAACTATGCACACCGCAAAAACTACGCGCGCGCCTACACCCGCTCAGAAGTCCAGATTCTCCACTGACAGCGCGTTCTGCTGGATGAAGTCGCGGCGCGGTTCTACCACGTCGCCCATCAACTTGGTGAACAGATCGTCAGCTTCAGTCATGTCGTCGATCGTGACCTGCAGCAGCGTTCTGGCGTTCGGGTCCAGCGTGGTTTCCCACAACTGATCGGGGTTCATTTCGCCCAGTCCCTTGTACCGTTGCAGCGACAGTCCCTTTTCGCCCTCTTCCAAGATCGCCTTGAGAAGTTCGAGCGGGCCATGGATCAGCTGTCTGCGGTCCTTGCGCTCAAGCGTCGCAGGGCTTCCGTAGACGGCTTGCAGGCTCTCGGTCAGGGTGCCGGTCCGCCGCGCTTCGCCGGAGCGCAGCATCGGGCCGTCGAGTGTCCGCACCTCCTCGACGCCGCGCAGGATACGGGCGAGACGGACCCCTTTGTCCTGCGTGATCCGGCCGATCCAGCCGCGCTCATACTCGAGGGCCACAAGGTCGAGACGTGCGGCCACCTTGTCGGCCACGCCCTGCAGGTCGGAATCCACCGCACCCGGCACGAATGCCCCGGCAATGGCAGCCTGTTCGAGGATGTGTCGCGGGTAGTGCGTCGGGAAAGCGTCAAGGACACGCTTCAACTGGCGGGCTTCCTCCACCACGCGCACGAGATCCTGACCGACGATCACTTCGCCGTTGCCCTGAAAAAGCTGTGCGTTCTCGATGCCTTGCTGGATGAGGTAGTCCTCAAGCGCGGTTTGGTCCTTCAGGTAGACCTCCGACTTTCCGCGCGCGACTTTGTAAAGCGGCGGCTGCGCGATGTAGAGATACCCCCCTTCGATGAGTTCCGGCATCTGGCGATAGAAGAACGTAAGCAGAAGCGTGCGGATGTGGGCACCGTCCACGTCCGCGTCGGTCATGATGATGATCTTGTGGTAGCGCAGCTTGGAGATGTTGAATTCGTCCCGGCCGATCCCGGTTCCAAGCGCCATCACAAGGTTGCCGATTTCCTGGCTGCCGAGCATCCGGTCGAACCGGGCACGTTCCACGTTCAGGATCTTGCCGCGCAGGGGCAGGATGGCTTGCGTCCGCCGATCTCGCCCTGTCTGGGCAGAGCCGCCGGCGGAGTCACCCTCGACCAGAAAGAGTTCGGTCTTTGAGGCGTCCTTCTCCGAACAATCCTTCAGCTTGGCGGCATTGAACGAGACGTCCATCGCCGTCTTGCGGCGGGTCAGTTCCCGCGCCTTGCGGGCAGCTTCACGGGCCATGGCGGCCTCGATGATCTTGCCGGTGATCTGCTTGGCTTCGTTCGGATTCTCCTCGAACCACTCGCCCAGTTTCTCGTTCATCAGGGATTCCACCGCCGGGCGAACCTCCGACGACACCAGCTTGTCCTTGGTTTGGCTGGAGAACTTTGGATCGGGCACCTTCACGGACAGGACAGCGGTCAGCCCTTCGCGGGCGTCATCGCCGGTGAAGTTGATCTTCTCCCGCTTCGCAATTCCGCTTTCCTGCGCGTATTTCTGCAACTGACGGGTCAGCGCGCCCCGGAAGCCGGCCAAGTGCGTGCCGCCGTCGCGCTGCGGGATGTTGTTTGTAAAGGGCAGGACGTTCTCGTGGTAGCTGTCGTTCCACCACATCGCCACTTCGACACCGATGCCGTCCTTCTCGCCCTCCATGTAAATCGGGTCCGGCATGACGGCCTGCTTCGACCGGTCGAGATACTTGACGAATTCACGCACCCCGCCCTCGTAGTGCAACTCGATGTGCAGCGGTTCCGCGGGACGATCGTCATCGAGGATGATCCGCACGCCGGAGTTCAGGAACGCCAGTTCGCGCAGGCGCTTTTCCAGCGTGTGGAAATCGTAGTCGAGGTTGGAGAAGGTGTCCGTGGACGCAAGGAAACGCACCTCTGTCCCCTGCTCGCCCTCGGCATCGCCTACGACGCGCAGGTGTTCCGAGGTCTCGCCATGCTCGAACTTGGCGTAGTGTTCCTTGCCGTTGCGCCAGATGCGCAGCTCCAGCCAGACCGAAAGCGCGTTCACGACCGAGACGCCCACGCCGTGCAGACCGCCCGACACCTTGTAGGAGTTCTGATCGAACTTACCGCCCGCGTGCAGCTGGGTCATGATGACTTCGGCGGCAGAGACGCCTTCTTCGGCGTGGATATCGGTGGGAATACCGCGCCCGTTGTCGCGCACGGACACACTGGAATCCGCGTGGATCTTCACGTGAACGTAGTCCGCGTGTTTGGCCAAAGCCTCGTCGATGCCGTTGTCCACGACCTCGTAAACCATGTGGTGCAGACCCGAACCGTCATCCGTGTCGCCGATGTACATGCCGGGACGCTTGCGGACCGCTTCCAAGCCCTTGAGAACCTTGATGGAATCGGCGCCGTATTCGTATGCTTCGCTCGGCTGGTCGGACATGCCCATTTCCCTTGTTATTTTGCCCCGATTTATAGACTCCGGGGCCGGGATTGTCACGTCTCAGACACAAGATTTGGTATAAAGTTCAGGGTTTTGAAACTACGGATCCGGAGGGTCCGTCAGAGACCTCTAACGCCTGCGCCCTGTCGCCCAGTTCCGCGAAAAGTTCCGGTCCCGTCCCGGTCATCCACGCCTGCGCGCCAAGGGCGCAAATCTCGTCGAACAGGGCGGCGCGGCGGCCCGCGTCGAGATGTGCGGCGACTTCGTCCAGCAGCAGGATCGGCGGATGCCCTTCGTCCGCTGCCAGTGCCCGGGCGTTCGACAGGATGAGCGAGATCAGCAGCGCCTTTTGCTCGCCTGTTGAACAGTCCGCAGCAAGTACACCCTTCTCGGCAAAAGTGCCGATCAGGTCGGCGCGGTGGGGGCCGACCAGTGTACGCCCCGCAGCGAGGTCGCGTTTGCGGCTCTCCTCCAGCGCGATGCGCAGTTCGGCGGCGGACCCAGGCATCTCGCCGTCGCCATGCACCAGGTCGAGAGTCGCAGCCGGAAACCGCGTTTCCGCGCCGTCCTGCGCCTCTGCGATCCGGTCGAGGGCCGCCAGCCGGTTGACGTGCAGGGCGGCACCCGCCTCGGCCATCTGGCGTTCCAGAGCTGTGTACCAATGTGGGTCGCGCACCATGTCCTTCAGGAGCCGGTTACGCTCTCGCATCGCCTTTTCGTAGTCGAGCGCGGCCTGCGCGTGATCGGGAAAGAATGACAGGGCGATCCGGTCGAGGAACCGCCTCCGCCCTTCTGCCCCTTCGATCCACAGCCGATCCATCGCCGGAATCAGCCAGACGGCACGGGCGATCCGGCCGAGTGCAACCTGGCTGGCTGGCTTGTCATCTATGCGAACGGCGCGCGCGCCGCCGCCTTCCGAGGTGAATGCGATTTCGTGGGCGCCCTGCGGGCCTTCCAGCGCGCCGGTGATCTTCCAGCCCAGCGATTCCGGTCGGCGCGCCATGTCCTGCGCCGACGCGCGGCGCAGTCCCCGCCCGGGCGAGAAAAGAGAGACCGCCTCGATAAGGTTCGTCTTGCCGGAGCCGTTCGGCCCCCAAATCGCAACAGGGCGCAGGTCGACGTCGATTGCCACTCGCTTGTGCGACCGGAAATGCGACAGCGTCAGGTGCGACAGGTACACGGATGCGCCCCAG
Organism: Sagittula stellata E-37; assembly: GCF_039724765.1. Lineage (NCBI taxonomy): Bacteria > Pseudomonadati > Pseudomonadota > Alphaproteobacteria > Rhodobacterales > Roseobacteraceae > Sagittula > Sagittula stellata. Next base: position 359,244 of record NZ_CP155729.1, on the reverse strand, counting down.
ACTGCGCCACGGTGGCGATGCTCCCGGCAGAGGTCGCGAGTTCTCGGTGAAAAACCTGCGCTCTCCGGGTCACACGCGCATCGGCATAACCACGTAGACAGCGCTGGTGTCGTTGCCTTCCCGCATCAGAGTCGGGTCGCCGGACGAGTTGAACATGAATACCGCGTTCTCGCGATCCACCTGACTAGCGATCTCCAGCAGGTATTTCGCGTTAAAGCCGATCTCCAGCCGCTCGTCGCCATAGGCAACCGCCAGCTCTTCCTCTGCTGCGCCGCTGTCGGGGGCGTTGACCGACAGAACGAGCCGATCCTCGTCAAGCTGCAGCTTGACGGCGCGCGATCGCTCAGACGAGACGGTGGCCACTCGGTCGACCGCCTTGGCGAACTCGGACGCATCGACTTCCAGCTTGCGGGTGTTGCCCTGCGGAATGACACGCGTGTAGTCGGGGAACGTGCCGTCGATGACCTTCGAGGTCAGCGTGATATCGGGCGTCGCGAAACGGACCTTGGTCTCGGACACCGAAACGGCGATGTCCATATCGTCCTCATCCAGAAGCTTGCGCATTTCGCCCACGGTCTTGCGCGGCACGATGACGCCGGGCATGTCCGCCGCCCCGTCCGGCAGCGGCGCGTCGATGCGGGCCAGCCTGTGACCGTCGGTCGCCACGCAGCGCAGGGCCTGCCCGCCATCGCCGTCGGCCACGTGCATGTACACGCCGTTCAGGTAGTAACGCGTTTCCTCGGTCGAAATCGCGAACTTCGACTTGTCGAACAGGCGCCGAAGGACTTCGGCCTTGGCGGTGAAGTTCGACCCGTATTCGGACGACGCCATGACCGGGAAATCCTCTTTCGGCAGGGTCGCGAGATTGAAGTTCGAGCGGCCCGCCGAGACGGTCAGGCGACCTGTGCCCGGCTCTTCGGCGAGGACGACAAGCGCGCCGTCTGGCAGCTTGCGAACGATTTCGTGCAGGGTGACGGCGGACACTGTTGTGCCGCCTGGCTTCTCGACCTGTGCTTCGGCCTTGTCAAGCACCTCGATGTCGAGATCCGTGGCGCGGAACGTGACCGTTTCGCCTTCCGCTTCGATCAGGACGTTAGCCAGGATCGGGATCGTGTTGCGCCGCTCCACGACCGATTGCGCCTGCGCGACCGCGCGCAACAGCGTCGCCCGTTCCATGCTGATCTTCATCGCACTACACCCTCTCCGCCAGTCCGGACGCGCACGTTAGCGCGGAGCGGACCCCGCTCCAAGCCGGTTTTCGCCATTTGTCTGTTGGAATTCCGGGGTCGTCAAGGCACGCCGCCCCGAAACGGCATGCCACGGCTCCAAGTGTTGTGAGGCAGACTCAGGATGCCCCGGATCACGCTTCGAGAGCGCGGCGCAGCATCTCCACGTCTTCGTCGATCTGGCCATCCTGCTGGCGCAGTTCCTCGATCCGCCGCACGCCGTGCATCACGGTGGTGTGGTCGCGCCCGCCGAACCGCCGCCCGATCTCCGGAAGCGACCGCGACGTAAGCTGCTTGCACAGGTACATCGCCACCTGCCGCGGGCGGGCAAAGTTGCGGACCCGCTTCGGCCCGATCATGTCCGACAGACGGATGTTGTAGTGCTCGGCCACCTTGCGCTGGATCTCGTCTATGGAAATCTTCCGCTCGGAGGCGCGCAGCACGTCGGCGAGGCTATCCTGCACCAGGTCCATGTTGATCGGCTTGCCGACCAGCGAGGCGAAGGCGAACAGACGGGTCAGCGCGCCTTCAAGCACCCGCACGTTGGTCGAGATGCGATGCGCGAGGAATTCCAGAACGCCATCGTCGATCTGCAAGCCCGGGTGCATACCGCGATAAACCTCGACTTTCGACTGCAGGATGCCGAGGCGAAGCTCGTAGTCGGTCGGGTGCAAGTCGACGACCAGACCGGACTGAAGGCGGGAACGGATGCGGTTCTCCAGGTCCTTGATTTCGTCCGGGGCACGGTCGGCGGAGATGATGATCTGCTTGTTCTGATCGACCAGCGCGTTGAACGTGTGGAAGAACTCTTCCTGCGTGGAATCCTTGCCGGCGATGAACTGCACGTCGTCGACCATGAGCACGTCGACGGACCTGAACATTTCCTTGAAGTCCATCATCTTCCGTTCGCGCAGCGCCTGCACGAAACGGTACATGAACTGTTCCGCCGAGAGGTACAGCACCGTCAGCCCCGGATTGCGCTGAGACAACTCCCACGCGATGGCGTGCATCAGGTGCGTCTTGCCGAGGCCGACACCACCGTACAGGAACAGCGGGTTGAACGTCACCGGGCCGCCTTCGGCGACGCGGCGCGCGGCAGCATGCGCCAGTTCGTTCGGCTTGCCGACCACGAAGGTGTCGAAGGTGAAGCGCATGTCCAGCGGCGCGCCCGGCAGTTGCTGGTCGCGGGAAGACGTGACCGGCGCCTGTTCCGCTTCGGGAATGTTCAGCGGCTTGGCCTTTTCCTCGGCGTCTTCGCTGGAGTCGTCCAGGATTCCCGCCTGGAACGCCAACCGACGCGCCGACGGTTCCACCGTCGATATCTGTGCCAGAAGCATGTCGCCGAAGTTCTGGGAGACATACGTCCCGAAGAAGTTCGTCGGTGCCTGAAGCGTGACGATTCCGTCAGCCGTGATGCCTCGGAAACGCAAAGGTTGGATCCAGGTCTTGTAGTTGTTCTGACCGATCGTCTTGCAAATCTGCTCTTGGAGGGCGCCCCATTGTTCTTTTTTCATCCGCCAACTGTGTCCTCAGTTCCGTTCCTGCTCTCCGCCTGCCGACGGACGCGGTCACGGGCGATGAGGAACAAAACAGCCCGCTCGAAACCCGTAAGGTTCGAGGTGTGGAGCAACTGCTCCGACGATCCACGGCTTCCCGCGCCCGATGTCCCTTCGGTGCGCAGGTCCATTGACCCGGTCTGTTTCATGGACATGGCCAGGGTTTCCCCTGAACATCATCAAAGGCACGTATGTGCCCCGACAAGTTTGCCCCGCTTTCCCCAATGAATGCGTGGGCTGGCAGCCTTGTCCCCCCATTGCGACGTGACTCGCCCGGTGAAATTACCAACCTTCGTCAGTTTCCGGCAACCGATCTTGTAGCTTGACTCGGTGAATCCCGAAAAAGAATCTGGCGTTCGTGCAACACCTTGAAAACGCAAAAAAGCGCCCCAAAAAAGGGCGCTTTTCGTAAACATGTCATTGGATCTTAAGGCGTTTCAGGCGCCGACCGCCTTCACGCGCGCCGCAAGGCGCGACATTTTGCGAGAAGCGGTGTTCTTGTGGAACACGCCCTTGGTTACGCCGCGCATCAGTTCCGGCTGAGCCACTTTGAGAGCTTCCTGAGCCGCGGCCTGATCGCCGGATGCGATCGCTTCTTCGACCTTGCGGATGAAGGTCCGGATGCGCGAGCGACGTGCCTTGTTGACAGCGAAACGCTTTTCAGACTGACGCGCGCGCTTCTTGGACTGGGGTGTGTTTGCCATGATGATCGGTCCTGTTCGTAGTATCGGTTCGAGTTTTCTGTGACGACGCAATGCCTCTCCAGACCCGAACGGATTGCGGGACCGATTCTTGCCTGAGCGGGCATCACGCGCATGTATGACGGGCGCCTATACAGCAGGCGCCCGGTTTCGGCAAGCATCACGTTCAGACGCATGCCGGAATCGGTGCGATCCGACGTGGCCCCGGGTCAGCGGTCCCGGAACTGGGCCGAGCGCTTCTCCATGAATGCGCCCATGCCTTCCTTCTGGTCCTCTGTGTTGAACAACGCATGGAACGCGCGCCGTTCGAACAAAAGACCCTGCGACAGTGTCGTTTCGTAAGAGATGTTGACCGCTTCCTTGCAGGCGATGGTCGAGATCATCGACTTCTCTGCGATTTTCTCTGCCGCCGCGCGGGCCTCTTCCATCAGCTGCTTTGCCGGGACAACACGGCTGACCAGTCCGGAACGCTCTGCTTCTTCCGCGTCCATGAACCGGCCGGTCAGCGCCATGTCCATGGCCTTCGACTTGCCGACAAAACGCGTCAGGCGCTGCGTTCCGCCAAGGCCGGGAATGACGCCCAGGTTGATCTCCGGCTGGCCGAACTTTGCGTTGTCCGCCGCGATGATGAAGTCGCACATCATCGCCAGCTCGCAACCGCCACCCAGCGCATATCCGGCGACAGCGGCGATGATCGGCTTGCGGGTGCGTCCGATTGTGCCGCCTTCCGTGCCGAAAAAATCCGACATGAACATGTCGACATAGCTTTTGTCGGACATTTCCTTGATGTCGGCACCGGCGGCAAAGGCCTTCTGCGAACCGGTGATGATGATGCAGCGCACCTTGTCATTGCCGTCAGCCTCTTTCAGCGCCTGGCAAACCTCTCCCAACAGCTCGGAGTTGAGCGCGTTCAGGGCGTCCGGTCGATTGAGTCTGATGGTGGCGACGTGGTCTTCTACTTCGACGATGATCGTCTCATAGGCCATGAGAATAGGGCTCCGTCCGGTTCCGTCAGAGGCCAAGCCTTAACACTTCGGCGAAGACGATCAAGCTTATCTTTGGCACTTCGGGCAGAAGAAAGACGACCGTCCCGACTGCACGATGCGGTGGATCGTGCCGGTGCAGCCGGGCGCCTTGCACGGCGCCCCCTCACGCCCGTACACGTCGAAGCTGTGCTGGAAATATCCAAGTTCTCCATCGGCTTGGCGAAAATCTCGGAGCGACGAGCCGCCCGCCGCAATAGCATCTTCAAGCACGTCGCGGACGATCGGAACCAGCGTCGAAATCCGTGCTGCAGAGATGCGGACACAACGTCGCGCCGGATGGATGCCGCTGCGGAACAGAGCCTCGCAGACATAGATGTTGCCCAGCCCAGCGACTATCTTCTGGTCGAGAAGCGCGGATTTGATCGGCGTGTTGCGCCCCTTGAGTCGCTCGACAAGGTGGGATTCGGTGAACGCATTTCCCAACGGTTCCGGCCCGATCCTGGCCAGCAGCGGGTGCGCATCGACAGCCCGGGTGGACATCAGGTCCATGGCCCCGAAACGGCGCGGATCGTTGAAGGTGACGCGGGCGCCGTTGTCCATGTCGAACACGACGTGGTCGTGTTTCTCGGGCATCGGGTGATCATGGACGAACTGGCCCAGGGGATCGCCGGACACCAGCATCCGACCCGACATGCCTAGATGGATCAGCAGAGTTTCGTCCGTCGAAAGGTCCGCGAGGATATACTTCGACCGCCGCCTTAGCTGCAGGACATGCGCACCCGTCAACCGCTGGGCCATCCTTTCGGGGAAAGGCCAACGAAGGTCCGGCCGGTTGACTTGCGCGTGAGCGATGACCTGTCCTTCCATGACAGGGGCCAAACCGCGGCGCACGGTTTCTACTTCGGGCAGTTCGGGCATTGCGCATCTCCGCGGAGGTGAAGCCGACATGTAGTCAGCGGCCGGCCTCCCGTAAAGCGCATGCGCTGGCCTGTGCGACGACCCGGCGCCTTGATCGTGACCACCTCGACGCATACTTCCCTCGCGTTGGCGGTACTTCAATTCCGGCGACCCCATGCAACGCGCCGCATTGCAGAGCGATGCCCACGCCCTATAAGTCTCTGCCACACGAAAGGACGCCTCGCATGAACGAAAATAGCGGAAAAACCACCCATTTCGGCTTCTCTGAAGTGCCCGAGGACGAGAAGGCAGGGCGTGTCCAGGGGGTTTTCCGTTCTGTCGCGTCCAAATATGATGTCATGAACGACGCCATGTCTTTCGGCATACACCGCGTCTGGAAAGATGCGATGATGGACTGGCTTGCGCCGCGCCGCGGTACGAAACTGCTGGACGTGGCGGGGGGCACTGGCGACATTTCCTTCCGTTACCTGAAACGTGCGGGTGGCGGGCACGCGACGGTGCTCGACCTGACGGAACCTATGCTGGTCGAAGGACGCAAGCGTGCAGAGGCCGCGTCGCTGGGCGAGCAACTCGACTGGGTGGTTGGCGATGCGATGAAGCTGCCGTTCCCGGACAACAGTTTCGACGTCTACACTATCTCCTTCGGCATCCGGAACGTCACCCGACCGCAGGAGGCCCTCAACGAGGCTTACCGTGTACTTCGCCCGGGCGGTCGCCTGATGGTCCTGGAGTTTTCGCAGATTCCCAACGAGCTGATGCAATGGGCGTATGACCTCTACTCGTTCCACATCATCCCACGCATGGGACAGGTGATTGCCGGAGACCGCGACTCCTACCAGTACCTCGTCGAATCCATACGGAAATTCCCCGACCAGGAAACCTTCCTCGGGATGGTACGGACGGCAGGCTTCGGCAACGCCAAGTACCGGAACCTCACCATGGGCGTGGCCAGCCTGCATTCGGGTTGGAAACTTTGAGGGGGCCCCACAATATCTGGCGTCTGATCCAGACGGGTGCGACGCTTGAACGGACCGGCGCGATGCGCGTGGTGCTGGATGCCTTCGAAGCGCCCGCGCCGCTGCGCGTGGCCGCCCGCGTTGTCGGCTGGCCGTTCAAATGGCTGGGCGACGAAGGCGATCCGTCGATGCCGCCCGCCGTGCGCGCGCTGAGCGCGCTTGGCCCCGCCTACATCAAGTTCGGCCAGATTCTTTCCACGCGACCGGATGTGGTCGGCGCGGAAATGGCCACGCAATTGCGCGTCCTTCAGGACAAGTTGCCGCCGTTCTCCGTCGAAGCGGCCGAAGAACAGATCCTCGCAGAGATCGGGCTGCCAGTGGACGAGCTGTTTTCCGAATTCAGCGCGCCGGTCGCCGCGGCCTCCATTGCGCAGGTGCACAAGGCCACGTTGCGGGAGACCGGCGAAAGCGTCGCCGTCAAGGTTCTGCGCCCCGGCATCGAACGCGCGTTCCGCCGTGACATCGACGCGTTCTATTTTGCGGCTTGGGTGATCGAGACCCTGTCACCGTCGTCCCGTCGTCTGCGACCCCGCGACGTCATTGCGCATTTCGAAGGCGTGGTGATGGGTGAACTCGATCTGCGCCTTGAATCCGCCGCGGCAAGCGAGTTTGCGGCCAACACGGTGAACGACGCCGGTTTCCAACTGCCGCAGGTCAATTGGATGTTGTCGGGTCGCCGGGTCATGACGATGAGCTGGGCGGAAGGCGTGCCCCTTGGCGACAACGCCGCGATCGATGCCATGGGCCACGACCGCGTCGCACTTTCCCGGCGGGTGCTTGAACTTTTCCTGAACCACGCGCTTCGCGACGGCTTCTTTCACGCCGACATGCACCAGGGCAACCTGAAGGTCGCCCCGAACGGGGATATCATCGCCTACGATTTCGGCATCATGGGGCATATCGACGAATACACGCGCCGGGTCTACGCCGAGATTCTCTTCGGTTTCATCCGGCGCGACTACAAACGCGTCGCCGAAGTGCATTTCGAAGCGGGGTACGTCCCTGCAGACCGTGACATCGACGAATTTGCCCGCGCGCTTCGCGCTGTCGGAGAGCCGATCTTCGGCATGGACGCGACCCGCATCTCCATGGGGAAACTGCTGGCCTACCTGTTCGAGGTAACCGAACGCTTCGGTATGGAGACTAGGACAGAACTGATCCTGCTGCAGCGCACCATGGTGGTTGTGGAGGGTGTCGCCCGGTCGCTCGATCCGCACATGAATATCTGGCGCGTCGCCCATCCGGTTGTCGAGGACTACATAAAAAAGTCCATTGGCCCGCGTGCGGCTGCGTCGGACCTGATGAAGACGGCGGCGGTGATGGCCCGGTTCGGCCCGCGGCTTCCCAAGCTGGTCGAGGCAGCCCTGATCCGACAGTCCCAGCCGGAACCGGAACCGCAGCGCAATCCATGGCCCGCTCGGGTGTTCTGGGCCTCAGGCGGCGCCGCGGTTTCTGCCGCCGTCATCCTGCTTGCCCCATTCTTCGGGTAGGTCATTTTGGTAGATTTTCAAAAGAAAAACGGCGGCACATGTGCCGCCGTTCTCCTATTCTTGATTATATCGACCTGATCGTCGACGCGGTCCGTTAATTGGTGCCGGTCGAGGAGTCGTCGTTGGAACCCGCAGTGATCGCGATGGTCGCGGCAACACCGCCGATGATGAACAGCGGCGTCAGTGCGGAAACCTGCGAGGATGCGAACGGGTCAGCCTGTTGGGCAGAAGCCGGCGCGCTGAAGGAAGCTGCGAGGGCCACGACCGCCGCGATGGTAGAGATCTTTTTCATGACTATGCTCCAGTCTCAGAATGATGGACGCGGTACGCCCTACTCAAGGCAACGTAGCGTTTTCGATGCTGCCTATCAAATGGCAAATTCTGCAGGTGCGCGGAACGGCACCTTGCCGCCTGCAAAATTCACCGGTTTGCGCAATCAGTGTGGCACGTTTGCATGTTTTTTCCGCGCATGCAAAATGCTGATCGCACCAGGACACGCATACACGTTGAAGATGCACTGCCCAGTTTGTGTCCTGACCACGACTCTCCCGTCTCCACACCCGTTTTTCGAATCAGTTTCATCCCGCCGTGCGTCATGGCCGCGCCTGCCGCAGTCCGCCGATCTCTTCCGACGTCGCCTCTGACCCGTCCGCGAAGCGCAGCAGGACCGTCCCGTTGTCGTTCCGCACTTCGTCAATGCGGCTGTAGACACGTGCCATGGTAGATCCGTCAAACCGCTTGTCGATATAGCTCTCGACATCGAAACGGTAGACGCCCACCGGCAGCGCGTTGCCTTCGCTGTCATGCCCACCCCAGACCACGGCATCCTCGCCGACGTCGATATCAAAGCGCTGAACCTCTTCTCCCGCAGCATCGCGCACCACGAGGACAGCACGGTCCGCGTCTTCAGAAAAGTCGGGGCGGATCGTCACCGGTGCAACCCCGTCGAACATGGCAGGCGCCCGCACCAACCCTTCCATACCAATCCAGCGGCCGAACTCATTTAACGAATTTCCCCCAAGGGTTGCGCTGATGTTGCGGAGCAGTTCATTCGTCTGCACTTGCTGTTCAACCGACGAGAACGTTGCCAGCTGCGTCGCATACTCTGTCGAGTCCACGGGGTTCAATGGATCCTGGTTCTGGACCTGTACGGTCAACATCTTGAGGAAAGTCTCAAAGTCGGAACTCAGGACGGCGCGGGTATTCTGCTCGGCGGATTGCTTCTGGGCAGACTGGCCCGATTGGTTGCCATAAAGCGGCGCTGGATCAGAGACTGTAACCATGTTTCCTCACATCCGTATGTCGAGGCCGTCGGCCCCATCGGTTTCAATGCTCGGCAGAGGCGCGAGTTCTTCGTCCACGGCAGGAACCAGATCCAACGGATCTCCAAGGGACGTGTCGCGCTGCCGCTGGTCGTCGCCAAAGGTGAACCCGGCATTTTCATAGCCTGCGTCCGCCAGGTTCCGCGCCAGTTCATCGACATGGCGCCGCATCAGGTCCAACGTCTCTGTCCGATCCGCCTGGATGTTGACCACGATGCCGTGCTCGCCGGAATGCAGATACATTCGGATCCGGCCGAGCTCTTCCGGCGCCAGACGAAGCTCGACCGTTTGGTCGCTCAAACGCGCAAATGCCTCCGTTACTTGCCGGATCACTGCATTGCCGTCGAACCTGAGAATCGATTGGTGTTGAGGTGCGCCGGCATGGGTTGCCTGCATCGTTCCGCCGGATTGCGAACCTCCAAAGGTAATATCGCTTCCTTTGGGCTCGTCGTCGGGAGTGTCATGCGGCACATTCTGTGAGAGGACAGCGGGATTCCCAACCATACCGGGCGCCTGCTCAAAATTGGGTCGGGCGGCAGGACGAGGCGCAGACGCGTAAAAAATTTCGCCCATTGTAGCTTTGCCATCAGTATCGGCATCACTGGCCCGCGGGGTGACAGTGTTTTCACGCTCGTCAATCTTCATCACCTGACGGACGACAACTGTCTCGAGAGGTGCCGATTTCTGCACGGAACTGCTTTCGAAGACGGTATTTCGAGCTGCGGCTTTCAACGGGTTAAACGTTTCGGTTTGGCTTTGAAGAATCGGCCGAGAATCGATCGCGACGGAATTTACTGGCCATTCTCTGTGTTTAGGCTGCACATCAAAGAACTTCGAATCCAGAGACGGCAGAGGATCGGCGGGGACACTCAGCGACGTTTCGGTCCCGATATTAAGACCGGCTGTGTCTCCCCTATCCAAGACCCCGACATCGCCAGCAGGCATTTTTTTCTGGTAATCGAAGTCCTTACCTCCAGTACTACTAATTTCCGGCTCGCCGCGAGTTGTCCGTTCCAGCGGAGTGGAATCGTTCTTTACTGTAACGTCTTGGCTTTTCTCTAGGAATTGGACATTATGAATCACAACATTCGGTAACTTCGGATCGCGTTCTAATTTTTCATTTGCGCCGATTCCACGTGTGGCGTTTCCAATCTCAAACCTACTTTTTGAAGCATCTCGGTCAACCGATCTTCCATATCCCGCTCGACCGGGAAGTATCGCTTCAACGCCGGCAACCTCGGCGTTGACAACGTTTTTTTGATATGCGCTCGATTCACCTGTACTGCGGTCTATAGAAGAGGCATTCGTGAGGCCCACGAAACCTCCTTCCTCCGCTGGCTCATTTCGCAGTATTGGCGTCTCAAGGGACATATCAGTAGAAATCACGCCATCTCTTGCGGTGCGAACCGACCCAAAGGGCTGATGTGGTTCCTTTGATTCTTCATGCCTTGGGATCACCGCGGTTTTTGATACGATGCGCCGACTTGGCACGCTTTCTGACATTTTATTAATATGACTTATGTTTTCCGCGTCTTCCATGCCTGAACTTCGGGAGACCGTTTGCAAAGGTAATTTCTCCAGATTCGAATTTACTGGATAAGCACTTTGGCCGCTCTCTCGTTTACCGCCACGGTTCTCTTCCACTTTCCAGTTTTCTCTATTAGAAATTGATCGGGTAGAGAATCTCGTTTCTGCCCCTTCATTTTTTGAATTGAAGGAGGAAGTATGTCCTATGTACCCTGCCTCCACAATCATACTGTCTTGATCTGAAATTTTCTCTCTGAGATCAGTTACTTTCCTCAATTCGTCATGGAAATATGACTCCACCTTTTCTTCGGCTGTCCGTACATCCTCTACGAGAGTTTGGTTTTTGTCCCCGAGATCCGCTCTGATATTGGATTCGGATGCAAACGCTTTGCGTTTGAATTGAAGTCCAGATTCAATTGCCTTCCCGCTATCGTGTGTATTATCGGACCTGCCATCTTCTATTGATCTGGCGTACAAAAACTCTGACTGATATTTATCGATGGAACTGTCCATATTATTGACCAGCGTCTTTTCAGAACTCGGCTTGTGGCCGTTTCCCGTCGCATAAGAGACCTCAAAGGTGCCGCTGTACTGGTCTGAAAACTCCTGGCCAGTCAAGGGTTTTGAAGCAATCAGATCCACAAACTCTGTTTTTGAACGCGCAGTTTTTTGGGGGAGCTTTTTCGGCACCTCGATAAGGTAGGCATCAATGTCAAGATCGATTTCTGTCGAATCTTCAATTTCAACATGCTCTGAGTCAGACCTTTCAGAATCACTCACGTTTGCCTCGAGAGTACCTGATTTGGCGGGTGTGGTTCTCACGCCTTCATCAACAATCCGAATTTTTGACCCGACAGGGTCATCCGCTTCCGCCTGATACTCATTTTCGAAAGTCTGAGTAAGAAGATTTTCAAGATTGGTGTTTTGATTCTGGCCATTGCGTCCAGAAGTCCCATTCGGGCCCGTTTGGTTCGTCGGATGGATGATCATTACAGCTCCGGGAGTTCTTCCGCTACTGGAACGTACGGCCAACATCCTTACCAGTTCTTTACTGGACTCGCGGCAGAAGGGTCCAACTGAGTCGAATTGGAGACATTGGCCATGGAACTGACACCTGACTTGCCTCTTTCCGCGCGTGGTAGCGAACAGAACCTTCGTGCTGCCGCGTTGGAGCTGGAAGCGAACTTCCTGGCGGAAATGCTGAAGGCGGCCGGCGTAGGGGAAACACCGGAAGGGTTCGGTGGTGGTGCGGGGGAGGACCAGTTTTCGTCCCTGTTGCGGCTCGAACAGGCGCGACGGATGGCGGCAACTGGCGGGGTGGGACTTACAGAAATGATCTTCGAGACACTGAAGGAGAGAGCCAATGGATGAGCGCACACTATCACAACAACTGGAAGAGTTGATCGATGCTGAGCGGACGGCGCTCATCAATGGCGACTTCGATCGGATTGCGGAGCTTCTGGAAGAGAAACAGCGCCTTATCGGTTCCTTGCATGATCTGCCGCTGGACCGCCAGACGGTGGCGCCGCTAAGTGACGGCCTGCGCCGGAACCAGGAGTTGTTCGACGCGGCCCTGGCCGGAATTCGCAACGTCGCTGCTCGGCTGGGTGACCTCAACCGCGTTCGGAAATCCGTGGAAACCTACGATTCTAAAGGGAAAAAGCACAGCCTGGACGCTCCGGACGTGCAGCGCCTGGAGCGTCGCGCGTGAGTTTACTCAAATTATCGAGAGACGAGTCGGAGGTCTTAGCGCTCCTTTAGGACTCAATGGCGAATTTGGCAGCGCACCTGAAAAGGGTGGCGCAGGCCGAGGAAGGTTCGGGCTGTAAGCGTCAGAAAGACGTCAGAGATGCCGTGCGCGGCAAAAGCAACCGGCGCAAAGCGCCTTTTGAACAGCAAGGACAAAACATGTCTAGCATCCTGACGAACAATGGCGCGATGGTCGCGCTGCAGACCCTGAAAACAATCAACTCCCGGCTATCCCAGACCCAGGAACAGATCTCGACCGGCAAACGTGTATCCACCGCAAAGGACAACTCGGCGGTCTGGGCAATTTCCAAGGTTATGGAAGCCGACGTCAAAGGCTTCAAGGGTATCTCGGACAGCCTGAACCTCGGCCAATCGACTGTCTCCGTGGCGCGCCAAGCAGCCGAAACCGTCTCTGAACTGCTCACCGACATCAAAGGCAAGGTCGTCGCCGCGCAGGAGGAGAACGTCGACCGTGACAAGATCCAGGACGACATCAGCGCATTGCGCGACCAGATTGCGGCGGTCGTCGGTGCGGCCCAGTTCAACGGCCTGAACCTGCTGTCGAACACCAGCCTCACGGCAGGGTCCGGTATCATCAACATTCTTTCGTCGCTTGATCGGTCCGGCGACGGTGTGACCGCTTCCGACATTTCGGTGCGCAAGCAGGATCTCGGCACGGGATCGTCCAGCATCGGCGCCACCCTGACCGCGCTGACCGGCGCCAACAACGATGTCACCGGCGACGGTGACGGCGCAGCTTTCGTGATGACCGGTAACAACACCACGGCGCCGACCGGAACCACGACATTTGGAACGGCATCGACCGACACCGTGGTCGCAGGCACCGGTTTCTCCATCGCAATCACCGGCACCGCAGGTAACGGACTGGCGGCAACCACGGACCGCAACGACATTTCTTATGTTGCTCGCGATGGCGACACGATGGCGGAAGTTGTCGCCGGCTTGGCCGCAGCCTTCAACAGCTACGCGACCGCCGATCTGGGCACCGACATTGGCACAGTCGGGGCAGTCGTCCAAAACGGCAACGAGATCGTTTTCACGGGCCATCAAGTGACCGGCGACAACTTCTCGTACACTCTCAACCAGTATGACACGGATGCGACCACGGTTATCGGTGGCAAGCTTGAGGCCCTCAGCGATATCGACGTGACGACGCAAACCGGCGCGGATTCCGCTCTGACGGACATCGAAGGGCTGATCCAGATCGCCATCGACTCGGCCTCTGCTTTCGGTTCCGCGCAAGGCCGCATCGAAACGCAGACCGATTTCATCTCCGGTCTGACAGATGCGCTCAAATCAGGCATCGGCACGCTGATCGACGCAGACATGGAAGAAGCCTCGGCGCGACTGCAGGCCCTTCAGGTCCAGCAACAGCTGGGCGTCCAGGCGCTGTCGATCGCCAACCAGGCGCCGCAGTCGCTGCTGTCGCTGTTCCAGTAAGACGAGCTTTCGGAGGCTGGACCGCTCCAGCCTCCGATATTCAAAAATAATGATCCTCTAGATCAGAAGGTTGTCCTGTGAACGTCCAGACCCAAGCGCTACGTGCCTACGCTCAGAATGCCCGGACTACCCAGACTCCGCGCGGCACCGAATATGAGCTGATCGCACGCGTCACACACCGTATCAAAGCGGCAGCAGAAGCTGGTCCAATGGCATATCCGAAACTTGTCGAGGCGCTCTCCGACAATCAAAGGCTGTGGACCACGCTTGCCATCGACGTGGCCGACGAAGGCAATGCCTTGCCGCAAGACCTGCGAGCCAGGATCTTTTACCTCGCCGAGTTCGTCCAGCAGCAAACGTCCAAGGTCCTGACCCGCAAAGGTCGGATCACCCCCTTGCTCGAAATCAATGCCGCCATCCTGAAGGGACTGAGCGGGCGGAGGACAAACCGATGAGCGGGCTGGTCTTGAAGCTGGGCCCGAGAGAAAGGGTCCTGATCAACGGCGCCGTCATTGAAAACGGTGACAAGCGAAGCAGGCTGTCCATCGTCACGCCCAACGCCAACGTTCTGCGTCTCAGGGACGCGATGCATCCGGACGAAGCCCGGACACCCGTGCGCCGCTTGTGCTATTCGGCGCAACTGATCCTGACCGGCGATGCCCAGCCAGAGGATGCACGTTCCCAGCTCCTGCCAAGGATCGAGGAGCTCAGTCATATTCTCGTTGATCCGGACAGTCGCCGACTGCTGACCCAGGCGACGGACGCCTTGCTGGGCGACCAGTTCTACCAATGCCTCAAAGCGTTGAGAGCCTTGATTCCACGCGAGGACAGGCTTTTGGCTACGGGTACGAAATAATGCCTATCACGCCCATGATCCCGGGATCCGGCCTGATCGGATGGCAGGTCCTTCAGACCACGATGTCCAAGCAGCGGACGGCTTTCAACGCCAGTGCCTACCTTGCTCGGGACACTGAATACTTCAAGGAAAAGATCGGCGGCGTCACGTCTGGCGACGACCTCGTCAATGATCGGCGGCTTTTGAGTGTCGCGCTGGCAGCATTCGGTCTGAGTGACCAGATCGACAGCGCGTATCTCATAAAACGTGTTCTGAATGAAGGAGCGGAAAACGACGACGCCTTGGCCAACAAATTGAAGGACGGTCGATACGTCGCCCTCGCCCGTGCGTTCAGCTTCGAGGAAACCACCAACTTTCCCTTCCAGGAAGAGGGCTTCGCCGGGGACATACTGGCGTCATACGACAAAAGAATCCGTTCCGACTTGGCTGACCTTTTGGAAGAACCGGAATACGCGAACAACCCCATCGCTGCCGAGACGCTGGAAGCGACCGTCCTGGATGGCCTCGAAACCACGAAAACATATTTCAGGGAAACCATCGGATCAGTCACAAGCGTCGACGATCTGATGAAAGACAACGATCTTCTTAAGGTGGCGCTTACCGCTTTCGGGGTCGAGGAGCGCACAAACAGCAAGACCCTCTTGAAGCGCGTCTTCGAAGAAGGTGCAACGAATCCAGGTGCCTTGGCAAACGTCCTTGGCGACAAGGGCCTGATTGCGATGACCAAAGCCTTCGGCTTCGACACCGAACCGACGACTGCAATCCGGACAGAAGAGTTTGCTGACAAAATCATCGACAACTACCAATGGCAAGCGTTCGAGGACGCAGTGAACGAGGTAAACCCAACCATCGGCACCGCGCTCAGTTTCCAACGTGGTGCCCCGGCGCTGGCAGGGTTGTCCGGCTCGGAAAACACGAAATGGTTCAACGTGTTGGGTGATTCCACCATGCGAGAGGTTTTTCAGACGGCTCTGGGCCTGCCTAGCAGTTTCAGCCAGATCGACATCGACAAGCAGGTGGAGATGATGAAGGAGAAAGCCGCCAGCCGTTTTGGGATCACGCAGTTCAAGGACCTTGAAGATGAGGCCATTCGCAACAAAGTCATATATAGCTACCTGCTGCAATCCGACGTCGCGGCAAACGCGGGCTTCGGGTCTCAGCAGATTGCCTTGACGCTATTGTCTTCGATCCAGAACCAGCGCACGTAAAGGCGGCCCGCCATTAGCGGGCCTGCAGACCGGGGCGGCCGCGTTGCGGCGCAGGTGATCGGCGCAGCTTGGCGGATTGGGAGCGCCGCAGGATCAGTTCGAGCCGCTGGAACGCGCGCTGAGGACCAGCCGGCGATGCCTCAGCCAGGAAATCATCGAGATCTGCCCACGCACGGACCGCTTGATCCAGGATCGGGTCCTCTCCCTCTCGATAGAGACCAGCACGGATCATTGTTTCCGACCGGGCGTATGAACCTAACAGTTGCCGTACATCCCCGATCAGCACGTTCTCCGGCTCGGTCGCCGCTTCGGGCAAGCTTCGCGAAACGGAGCGCAACAAATCGATGGCCGGAAACCGGCCACGTTCGGCGATTTGGCGATCCAGCACCACATGCCCGTCGAGAACGCCCCGCAGGATATCGGCGATAGGTTCCTCCATATCCGACCCGGCAACGAGCACGCTGAGAACGGCGGTAATATCACCCGATCCGTCGACACCGCATCCGGCCCTTTCGGCCAATCGCATGATCTGGTGCGCAACCGACGGAGGATGGCCGCGCAGCGCGGGCAATTCGCCCGATGCGATGGCCACCTCGCGGTGCGCCTCGGCAAAGCGCGTAATCGAATCGGCCATATAGAGCACGTGCTTGCCCTGATCACGGAAATGCTCGGCAATCGTCATGGCGGCAAGCGGGCAGCGGCGCCGTTCCAAAGGCGAGCGGTCGGATGTCGCGGCGACGACAATACTGCGTTTCATGCCCTCGGGTCCAAGCACCTTGGTGACGAAATCGAGCACTTCACGCCCCCTCTCACCGACAAGCGCAAGGACCACGACGTCCGCCTGCATGCCCTGTGCGAGTTGCGCAAGAAGCCGCGATTTGCCGACCCCGGAACCCGCAAAAAGGCCAATCCTCTGCCCCTGGGCGATAGGTAGGAGAGTATCGAACACCGACAGGCCGGTTGACAGGCGCGGACCGAGTCGTCGCCTGGCTGCGGCCGGCGGTGGACTGGCCCGGAACGGCCGACGCTTAAGTCCAGGGCCGAGCGGGGCCCCATCCAGGGGCTGACCATAGGCATCGATGACCCGCCCGATCCAGCTATCGCAGGGCGCAAGAGTTGGCGGCCCCAGAACCGCCACACGGTCCCCCTTGGACACACCTTCCGCGACCTCGTCCGGGAGCATGGCGACAAGGTCGTTCCGAATGCGAAGAACCTCTCCGCCAAGTGTGTGTGCGCCGTGATACAGGCGCAGCCGGTCACCGATACTCGCCACCTCCGACAAACCGCTGACCCAGATCGTCGTGCCGTCGACAGCCGTCACCCGCCCGACATCACGCACGGGTTGCATCTGCGCGATCCGGGCGCGCAGGCCGCTGATCTCTTCATCCATCGTACGCTCCGTTCAGGGTCCGCAAACCGTTTCTAAAGGAATCACGGTTAAGCCTTGATTGAAACAAATCGAGGGAGAATCCCCGATGTTCCAAAATCTGGACGTCTTCAGAACGGCGATGGCGATGGCACGACATGCGGGCGTGCAACAGGCGTATTCCGCTCAGAATATGGCGAATGCCGACACACCCGGTTACCACAGCAAGGCGGTCGCGGAATTCAGTTCGAGTGTACGCCAGGGTCTCTCGGGGCAGCGGGCCACGCGCGAACGGCACCTGAACGGAAGCACCTCGCACGCCCCCGAGATCACCGAGCGCGACACGCCGGCCGATCCGAACGGCAACACGGTCTCCGTCGAAGAGGAGATGATGTTTGCCGTGAACGCCAAGCGTCAGCATGACCGGGCCCTAGCGATCTATCGCAGCAATCTGAACATCCTCCGCTCCAGCCTTGGTCGCAGATAACAGGAGAACCTCATGAGCGCTTTTTCAGACGCCCTGTCCGTCACCTCCGGCGGTCTGACGTCGCAAGCCGCACGGCTGCGCGTCGTGTCCGAGAATATCGCAAACGTCGATACGCCGGGTTACCGCAGGAAACAGCTCAACTTCGCCGTGACGAGAGGAGATTCATCGCTGGCGCGGGTAGAGCCAGGACGTATGGATCTGTCGCGTACACCTCTAGAAGAGGTCTACGACCCTTCGCATCCCCTGGCGGACGAGACCGGAAAGTACCTCGGATCGAACGTCGATTTGATGATCGAATTGGCCGACGCGCGCGAAGCACAGCGGTCGTACGAGGCCAACCTCAAGATGTTCGACCAGACGCGCCAGATGTCGAGTGCGCTTCTCGACCTGCTGCGCCGTTAACCCCCCAGTGAAAGGAGACCAGAATGGACGTCCGTTCGCTCTATGCAGCCCAGAAATACGCCGCTTCGCGCCCCGCGATGGAGCCCGATTCCGCTGATCCGACCAAGATGGAGGCCGACTTTGCCCGGGTGACCGAAGATTTCGTCCAACAGCTCCGGGCGGCGGAGGAGACCTCTCAGGAAGCGATGACCGGCGATGCGGATCCGCACGCACTGGTCGAGGCGCTCGCCCAGTCGGAACTAGCCGTCGAGACCGTGGTGGCCGTCCGCGACAAGGTCGTCGAAGCCTACCAGGAAATCCTGCGGATGCCGGTCTGAACCGTGCTGAACGAAACCGTCTTCTTCGACACCCTGCGCATGGGCCTTTGGGTCGCGGCCGTCACATCGGTCCCGATCCTTGCCGCCGCATTGATCGCCGGTGTCGGAATCGGGCTTCTGCAGGCGCTGACCTCTATCCAGGAGATGACGCTGACCTTCGTGCCCAAGCTTCTCGCCATCGTGGCGGTATTCTGGATGTCCATGAGCTTCATGACCAACACGCTCGTGGGGTTCTTCCAGGAACGCATCTTACCGATCATCGCAGGAGGGTGACATGGAAACCGCCGGTTACATCGCGCTAAGCCGCCAATCGAGCCTGCTGCGTGAAATGCAGGTCATCGCGAACAACATCGCCAACGCCAACACAACGGGTTTCCGGCAGGAGGGCATGATCTTCTCCGAGTACCTGTCTGAAGGGGACCGGCTGGATTCGGTCTCCATGGCGGCGGGACGTATTCACAAGACGTCCTTTGCGCAGGGCGAACTGGAACCCACGGGCAGTGCCTACGATCTTGCCATAGAAGGCGAAGGGTTTTTCCTGGTCGGCACGCCAAATGGCGAACGTCTGACCCGGGCCGGGGCGTTTTCGCCCAGTGCCGAGGGGCTGCTGGTTACGCCGGACGGAAACCCCGTCCTGGACGGAGGCGGAGCACCGATCTTTGTGCCCCCCGATGCCACGGACCTGGCCATCGCGCAGGACGGCACGCTCAGCACGGGCGGACGCCCTATCGGACAGATCGGCGTGGTGCGGCCGGTCGATGAACTGGCGATGGTCCGCGAAGGATCGCAACTGTTCGACGCCACGGCCGGGTTCGAGCCTGTGGACAACCCACGTGTCATGCAGGGGTTCACCGAGGCCTCGAACGTCGACACGGTCCTGCAACTGGCCCGCATGGTCGAAGTCCAACGCGCTTACGAACTGGGCCAGAGCTTTTCCGAACGCGAAGACGAACGCATCAGAGATGCCATCAAGGCATTCATGAAATAGGAGCAGTAGAATGCGCGCCCTGAAAATCGCCGCAACCGGCATGAGTGCCCAGCAAATGCGGGTCGAAGTCATCTCCAACAACCTCTCGAACATGAGCACGACGGGTTACAATGCCCGCCGGGCCGAGTTTGCCGACCTACACTACCAGCAGATGGCCCGGGCCGGGACCGTCAACGCCTCCAACGGGACAGTCCTGCCGACCGGAATCCAGTTGGGTCTTGGAGTGCGGCCCGCAGCCGTGTCGGTGCAATTGTCCCAAGGCGCCTTGTCTGCCACGGGCGGCGATCTGGATGTCGCGATCGAGGGCAACGGCTATCTCGAAGTCACGCTACCGTCGGGTCAGGCTGCCTACACCCGCGACGGCGGGCTGAAACGCACCGGCGAAGGCCTGATCGTGACGTCCGACGGACACCCTGTGGCGCCGGAAATCACGATCCCCGACGACGCGCGCCGCATTTCCATCAATGCCGACGGCGAGGTCTACGCTTATTTCGCCGGGCAGGCACAGGCGCAGCTTCTGGGTCAGTTCACCCTGGCGGGGTTCGCGAATGCCAAGGGTCTGGAAGCGATCGGTTCGAACCTCTTCGTCGAGACCGAGGCTTCAGGCCCGGCGATCCAGTCCACGCCCGGTCAGGACGGACTTGGCACGCTGCGACAGGGCTACCTTGAAGACAGCTCGGTCGATGCCGTCAAGGAAATCACCGACCTGATCGAGGCGCAGCGCGGCTACGAACTGAACTCCAAGGTGATTTCGGCAGCCGACCAGATGCTTGGCGCGACGGCACAGGTGCGTTGATGCGCCTCGCGCTTGCCCTCCTGTGTTCACTGGCCGGCGGCGCGCAGGCGGAGACGGTCGTTGCCACACAGACGATCCGCCCGCAGCAGATCATTTCTCCGGACGCGGTTCGAATGGATCAGGCCACGATATCAGGTGCTTATGTCTCGCTCGACGATGTGATCGGACAGGAATCCCGGTACGTGATCTATCCTGGCCGCCCACTGATGATTGGCGCGGTCGGAGAACCGGCTTTGGTGGACCGCAATCAGATTGTCGAACTGATCTATGCACACGGCGGTCTGAGAATTCTGGCAGAGGGTCGCGCATTGGATCGCGGTGCCGAGGGCGAGCGTATCCGCGTCATGAACAGCGACTCCCGAACGGTACTGTTCGGAACAATCCAGCCGGACGGATCCGTCCTGGTGAAAAAGTGAGGATCTCCATGCTGCGCGTCACGTTTCTGATTGCGCTGGTCGCGACCGCCTCGGCCTGCGCACGCATGAACCATATCGGCAAGGCGCCCGATTTCACGCCCCAGACGGAAAGTACGGAACGGGTCGCGATGGTTGCCTCCGGCATTCCCGAAGCAGCGCCCCCGGGGCGCGCCAGCGACGGCGCTTCGCTTTGGAGCGCGGGGCAGGCCTCCCTTCTGGGGGACCGGCGCGCCATGAAACGTGGCGACATCCTGACAGTCGTGATCCTGATCGACGACAGTGCAGAGATACAGAACAGCACGTCGCGGTCGCGAAACGGCTCTGAATCGCTTGCGATTCCGGATCTCTTCGGCGTGCCGGAACGGATCAACCAGGGGATTACGGACGGTGCCAGTCTGGACAGTGCTGTAGATCTGAACAGCAGCGCGTCGTCAGGCGGGGACGGATCGGTCCGCCGCAGCGAAAGCCTGACGTTGCGCATCGCTGCCACGGTCGTCGACGTGCTGCCCAACGGCATCCTTTCGATCGAGGGCAGCCAGGAGGTGCGCGTGAATTTCGAGCTGCGGGAGTTGCTGGTCTCGGGGTACGTCCGACCCGAGGACATCTCTCGCCAGAACGAGATCACCTACGACAAGATTGCATCTGCACGGATCTCCTACGGCGGACGCGGTCAGATCACCGACGTCCAGCAACCGAGGATCGGCCAGCAGGTGCTGGACGCCATCCTGCCGTTCTGAGGGTTCGATCATGATCAAGAAACTCCTTCCCATCCTCCTTGCCCTGATCGGGACCGGCGCCGGGATCGGCGCCGGCATCATGCTCAAGCCCGCCCCCCCGCCAGAAGAGGAGGTCGCGGCAGTGGACTGCATCGCACCGGAGGGCGCAGTCTCGCATGGCACGGTCGAAGATGCCTCTGAACACGGGGCCGAACCGGTCACGAACGAATACGTCAAACTGACCAACCAGTTCATCGTACCGGTCATGAGCGAAGAGCGGGTGCAGGCGCTGGTCGTCGCATCCCTCAGCGTCGAGGTGACACAAGGCATGACCGAAACCGTCTATGCGCGTGAACCGAAGCTGCGGGACGTCTTCCTGCAGATCCTGTTCGATCACGCCAACATCGGCGGGTTCGACGGCTCGTTCACGGCCGGACAGCGCATGGACATCCTCCGCAGTGCATTGCTCGACGGAGCGAGATCCGTTCTGGGACCCGAGGCGCGCGACGTCCTGATCACTGAAATCGCACGCCAGGACGCCTGACCCCTAAGCATCGTTCCCATTTTCCGCGCGCCGCATGGCGATCCGCAATTGACCCAGCGCCTCCATGGCGTCGGCTTCGCGTGCGCGTGCCTTCCGGATTGCCTCGTTCCTTGCGTCACGGCAGATCGTTTCTGCCGCCTCGGTCCGAGAGAACGCCAGCCGCGCGCGGTCGAGCGTCATCAGTTCCTGCGCCCGCGCCCGTGCCGCCAGCCGCAGCATCTCCTGCCGCTTGCGCGCAAGCCAGCCCTGCCACAGAGTGTCGGCACCGAGGATCTGCCGCGACGTGATCGTGCCCGGATCGGACTGCGCCGCCTTTCGCATGGCGTCAAGCTGCGCCAGCTCTCCGTCGATGCGCCGGCTCTGTTCGAGGTTGCGGCGATGCGCGTCCAGTTCTTGCTCCAGAAGAAGGCGAGTCGCCTCGGCCAGTTCGTCGTACCTGCTCATTTTCCGTAGCTCCGTTTGGCCTTTGCGCGCATGCTTTCCGCGAAGCGGATGGCAGCGGCGACCGGGCGGTAATGTTCGGTTGCGATCTCATCACCGATGCGTGTGGTCGCAAAGAGCGCCCTAGCGGTCGGCGGATCGGAGTGGATCGGCACACCTGCATCGGTCGCAACCTCCCTGATCCGGGCGGCGACATGGTCGGTGCCCTTGGCGACGCAGACCGGGGCGGAGCCGGGCATCCTGCTCCACTTCAGGGCAATCGCGTAATGCGTCGGGTTGACGATCACCACATCGGCATCGGGCACGTCCGGCAGCATCTGGTTCAGCGCCATTTCCTGAGCCCGCATCCTGCGGTGTTGCTTGATGTGCGGATCGCCTTCCGAATCCTTCATCTCGTCCCGCAATTCCTTCTGCGACATGCGGTTCTTCCGGATATGTTCCATCCGCTGCCAGAAGGCGTCGATGCCACCTATGACAACGGCGATCAGGACCACGACCAGAAGGAAGCGCAATATGAGGTCCGTCATGAGCAGGATGGCCTCGGCCGGGGTGCCGAAGACGGTGCCGACGATACTGTCGAGTTGGTGCTGAAGGAAAACCGCGAGAAGGGCCGAATAGATCGTCAGTTTGACAAAGCTCTTGAAGAATTCGAACAGCCCGCGGCGTCCGAACTTGTTCTTCGCACCCTCGATCGGATTGATCCGAGACACCTTGGGCTGGAGTTTCGTGCCCGCAAAAGTGAAACCCCGGGTCGCGAAAAGCGTCAGAAGCACAAACACTCCGGGCACAAGCAGAAGGGGAAGCACGGGCGAGATGGCCGCGACCATGACCGACCCGGCCAGAGGCGCGGCGTTTCCGCCAAAGAACCCCTTGGCGATGCGGTCGGGCTGTTCCAGCAACGGCAGCATGACTTCGGCGAACTGGGACAGCATGTACCCGCCCGCGGCAGTGCCGCAGACCAGCATCCCGAGGTAGGACATGGCGGTCAGAAGGTCCGTGGACCGGGGAATTTCCCCTTTCTTGCGCGCCTGGTCCAGCTTTCGCTGGGATGGTTCATGGCTCTTTTCGGCGGCTTCGTCCTGATCGGCCATGCGTCACCGGGCAAAGGGAGCGGCAAGGAACCCTTCGACCGCCGTCAGCCAGACAGACAGCATGAAGGGGGCCGACACAAGCAGGGTGGCAATGGCGCCGAAGGTGATCACCGGCGCGCCCACGAAGGCAACCATGAGCTGCGGCATGGCCTTGTTGATGGCGCCAAGCGTCAGGTTGTAGATCACCGACAGGATCACGAATGGCGCGGCAAGGCTGAAGGCCAGGCCAAAGCTCTGGGCCACGCGCGCCCTTCCGGCCTCGGCGATGGAGGCGGCATTCGGGAATTCCATGAAGGGCAGAATGTCGTAGGAGAGCACGATAAAGGCGGCAACGTTCACGTGAAACCCCGTCGCCATCAGCAGGGCAAGACCGGCCATGGTGAGGATGTGACCTATCGCCGGAAGCGGGTCCATCCCCGCCTGACCGAGCAGTTGCGACAGGGACGTGGATTGCGCCGCGATTGCGCCCGCAGTCTGGATGGCGAACACAAAGGTGCGCAACATGATGCCGAGGAACAGGCCGGATATCGTCTCTGTTGCCAGCGCACGCAAAAAGGCACCGAAAGATGGCGGCGGCAGTTCGATCAGGGGCGCGGCGGCAGGCGTCACCACCACCGTCAGCAGGAGCGCCAGGACAAGACGCACCCGGACGGATATCACCTGCTCGCCGAACGCGGGCAAGATGGCCAAGACCGCCGCGATCCGCAGGAAGACAGCAAGCGACAACCAGGCTGTGTCTCCGAGAAGCCCTTGCAGGATGGCAAAACTGTTCACGCCGCCACCACGCCGACCAGCGAGGGCCGCGCTTCAAGCCCGATTTCTTCGAAGGACAGCACCGGGTTCGTCAGACCCTTGGCGACCATGACGGTCCTCAGGAACCGGCGGCGCCGGGCAGAGGTCACCACAGCCGGAAAGACCCCCTTTCCGCCCGCATCGCCGATTGTCAGCGCAAGGCCTTTCGTCAAGCTCTCGAATTGGTCGGGCGGCAGAGCCACATCCAGCGCGCCATGCGAGCTTTCGACCTGATAGGACTGGAACGTCTCTTCCCATTCCGGCGCGAGCTGAACGAGCGGTATCGTCCCGTCTTCCCTGCGCATTCCCGCAACCAGTTGGAAACCCAGCCGCTGGCGCACGTGTTCGCAGATCGCCTCTGGCTGGCTTTGCTGACCGCGCATTTCCGCAATGGTTTCAAGGATCAGCGGCAAGTTCCGGATCGACACCTGTTCATCCAGAAGCAGGCGAAGGACCTGCAAGAGCGTGTCGACCTGCACCTTGTCCGGGATCAATTCGTCCAGCAGCTTGCGGTTGGCTTCGGCCCGTACCGGATTGGACAGGGTCACCATCTCGTCCAGCAGGCGGCGCAGCGCCTTCAGCGACAGGAGCCGGCCGAAGTTGCGGCGGATCACCTCAAGCAGGTGCGTCGCCAGAACCTCCGTCGGCGTGACGATCGTCGCGCCGGTCATCGCGGCCTGGTCCTGATCGTTCGGCCTGATCCACCGGGCGGGCGCGCCATAGACCGGCTCGGTGACATCTTGTCCGGACGGCAGGCTGTCACCCGCATCAGGAAGCAGCGCGAGCACCATGTCGGGGTTAAGATCCCCCCGGGCCATTTCCACCCCGTGGATGCGCACGACATACGTTCCGGTCGGCAGAGAGGGCGCGTCTGTCAACCGTATTTCCGGAAGGATCAATCCGAAATTGGAGGCAATGTGCGTGCGCATGTTGGAGATCCGGATATCCAGCCCCGTGCCCGGATCCAGCACCATGTTGACCAGGTCCGGAGCGAACTCCACATGGATGTCGTCAAGGTCGAGCACGTCGCCCATGCGCTGGCGTGCAGGCTCTGCCTCCTTCTCCTGCTCTTCCTCGGGTTGCGGTTTTTCCGGCGGGTGCTTCGCGATGTACCATGCCGCCCAACCGAGAATGGCACCGCCCAGAATGAACGGGATGAACGGCAGGCCCGGCACAAGCGCGAAGAGAACCATCAGGATCGCGACCGTCGTCAGCGCCGCCGGATGGCGGCCAAGCTGGGAGATCATCGCCATGTCGGTCGATCCGGTCGCACCGCCGCGCGCCAGAAGAAGGCCCGCAGCGATGGAAATGATGACGGCGGGGATCTGCGACACCAACCCGTCGCCAACGGTCAGGATGGCATAGGTTTCCATCGCGTCGCCCAGCGGCATGTCATGTACCGCGACCCCCATGATCATCCCCATGACGAGGTTCAGAAGGGTGATCAAAAGGCCCGCAACCGCGTCGCCCTTCACGAATTTCGAGGCGCCGTCTAGCGAACCGAAGAACGTCGTCTCAAGCTGCTCGGTTTCGCGACGGGCCTTGGCTTCTGCGTGATCGATGGCACCCGCGGACATGTCGGCGTCGATGGCCAGCTGCTTGCCCGGCATCCCGTCCAGCGCAAACCGGGCGGACACCTCGGCCATCCGTGCGGAACCCTTGGTGATGACCGCAAAGTTGACGATCATCAGCACCCCGAACACCACAAGTCCGAGGAAGACGCTGCCGCCCATTACGAAATTGGCGAAACCCTGGATCACCTCGCCGGCAGCATGCGTCCCGGTGTGGCCGTCACCGATGATCAGCTTCGTCGAACTCACGTTGAGCGAGAGTCGAAGCATCAGGGACGTCAGCAGAATGGTTGGGAACGCCGAGAAATCGAGCGGCCGCTCGATAAACAGCGTGACCGTGAAAATCAGGATCGCGAGACCAAAAGACACGGCAAGTCCGATGTCCAGCACCCATGACGGCATCGGAAGGATCATCATGACGATGATCGCCATGAGCGCGAGCGCCAGAAGCACCGTCGGCTTGAACAGCTGGGATGCGTCGAGTTTCATGCGAAATGACCGCAGATCTGAGGGGTTGTCCGCGGCTCTTTGTCCGTGGCGTCTGACCCGGCCCCATGCGGTCGAACGAGGCGATTTTTGAGGACGCTCTGCGATACCATCATGCTCCGCCCTTTTTGCGAAAATTCTCCTGAATTTTGCTAGGCGAAAATGGTTTAGAATGGGTGATCAGATCAGGTGTCCGGGGCCAACCGCGTGGTTTCGAGCAAAGTCCGGATCGTGTCTCGTGAGCTTTCACTCTCGGCAAAGATATCTTCGGCGGCCTGCAGTGTGACGTCGTTGTCGTCCATGGATGTGCCCGCCTGCTGCAGCATCCTCGCTGCTTCGTTCATCACGCTGTCCGAGCCGTTGGCCATTTCCTCCCAATTGCCGGAAAGCCAAGCAGACGTCGTGGCCGCATCTTCAGCGCCGACCTCACGAAACATCTTCTCCGCAAACACATGGTCACCCATCTGCCGCCGCGCCTCCGCACGCATGATTTCGACATCTTCGCCCCTCAATCCGATCAACTGGATCTCGGCTTCTTCGGGTTTATCCAAGTCCATCAAAGCCGCCGCCCGGATAACGCGGATCGCCCTGTCTTCGCCTTGCCCGGCAACTAGATCGAGCTGATCCAACGCCACATCTGCCATTCCAAGATCCACGAGGCGCCGGGCGATGCCGAGAAGCGTGTCGTTGGTGACACCGCTTTCTCCGCCATGCGTGTCGTCCGCGGCCAAGGCGTGTTTCAGGAAGGTCAGATCCTCCGCCCGCGTCAAAAGCTGATGAAACGCCAGTTCCCGTGTCTCTGACTGAATGTCGTCCGGTATTCCCCTGGCATCGTGCAAAGCGTTGAACGCCTGGTCGAAGGCCCCGTTCTGCAGCAGGGATCGGATATGTGCGTGCCACAGGCCCGCACCTTGTTCCGTATCCCGGTACTCGCTGGCGTATGCTTCCGCGAGTTCCACAATCCGGTCGGGGAGTGGCGCATTTTGTGCCTCGGCAAGCGAAATGCGTGCCTGAATCGCTTCGGGCGTGAGTGAGGTTCCAGTCTCTGACAAGGGTTTCAGGCGTGCAGCTGCATCGTCCAGGTTGCCGTCCTGCAGGTCCATGTTTGCCCGGCCAAGAGCGATCCGGTCTGATTCCAATCCGAAGGCACGCTCAAGCCGAACGTAGACGTCGCGGGCTGCGTCGGCGAAACCTGCACCGGTCAGACGTTCCGCGAGCAAAGGACCGAGGTATTCCTTCAAATGCTTCGGCAACGCCTCGAACGCCTGCAGTATCATGTCGGTTTCAAGATGCGCGCCGCTTCCAAGGTTCGGATTGGACAAGATGGCCCAGAGCGCGGCGGCGCCGGCACAGTTTTCCTGACCAGCAAAAAACCTGCCGGGATCGGGGCGTCCGTCCACGAGATAGCTGAGCGAAATCAACAGGGGATCCGGATTTCCCTCTCCCATCTCGAGGATGACCTTCGCTTCGGCGCCGAAACCATAGTGCAACAGGCTGCGGGCGTAGGATCTCAGGGCAGCTTTGTCGATCCGGTCGAACTCTCCGAACAAAGCGCTTCGGTGCTTGGACATCACGACAGCGGGCTCTGAATCCGGTTCTGACCAGTGGGCAATATCGAGCTTTCTGTCCGGAACGCAGGTATCCGCACCGATGGATACACGACCGCCGCGGAGCGTTTCGTGCGTCGCATTCGTTACGCCTGCAACAAGTTGGCGCGCGAGATCGGCGGAATCCGTCGAAAGCGAGCCTGCATCCGGCGGGATGGAGTCCACGGTGCCGCGCTGCTCCGTCCGTAATTGAACCGTCTGGATGGAGGGGCTGAGCAAACCTTGTGTCGCCGCCGTGGCAAGGTCGCCTGCGATCTGTTCACCCAGTTGCGGTACGTTATTTGCCGGTTCGGCGTCTTCGGTGGCAATCGGTTGCGTTTGCCGGTCCAAGGCGTCCGCTGGACGCCGCATTTTCGGCAGCAGGGGATCGGTCTGCCTGCCCGGACCGATGCCTGCCGCCAGCCCGACACGCACTTTGCTCAGATCCGCGACGAGCGGGCTGACAGACCCGGTCGACGACGGTTCAGGCGGTTGCACCTGAACCTCCCGCGATTGCGGTTCGGGCAAAGGTGCATCCTCGGCCTCCGACAGGTCGAGCACCAGCAGGTTGGTGTCGACAAGGAAACTGTCGGCTTCGCACCTGCAGGCAAGTTCGATCTCCAGAGATCCGTTGCCGACGTCCGTCAGATCGGCGATACGGCTTCGGTCAATACGTTGAAATGCCTGCGAAAGATCGAATGTTACCGATGGGCCGCTGACACCGACAGTGACCGTGCCAACGCCGGGAACGACGTTCCAGTCCGCGCCATCCGGCAGTCGAAGCACCAGCCTTGTGAAGTCGCCGTGTTCACCAGTCCGAACGACCATCGGTTGCGATTGGGCGACTGTCGCCACCAAAAGGAGGGATAGAACCGCGAGCCATCGGGTCATGCCGCCTCCTGCTTGACCGATTTCAGGGCTTCTTCGAGATCTTCGAATGTCGGCCGGAAATGACCCGGGGTGTTCTGCCGGCCAACTTCGATACAGATGTTGGTTGCGTGGTTGTGCAGGTTCGCGACCAGAACCTCGCGGATCAGGTGGTAGAAGTGCATGTCCTCCTCGGCGACCGCCTTGACCTTGCCCGCGAAGGGGCCGACCAAGCCGTAAGCTAGGAACACGCCCAGGAACGTCCCGACCAGCGCGCCGCCGATCAGCTTGCCCAGAACTTCGGGCGGCTGGTCGATTGAGGCCATCGTCTTGATAACACCCAGCACCGCCGCGACGATTCCCAGCGCCGGCAGCGCGTCGGCCATGGACTGGAGCGCATGACTTGAATGCATCGCGTGATGCTCCATCCCTTCCAGGCGCTTGTCCAGAACCTCTTCAACCTGGTGGGGATCGTCATAGTTCATCGAGACAGAGCGCATCGTGTCGCAGATCAGTTCTATCGCGTATTTGTCACCCAGAATTTTCGGGTATTTTCCAAAAATCGTGGATTCTGAAGGGCTTTCGATATGCTCTTCGATTGCGACAGGGTTCTGACGGGCAAGGCGGATCAGTTCGAAGAGGAGGCACAACAGATCGCGATAGTCCTCGTGCTTCCACTTGGCGCCCTTGAAGACTTTCCCGATGTCCTTGAGCGCGTGTTTGACCGTGCCGCCATCGTTGCCGATCAGGAAAGCGCCGACAGCCGCGCCGCCGATCATCATGAATTCGAACGGGAGCGCCTTGAGGATGATGCCCATCTTGCCGCCGGCGGCGAGGTATCCCCCGAACACCATGGCAAAAAGAACGACGATCCCGATGATTCCGAGCATGCTGAAAGCTCCAACTGCGTTTCCCGGGCCAGACTGGCACCGAGCCGTTAAGAAAGCCTCTGCCGGGCTGTCACATTACCACAAAATCAGCATGCAAGGCCCCTGCCGCCTTGATGCTCTTGAGGATGTCGATCATGTCGCGCGGGCTCACACCAAGGGCATTCAGGCCCGCGATCACCTCGGACAGGCTGGTCCCGGACGGAACCTCCGCCAGACCGATCCCCGGCTCTTCCTCGATGGCTGCACCGGTGCGCGGCACGACGACGGTTTCCCCATCGGCGAAAGGGTTCGGCTGGATGGCAAGCGGAGCTTCCTCGATCCGCAGGGTCAGATTGCCCTGTGAAACCGCCACGCGGGAAATCCGGACATCGGCACCCATGACGATGGTGCCAGAGCGTTGGTCCACCACGACACGCGCCCGCCGTTGCGGTTCGACGGCGAGGTTCTCGATCGCGACAACCGCACGTGCGGGGGATGACGCGCCGGTGTTCTGCAGATTGACCTGTATCGTGCCCGCATCCATCATCACGGCAGCGCGCCGCCCGAGAGAACGGTTGATCACGTCCTCGATCCGGGCCGCTGTCGTGAAATCGGGCTCCCGCAAGGCAAGGCGCAGTGAAGACAGGTTCGCGAAATCGAAGGGCACCTCACGCTCTACCCGCGCGCCGGACGGAATGACGCCGGATGTCGGGACACCCTGAACCACGCGGGCCGCTTCGCCCTCGGCCTCCGCCCCACCGGCGATGACGGTCCCCTGGGCCACGGCATAGATCTGGCCATCCGCGGCGTTCAGAGGGGTCATGATAAGTGTGCCGCCCAGAAGGCTCTTGGCGTCTCCGATGGCGGAAACCGTAACGTCCACCTGACCGCCGGTGCGTGCGAAGGGCGGTAGGCGTCCGGTCACCAGCACGGCGGCCACGTTGCGCGGCCGGAACTGTTCGCCGGTTACGTTGACGCCCAGACGTTCGAGGATGTTGGTCATGATCTCTTCGGTGAAGGGCGAGTTCCGCAGCCCGTCGCCCGTACCGTTGAGACCGACCACGAGCCCGTAGCCGACGAGATCGTTTGACCGGACCCCGTCGACCTCGACGAGGTCCTTGATGCGGACGGATTGGGCCGCGGCGGGAAAGGCCGTCGCGGCCGCGATCAGAAACAAGGAAGCCAGACATCTCAACATCACAAGAACTCCGCCAGGGACAGTCGCTGCGAGCGGACCGTTATTGCATAAAGGCTTTCCAGCTGGGCGCGGATGCTCTCGTAACGGGAGGCGGTTTCGTACTGATCCACACCGACAAGATCGAGGCGCGCCATGCTGGTGGCCGTCCGTTCGGCAGCGTTGCGGGTGTTGGTTTCCTCCACCCTCGCCTCAAGCGCGCCCAGGCCCGCCCGAAGTTCGACGACATTCTGCTGCGCACCCAGAAGGTTTCGGCCGGAGGCTGCCAGCATCTCCACCTGGAGGTCCTGAGAAAACCCGAGCGATGCGTCGGTCGCCAGCGTGGCCATGATCAGCGGCTTCAACACTTCCCGAAAGACCGGGTCCGTGGCGCGGATGTCGACGTTGGCCGTTTCCGTTTCGCTGAGACGAAGCGGCGAAATCCCGGTGTTCGATCCCTCGTAGGTCACGGTTTCATAGGTGCCGCCTGCGCCGAAGAAGGTGTCGAGCGCGGTTTCCACATCCGTCATCGTGGTGGCACCGGCAAGGCTTGCACGGGCGTCGGTCAGCAGGTCTTCGATCCCTTGGACCGCACGGCGGTCCGTTGCCGTTCCGGAAAAGAGGAACCGCCCTGCAACACTGCGGTTGAGGCCGTTCAAGATCTGACCCAACGCGTTTTCCGCATCCTCGGACATGGTCTTGAGCAGCGGACCGTTCGGCGTCAGTTCTGCCGAGATGAGCGTCTGCGAGACGATTTCCGACCGTGTCTGGATCTCGTCCAGCGTCGTCTGCATCGAACTGGTCAGAAACGTCGCCTCCGTCGTGTTGATACGGTAAGCCTCCAGCCGGGCGAGTGACCGGTCGATGGCCTGCAACCCGGTCAGATCGCCGTTAAGATGCTGTCCGGGATCCTTGGCGAAGCCTGTGGAGACCTCCACCGCCAGCTTGTCCATTTCCTCGCGCAGTCTGACCTGGTTCGTTCGCAAAACCAGCGCGCGTGCCATGTCGCCGATGACTTCCATGTGAATGTCTCCTTAGATTGACAGCAGACGCTCGAACAGATCGTCGACGGTCGAGATGACCTTGGCGTTGGCCGTGTAGTACTGTTCCACCTGCATCAGCTTCTGAAGCTCTTGGTCGGTGTCGACGCCCTTTGTGAGTTCCATCTCGCGAAGCGCCCTGTTCTGTGCCGACAGAAAGGTGAACGCGTTCTCGGACCGCACGCGTTCACCGGCGACCGAGGACGAGAACTGCGACACCTGATCGATGAAGGTGCGGGCGATGCTGGGCAAAGAAGCCGATCCGGGCACATTGGATGCGCCCAAGGCGTCCGCGATGTCCTGAATGAGCGCCGCGTCGCCGACCTCCCCGGGTGCGGCCGCACCGATCCCGTCGCGAATGCGCCAGGTCCCGCCGCCCGCAGGCGCGAGCAACGCGTTCAGGCTGATCCGACCCGCGATTCCAGTTTCGTTCGCAGCCGTGAAGGCGATCCCGTTGTCTGTGAAGAAGCCCGGATCGGTGGCACCAAGCGTGGTGTCCGGACCGCCGGGACCGAGCCGTTCGATCAGGTCCCGTGCGATGCCGTCGAGTTCTGCCTGCCGGCCCACCGCGGTCACGTCGCGAAGCTCGAACTGCGCGGCCAGGCTGCCTCCGGCGAACATGCCGTTGAAAGACGAATTGATCGGTGCGCCATTCAGGGTCAGGCCGGACAACCCGCCGCTGCCCAACGTGGTGCTGGCGTCGATGGTCCCGGTGGTGCTGAACCCGATTTCATAGGCCTTGCCGTCCAGCAGGACCCCGCCTCGGCGCGTGAAAATGGCGATTTGGCCGCGGTCACGCTCAACCACACGCAGAGGCACGATGCCGGAAATCTCGTTGAGCAGCGCCTGCCGTTCGTCAAGAATGGACGCCGTCTCCGTGCCGGAGGCTTCCGCACTGCGCACGATGTCGTTGATCGCCGCCAGCCGCGATACGGCCGCGTTCAGGGTCGAGACCTGCTTCGCAATCGTCGTGTCGGCGGTCTGCCGGGCAAGTTGAACCTCATTGGAAAGGTCGTTGACCGCGTTCGTCAGATCGGTTGCCGTGACGGCCACCAGTTCCAGCCGCTGCGCGGACGCCGGGTTGGAAGATGCGGATAGCAGCGCGTTTTCGAACGCCGTGATCCGGGAGGTGAGGGAGCCGGATGTGCCCGACTCCCCGACCAGCGTTTCCATGCGTTTCGCGAAGGCATACATGTCGTT
Source organism: Sagittula stellata E-37 (assembly GCF_039724765.1). Lineage (NCBI taxonomy): Bacteria > Pseudomonadati > Pseudomonadota > Alphaproteobacteria > Rhodobacterales > Roseobacteraceae > Sagittula > Sagittula stellata. Next base: position 326,079 of record NZ_CP155729.1, on the reverse strand, counting down.
CCCCCCCGCGAGTTGAGAGTCCGACGCCATTCGGTCGGCCATCAGAACGGGATCGTACTGCCGGACGACACCCGCGACGAGAACCCCGCCGCGTGTGCCAGATCCGAGGGCGTTCAGTTCCAGTGTCCGCCGCCCGTAGGCTTCGTTCGTGGCATTCGAAATGTTTGTCGAGATCAGCGATGCTGCACGCGTGTTGGCTTTGAGGCCGGACACCGCGGCATTCAGGGCTCCAGTCAGGGACATCTAGCGCCCTCCTCTTCTCAGGATCGGTTTCGGATCAGCGTTTGATGTTGGTGGTTTCCTGCAACATCTCGTCGACCGTCTGGATGACCTTGGCGTTGGACGAATAGGCCCGCTGGGTCTGGATCATGTCCGTCAGCTCGGCGGCGACGTCCGTGGTCGATTCCTCGCGTGCATAGGGAACGATCTCTCCCGTGGGGCCGTCGCCCGCATCCCAGAGGAAGAAGCTGCCGCTTTCCGCCGAGGGCTGGAACAGCTGGTTGTTCAGCGCGATCATGCCATTGGGGTTGGGAACGTCGACCAGTGGGATCTGGAAGATGACAGCGCTGGCACCGGTGTCGAAGTATGCGTAGACCCGCCCGCTTTCATCGACTTCGACAGAGGTCATGTTGCCGGCGGGCGACCCGTCTTTCGCGATGTTCAGCGGTGCGAAGCTGTCGGAGCGCTGGGTCAGGCCGTTGTTGGTGAAGAGCTGCCCGATACTCAGTTCGATCGGGCCGCCCGCCGCGTTCACGACGACCGAGCCCGCCACCCCGTCATAGGCGCCACCGGCACTGATCGGCGCGCTGACGCTTGCCAGTGTACCGCCCGCCGACGGGGTGTTGTCGAAGGTTACCGTGTAGTCGCCGATGATTGCACCACCGCTGGCGGAGTCGGTGATGACCATCGTCCATTCGTTCGAAGAGCCGGTGGCCGGAACGGTAGGTGTGAACGTCACGTTCAGGGATTCCGACCTCCCAAGGTTGTCGAAGTACTCGATAGGCAATTCGAGCGCATCGCCGGCGGCGCCGGCGGTCGTCTCCGTCGCGGGAAGGTTGACACCCATCGTGATCGCGGTCGTAGGTTCGCTGAGATACTGGTTCAGTGCGATCTGGATAGGCTCGAGGCTGGCGGATGTGTCGCGGGCGAGGTTCGGGATGCTGCCGTCCGCGTTGGCCCGCCAGCCCAGCAGCATCAGGCCCGATTCCGTCCTCAGATACCCCTCGGCATCTAGCCGGAAAGATGCCGTCGTCGTCATGAACATCTGCGGATTGCCGTTGCCTGCCAGCACTTCCGTCGCCTGGGCCACCGGAAGGAAACCGGTGCCGCGCACGGCAAGGTCCGTGGCGTTGTTCGTCGTCACCAGCGCGCCATGTTCCGCCACAAGTCGGTTGGTCTGGGTACGGACACCCCCGGCGGTGTAGGTCCCCGAGTTTCCAGAGGTGACCATGGCAGAAAATTCCGTCTCGACACGCTTATAGCCTTGCGTCGCAGAGTTCGCGATGTTGTCGGAAATGGTTGCCAGTCGCGTCGCGTTCGCCGAAAGGCCTGCAACACCTGCGTTGAGGGAAGATGAGATCGTCATTGACACGCCTTTCTGCTGTCTCGCTCAAATTTCACGACAACTGATAAGGCCGCCGGTTTAACGCCCGGCTAACAGCTAAAATCCGATCCAATCTCGTGCCGGTCACAGGTCGCGCAGGAAGACGACTTCGATCCGGTTGTTGCGTGCGTTCATCGGGTTTTTATGTGCGGGTTCACGGTCGGCGTAGGAAGTGACCCGCTTGACACGGTTCTCCGGCACGCCTTCTCCGGTCAGCAATTCCCGGAAGGCAGAGGCGCGCAAACCAGAGACATCCCAGCTTGGATCTCTTGCCAGTACAAGAGGAGAGGATGCGACATGCCCCTCGATCGCCATCTGGTTTGTCACCACCTCCGACGCACGCGCCAGGACAAGCGCCAGATCTTCCAGCAAAGGTGTCGGTGTTGCGTCGCCGGTGAACAGGCGGGCGTGTTCGGATTCGAAGAACTCGATGACCAGCCCTTCGTCGGTGACACGTGTGACGATGTGTTCCATGAGCTCGTCGGCAACCATGCTTTCGCCGCCACGGCCCATGAGCATCTCCTCCACCTCCTTGAAGGCTTCGTCCATGTCCGCCGCGTCGTCACCGGTATCGCCCTCGGTGAAGGTTCCCTGTTCGCCATTCGAGGCCGCCGGGTTCAGGCTTGTGGAGCCGGACCCCATCCGTGGCAGGGTGTTCTCGGCGAATACCGAGTCGCCGCCCAACGGGCCATCGCCACCGCCAGACACACGCGCCATTGCGATCGTTGGTGTGAAGTAGTCGGCAATACCCTTGCGCTGCTTCTCCGTCGTCGCGTTCAATAGCCACATCAACAGGAAGAACGCCATCATCGCAGTCACGAAGTCGGCATAGGCAACCTTCCACGCGCCACCGTGGTGCCCGCCGCCGGCGACGACCTTCTTCCGCTTGATGATGATAGGCGCAAGCTCATTGTCGCCGCTCATCGCACTCACCTTTCTCCCACCGGGGTCAGGTCTATGCTGCGGGAGCTTTCCACCGCCTTAACGATTCAAAGTGTCGGGTTAATTGGTCGGCGCAAGAACCGTGGTCATTATCACACACGCTCCGCGACGAACGGTGCAAATTTATAGACTGTAGGCTGGCAAAACCGTAGCAAGAGTTCGGGCCAAGAAGAGCAGAGGTATGGACATGCCGGGTAATCCTTCCCGACACTCACGACGCGGACGGATCGTCGGGGCGCTTCTCGGCTCCGTCGCGACGCTCTGGTCTTCTGCCGCGGTCCCGCAGGAGGGTCGCGACGCGGCCAGCATGAACCTCTACGGCTCACCGGGTCTTGTCGACATGCCGACGGCCGAAATGCTGCCTGACGCGACAATCAGTGCGACGTTTGGCGGATTCGGCAACTACACGCGGACGACCCTTGGCTTCCAAATCACGCCCCGGTTGTCGGGCAGCTTTCGCTATTCGGAATTGAAAGCCTTTCCGAGCTCAAATTCAGCAGACTACTACGACCGCAGCTTTGACCTTCGTTACCTTCTGATGAAGGAAAGCGGTTGGCGCCCGGCGATTGTCGTCGGCATGTCGGACATCATCGGTACGGGCGTCTACAGTGGCGAATACGTCGTCGCGACCAAGACGCTGATGCCCGGCCTGAAGGTGACCGGCGGGATCGGCTGGGGCCGTTTCGGCAGCGAAGCGACGCTCGGCTCTCTCGGGACCCGTCCTACGACTGTTCTCGGCCAGGGCGGCAAGTTCACGGCCGACCGCTGGTTCCGCGGCGACGTGGCCGCGTTCGGCGGTCTGAGCTACGCCCCAAACGACCGCTTCAAGTTCAAGGTCGAATACTCGTCCGACACCTACGAGCGCGAGGTCGCCAGCGGCGGTGTCGAGCATAAGTCGCCCTGGAACTTCGGCGTCGATTACAAGCTTTGGAATGGCGCCGGTCAGTTCTCTCTCTACAGTGTCATGGGGAGCGAGGTCGGCGCGCAGCTGACACTCTACACCAACCCGAAAACTCTGGGTGTTCCGGGCGGTATCGAGCCGTCGGGTCTGCCCGTCGCTCCGCGTCCGCCCGGTGCTGCCGCCGATCTGGGATGGTCCGTCGATCCGCAGAAGACCACGGCAGCGCAGACGCAACTTGCCCAGACGCTTGCCACCGAAGGCATCAGGCTGGAGGGAATGACCCTCGAAAGCCGACGCGCCGTCGTGCGCGTGTCCAACCCGCGCTTCAACTCCGAAGCGCAGGCGTTTGGCCGCATCGCCCGCGTCATGACCCGGACGCTGCCGGCGTCGGTCGAGCAATTCGAAATCATCCCGATGGTCAACGGTATGGCCATTTCGTCGGTCGTCATCATGCGCTCCGACCTTGAACGGCAAGAGCACGAGGCCGCGATCGAGATCCTGCCGCGCGTTCGCTTCTACGACGGGTTCGGGCGTGAGCCGGAAGCATTCCGCTCGGCCTATCCTCAGTTCGACTGGTCGCTGGCACCCTACGTCGATGTGTCGGTCTTCGACCCCGATGAACCTGTACGGACCGAAGGCGGGGTGCGCGGCAACTTCAGCCTCGATGTCACACCGAACCTCGTGTTCTCCGGTACGGCTTCCTATCGCCTCTCCGGCAACATCAGCAAGATCAGCCGCCGGGATGAATCGGGTCTGCCGCGTGTACGCACCGATGCGCCGGTCTACGCGGCCGAGGGTGATGAGACCATCGAGAACCTGCAGCTGGCCTACTACGGTCGTCCGGGCAAGAACCTCTATGGCCGGATTTCGGCGGGTTACCTCGAAGCGATGTTCGGCGGCGTTTCGGCAGAGATCCTCTGGAAGCCGGTCACCAGCCGTGTCGCCTTTGGCGCGGAAGTGAACTGGGTTCAGCGCCGCGACTACGATCAGCTGTTCGGTTTCCAGTCGATGACCACCACAGACCCCGTGTCCGGTGCCAAGCGTGAAATCCCCGAGTTCAACGGTCACGTCTCGGCGTATTACGACTTCGGCAACGGCTTCCACGGGCAGCTTGACGTGGGCAGCTATCTCGCCGGCGACGTCGGCGCGACGGTTTCGCTGGACCGAGAGTTTGCAAACGGATGGAGCGTAGGCGCATATGCAACGCTCACCGATGCTTCCGCCGACGACTTCGGCGAAGGCTCCTTTGACAAGGGCGTCCGCGTCACGATCCCGATCAGTACCCTCCTCAACACGCCGACACGGCGCGAGAACAACATCAACATCCGGTCTCTGACCCGTGACGGCGGTGCCCGTCTCAATGTTCGGGGGCGGCTCTACGAACAGGTTCGGGACTACCACAAACCCGAAGTTGTCGAGTCGTGGGGGAGGTTCTGGCGATGAAAATGACACGCCTGAAGACAATCGGCCTCGCCCTGTGTGCCGGTCTGATGCTGACGTCCTGCGGCAGCGACAAGTCTGCCAGCGCCTTGGATGTGATCAAGAACTTGCCGGCTTCGATCAAGTCACGCCGCGCAACGCCAAAGCCGATTTCCGCGGCAGAGATCGCCCAGGCCCTGCAAGCGACGAACAAGCCTGTGGCATTGTTCCAGGTCGAAAACCGCAAGAACGCCCAGGTGCTCTTGTCAGAGGTCGAGCGAAACGGCGCATACCAGACCTTCGGCAACCAGTCGCGGCAGGCCGTCGTCTTGCGAGACGGCATGATCACTGCCTCGCGCGGGCTTGGCGGGGACCTGATGTCCGTCGAAGAAGACGAACTGCTGGACATGATCCAGTCACGTGGGAGCGGGAACGTCAGCTACGTGCAGCGTTTCCTGACGCCGGAGTACAAGACGAAGGTGATCATCTACTATTGCTCCGTTCGCCCCGGCGCGGGCAATCACACCCCGCTGGGCCGGGCTTCGATACCGACGTCCTCCGTCGGCGTGTCCTGCAAGGCAACCGGCGAAGCTTCGTTCGAAAACAGCTATTATCTGGCCGGGGACGGGACCATCGTCAGCGGACGCCAGTGGATGGGCGAAACCATCGGTTATGTCGATACGCAATTGCTCCGCTACTGACGCCTGCGCCGGTCGTGCATCGTCACCCGGTCGAAGACCGTCGCGAACATCAGCCGCATGTCCGAGCAGGGCGTGCGGCTTTTTGCATAGATGAGGTCAAGCCGCGCCTTGCGCGGGATGCAGCGATGGCAATAGATCTCTTCGGTGTCCGCGCTGGTCGCAGCGCCCGACAGCAACCGCTCTTCGTGCGCATGGAAGGCCTGTGACGCAAGCCCGGTGACGCCGGGACGGTCTGCCAGAACCTTTGCGTAGAGGTCCGGAAACATCTCCACGTACCGGCGAAGCGGCGGTCTTGGGCCGACAAAACCGACATCGCCCCGGATGATGTTCCACAATTGCGGAAGCTCATCCAGCCGCGTCCGTCTGAGCCAAGCACCGGTCGCGGTGATGCGGCCCATCTTGTCACCGCCGGTGACGCCTCTGTCCCGCTCCGCCGGTCGCATCGTCCGGAATTTCCACAGCGTAAACGATCTGGCCGGATCGTGCATCCGCTCTGAACCGTACAAAACCGGCGGTCCCTCCTTACAAAGGACGATCAGCGCCACGGCCAGAATCAACGGCAACAATAGCAACCCCAGGCCCAGGGCATACACCACGTCGAGGACGCGGAACGTCAGGCGGGACAAGGCAAGGCCCCCCCTGCCCGCGCCTGCGCAACCAATTCGTCAGGTTTTGACGAGATGCACATATTCGGCACCAGACCGGCCAGCTTGGACGTGTCCAGGACGACCGAGCGAAGCGCCCCCTTCGGTGCAGCTCTCCAGCGCACGCCCGTGCCGGCGGCCGTCACAATGTCCGCCATGGACGTCGCTTGGGCCGCAGACACATTGTAAGTACCTGATATATAGATATCTTCTGTCAGGATCTTCAGGACGCGAGCAAGGTCCAAAGGACCGATGTAACTTCGCTGCGGACCGGTGCCGTCTGGAAACTGGTCAAGCGTGACCGATGATCCCAGACGGAGGCTATTTCCAAGGCTGTCCGCCCCGGCCACATTCCCCAATCGGAGGACAATGGAACGGGTGTCCTGACCGTTCCGCAGGTGCCAGTCGGCAATCGCATCCTCCATCTCTCGCTTTGCAAGACCATAGGATCCTGTGGGCCGAAGGACATCCGCCTCTCGAAACGCCCTGTCCGCCGCGCCATATGCCGCAGCGCTGGACATGTGGATCACCTGCGATGCATCCAAAGCGACCGCCAAATCCAAAGCCGCCTCCGCGAGCCTGGCGTTGTCGGACAGATTGCCAGAGGTCGCACCCCACAGGGCAATGATCGCGCGGATTCTGCCAACCAACGCCGCCGGAACGGGATCGCCCGGGGCCCAGACCAAATTCGCGTGACCTTCTGTGCGCGCGACTTTGACCAACTCACCGCTAACAGGCCAGAGGCGGCATATCATGCGGCCAAGCTTGCCGTTCGCGCCCAGCACGACGATCTTTGCCTGCTGGTGCGAGATTTCGGTGGCTGTCGTCATACCTATCCGTGTCCCGACGGGCTTCGTGCCACGTTAACCGCGAAAATCTTGATGGATCGTTACCTTTGACCCGGGCTGGGTCGAGGATGGGGATCCGGCAACGCCCCGGCGGCAACGTATCGGAGCCACTTGTGCCGGTCCGATTTCCGGCAGATAGCGGAAACATGAACCTCCTTCGCTTTCTATCCGAAAACGCCCAGTGGCTGGCAGCGGGTTTCCTGCTGACGTTCCTGTCGAGTTTCGGACAGACGTTCTTCATCTCGATCTTCGCCGGAGAAATCCGCGCGGCGTATGGGCTGACTCATGGCGAATGGGGCCTGATCTACACCATCGGCACATCGGTCTCGGCGGCGGTGATGATCTGGGCAGGATCGCTGACAGACTTCTTCCGGACACGGGTTCTGGGGGCGGCTGTCCTGTCCATGCTGGCCGCGTCCTGCCTATTCATGGCGTTCAACACCTGGGCGGCACTGCTGCCCGTGGTGATCTTCGCCCTTCGCTTCAACGGTCAAGGCATGGCCAGCCACCTTGCCGTCGTCTCCATGTCGCGTTGGTTCGTCGCCACCCGGGGAAAGGCGCTGTCCGTCGCTACTCTGGGCTTCGCAATCGGCGAGGGGCTGCTGCCCCTGACCTTCGTCTGGTTGATGACCCGCATGGACTGGCGCCTGTTGTGGGTTGGTGCGGCAACGGTCGCGGTCTTGGCAATCCCCCTTCTGGTCGTGCTTCTGCGTCAGGAACGGACGCCACAAAGCCATGCCGAAACAGACCATTCCGTCGGAATGGAAGGCCGGCACTGGCGCCGCCCCGAGATGCTGCGTCATTGGTTGTTCTGGTTCATGATCCCGGCGCTTCTGGGTCCGTCAGCTTTCAACACGGCGTTTTTCTTCCAGCAGGTCCATTTTGCGATGGTCAAGGGCTGGAGCCACCTGGAACTCGTGGCGATCTTCCCGCTTTACACGGCGGGAGCGATCACCGCGATGCTGGTGTCCGGGTGGCTTCTGGACCGCTTCGGAACGCCGCGCCTGATCCCGTGGTATCAGCTTCCCATGGTTGTTGGTTTCACCCTGTTCGGGGTGGGACAGAGCCTGTTTTCCGCCATGATCGGGCTGATCTTCGTGGCCATGACGGCCGGCGCAAACTCTACGTTGCCAAACGCCTTTTGGGCCGAATTCTATGGCACCCGAAACCTGGGCTCTATCAAGGCCATGGCAGCAGCCGTCATGGTCCTTGGCTCTGCGCTTGGCCCCGGGCTGACCGGCGGCCTGATCGACGCCGGCGTGGGGATCGAGGTGCAGTACTTCGGCGTCGCAGGCTACTTCATCCTGGCGACGGTCAGCATGGCCATCGGGGTACGGCGCGCGGCACGGCTACTCTGACAGCTATCGTGCCCGCCGCAGGTAGACGTAATAGGCGCCTGCTCCCCCGTGCCTCTGGTGCGCGGGCGTAATCTGCAGGACCGCCGCGGACAACGGCGCCATTTGCAACCACATCGGCACCTGCTGGCGGAGCACGCCCCGTTGACGGGGTGCAGGGTCGTAAGGATCGGGCGCGCTGCCCTTGCCGCTAATGACCAGAACCAGCCTGTGACCTTTCGCATGCGCGCCCATGATGAATCGCGTCAGGGCCGGGTGCGCGCGGTCCAGTGTCATGCCGTGCAAGTCGATGCGGGCATCCGGCGTCAGCTTTCCACGCTTGAGGCGCTGATAGGCTTTGTGGTCCATGTTGACCGGGGCGGCGTGCAGATGGTCTGCGGTTGTTCTCGGAAAATAGTGGGTTTCCGTATGGTCCGCTGCCTTTGCCCCCAACGAGAAGGGCGACACAGATGCAGGTGCGTGTGTGGGTTGCGCAGGCCGACTGACGACCACCGGTTCGGGTGGCGTGACCCGGTGAGACTTCAGCTTGCCCGGCAAAGGTTTGGCGCTGCGAGCGATCTGCGACCAGAGCTCCAGTTCCTCGGGGCGCACGCGGCGCCGGCTCATTGCACCCAGTCCGGTGCGAAGGCATAGGCGCGCTGGATGGGCATCAGGACGACCATCCGGCCGGTGTCCTTGATGCCCCCCGCGGTGCGCCCGGCTTCGTCGCCGGTTCCGTAGAAGATGTCGGCTCTCTGCGCCCCCTTGATGGCCGAGCCGGTGTCCTGCGCGATCATCAGGCGGTTGAGCGGCGTTTCGCCCTTCTTCTCGATCCAGACCGGCGCGCCAAGCGGCGTGTACTTCGGATCGACCGCAATCGACCGCATCGCCGTTATGGACCGGTTCATCGCCCCAAGCGGTCCCTTCTCCGCCGGAACTTCACTCACCTCGCGGAAGAAGACGTAGCTGTTGTTATGGAGCAGAAGCTCTTCGCCCAGCATCGGGTTGTTGCGCACCCAAGCCTTGATGACCTGGGCCGACACCTGATGCACAGTGAACAGGCCGCGCCGAACCAGTTCCTTGCCGATCGAGCGGTAATCATGCCCGTTCGAACCGCCGTACCCCACGCGAATGTGACGGCCGTCCGGGAAGCGAACACGGCCAGAACCCTGTATCTGAAGGAAAAACAGCTCGACAGGATCGTCGACCCAGGCAATCTCCAACCCGCGCCCGTCCATGACACCCGACTTGAGGATGTCACGCCGTGTCAGCCACGGGCGATTGAGACGCGCTTCAGGGGGCATGGCGTAGATCGGATACCGGTAGCGACCAGATCGGAACGGCGCACCGTCAAGTTCGGGCTCGAAATAACCGGTAAACAGCGGTTCGGCCCCATCGCCAATCACGACCGGTCTGAACAGCAACTCGAAGAATCCACGTGCATCGTCCGTGGCCGAAGCGACGTTGCACAGCACCCGCCAGTCCGGATCATTCATGTCGGCGCAGGTGCTGCGGAACACCTCAAGCGCGGCGAAGTGATCGTCCTCCGCCCAGCCTTCGAGTTCGTCGAAATCGAGAACCGTGTACGAGGTCTCGGCCTCGCCTTCCGCCGAGGCGCTCATGGGTAAGAGAACCAGCGAAAGCGCGAAGACAAGTCGGATCATTCGTCCGTGGCGACCAGTTGCCAGTTCGGATCGTCGGCACCCATGGTGCGGGCATATGTCCAGATGTCCTTCTGGCGCTTCACCGCGGTGGGCGAGCCCTCGACGATCTCGCCTTCGGCGTTCTTCACGACAGAGGTCAGTTCGCCCACGTAGCGCACCGTGATTTCCGCCTCGCGCGTGTCGGGATCGAAGGATGCACCGGCAAGCGTCATCTCGCGCACACCGACGAAATCCGCGTCGATGGTCAGGCCCTCGGACTCCCGCGCCTCCACCACCTCGGAGAAGGTCTCGAAAACGTCATCGGCGAGGAATGGCTTCAGTCCTTCGATGTCGCCACGTTCGAACCCCATCAGGATCATCTCGTAGGCGCCACGCGCACCGCCAAGGAACTCCGACACGGAGAAGCTCGGCTCCACCCGTTTCATCGCTGCCAGTGCATTGGCGGCATCGGTACCTTCTGCGACGTGGTCGGTTATGTCGTGATCGGGACCGCCTTCGATCACCTCGAATTCGCGGCGCGAGGTCGTTTCCTTGCTCTTTTCGGCAGGGGTCGGTCGCTCGAACCCGTCTCGTGTTCCCAGCACACTGCGCAAACGCAGCACTAGGAAGACGGCTATGCCGGCCAGGACGAGAAGCTGGAGGAGCGGGTTCTGCATCGGGGCCTCATGATGGCTACGGATGGAAACTTCGGGCTTGGCTTCCTATGTAGGTGACGTGTCTGAACAAGTCCACACGGGCGGCGGCCATGCGGTACGTTGACCCGATATGCTTCAGACGCTGGTCAAGGAGGAATGCGCATGTGGCTGTTTCTGGTCTTTCTGATGGTCCCGCTGATCGAGATCGCCCTTTTTATCCAGGTGGGCGGGCTGATCGGGCTGTTCCCGACTTTGGCCATCGTGGTGCTTACGGCGATTATCGGCACGTATCTGGTGCGGTCTCAGGGCGCGCGTGCACTTGCAGACCTGCGACGCAGCTTTTCCGAACTTCAGGACCCCAGTGAGCCGTTGGCCCATGGTGCCATGATCCTTCTGTCGGGCGCGCTTCTGCTGACCCCGGGATTCTTCACCGACGCCGTGGGCTTTACCCTTCTCGTGCCGGGCGTCCGTCTGGCCGTGATGCGGTGGGCGCGTCAGCGCATCACGGTCACCCGTTTTCAGATGGGTCCGGAACCCCAGCGGCCCCCGCACCATAACCCGACCTCTGCCCGCGACGAGGTAATCGACGGCGATTTTACCGAAGTTCCGCAGGGCAAGTCACCCAACCATCCCGGTTCCGGCTGGACGAGGCATTGAGAAACCTACCAGTGCCTGCTAATCCAGCTCTCAAGACATTCAACCGGAGTACCATTCATGGCAGAATCCAACGGGGCAGCCCAGGCGCCTCAGCCGCCCAAGATGAACGTGCTTGCGCAGTTTATCCGTGATCTTTCCTTCGAGAACATCCTTTCCCAGAAGGGCGTATCCGGAGAAGTGCAGCCGGACGTTCAGGTGCAGGTCAACCTCGATGCCAAGAAACGGACGCCGGAACATCAGTTCGAAGTCGTGATGAAGCTGAAGGTGGAATCCAAGTCCAAGGAATCCTCTGAAGTGCTGTTCATCCTCGAACTCGACTACGTGGGCGTGTTCCACATCGAGAACGTGCCCGAGGACCAGCTTCACCCGTTCCTGCTGATCGAATGCCCGCGGATGATCTTCCCGTTCGTGCGCCGCATCGTGTCTGACGTGTCCCGCGACGGTGGCTTCCCGCCGCTGAACCTGGAAACGATCGACTTCCTTGCGCTGTACCGTGCGGAGCTTCAGCGCCGGGCCGCCGCTCAGCAGGAAGCGTCCAGCACTCCGACGCAATAAGATCAGTGAAACGCGATCAGGACCGGTTCCAGATCGCGTTTTCCCCGAGCTTCTCGACAAAGGCGGCGTGAGCCGCCTTTTCCGTGTCCGTCAGGCGCGACGGCAAGGGTGTGGACCTTGGTTTCGGGCGCCAGTTCGTCACTGTTTCACCGACACTCGGCGTGTTGGACGCGGACGTCAGACCGAAATCGGGCTGTTTGCCACCGATGAGTTCGAGGTAGACCTCTGCCAGGATTTCGGAGTCGAGCAAGGCGCCGTGCAAGGTCCGGGAGGAGTTATCGATCCCGAACCTGCGGCAAAGCGCGTCGAGCGACGCAGGCGAGCCCGGGAACTTCCGCCGGGCAATATCCAGCGTGTCGATGGCGCAATCTTTCGCCAGGGTTGGACGGTTGGCCCAGCGAAGTTCGGCGTTGAGGAACTTCACGTCGAAGGCCGCGTTGTGGATCACCAGTTTCGAGTCTCCGATGAAGGTGCGGAACTCATCGACGATTTTGGCGAAGACCGGCTTGTCCCGGAGGAAATCGTCGCCAAGCCCGTGAACGGCAAATGCCTCCTGCGGCATTGACCGTTCAGGATTGATGTACTGGTGATAGGTCTCGCCGGTCGGAACGTGATTGAACAACTCGACGGCCCCGATTTCGACGATGCGGTCGCCCTGCTCCGGCTCGAACCCCGTGGTTTCCGTATCGAGTACGATTTCACGCATCGGTCAGCCTTTCCTCGATCTCGTTCAGGATGCGCAACACCTGTTCGCGCGCGTGTTCAGGCGTATCTGTCTCGATGGTCCATGTCGACCGGGCACATTTTTCCTCGGACGGCAATTGCCGGGCAAGAATGCGCTGAAGATCGGCTTCCGTCATCGTGCCACGGGCCAGAACCCGCTCTCGCTGTATTTCACGTGAAACAAAAACGCAGGCGGTTGCGTCCATCTCTGCATCGCCGCCCGTCTCGAAAAGCAAAGGAATGTCGAACACCCCGATCTTGTCGGCGTTGTCCCGAACAAATATCTCTCGGTCGGCCTGGACCAGCGGGTGAACGATCCGCTCGAGATCGGGCAACGCTTCTGGATCGCTGCCGATGATCGTCTTGAGAACGTCGCGAGAAACCTTGCCGTTCTGGACCGCTTCGGGAAAGCGCGCGCTGATCGGGCCGACCGCAGCGCCTCCGGCGGAATACAGCCGGTGCACTGCAGCGTCGGCATCCCAAACGGCGCAATCCTCGGCGGCAAAGATCGCGGCCGTCGAAGATTTGCCCATACCGATGGACCCTGTCAGTCCCAGTTTGAACCTCATCGCAGGACGGCAGCGCGTGTCGCCTCGTCTACCTCCGGGCGGGTGCCAAACCACCGCTCGAAACCGGGCACCGCCTGATGCAACAACATGCCAAGCCCGTCGACAACTGTGCTGCCCGCCTGTTCCGCCTCCCGCAGCAGACGGGTCTGCAGGGGTGTATAGACAAGGTCGGACACCACCATGTCCGGTGCCAGCGCATCGAGCGGGACGCGAAACTCGGGCTTGCCGGTCATGCCGAGCGACGTGGTGTTCACCACAGTCCGGCAGTCTTCGATGATGTTGCCCGCCTGGACCCAGTCATGCACCTGCACGCGATTGCCAAAGTCAGACCGGAGCTGTTCGGCACGCACCCGCGTCCGGTTGGTCAGCCGGATTTCGGGCACCCCCACGTCGATCAGCGACGCGATGACCGCGCGGGCCGCTCCCCCTGCCCCGAAAACCACCGCTGGGCCCGCAGTCGGATCCCAGTCCGGCGCCGACTGTCTGAGATTTTCGGAAAAGCCGTAGCCGTCGGTGTTGTCTGCATGGATCATCCCGTCCTTACGGAAGATCAGCGTGTTGGCGGCCCCGATCAGCGTCGCCCGGTCAGAGGCGAGATCGGCGATTTCGAGGATCTTCTCCTTGTAGGGGATCGTGACATTGACGCCCATGAACCCCAGGTCGGGCAAAAGCCGGATGGTTTCAGCCAGTTTGTCGGCAGGAACCTCGATCGGAATATAGTGCCCCGGGATGCCATGTTTCCTGAGCCAATGCGCAAACAGGCGCGGGGACCTCGAGTGCGCAATGGGCTTGCCGATGACGGCGGCGAGGGGAATTCGAGGCAGGGTCATGCGGAGATGGTTCCTCTGACGGACAGGAAGTTGAGCAATTCAAGCAAAGGCAAACCGAGGATTGTGAAGTGGCTGCCATCGACGTGGGCGAACAACCGCACACCCTCCTTTTCAAGCTTGTATCCACCGACCGACGTACCGATATCCGGCCAGTTTCTGTCGAGGTAGTCTTCGACGTAAGCGTCTGAAAAAGCGCGCATCATCAGCCGAGCAGTGCCCACGTGACGCCATATTGGCTTTGAATCTTCATAGATGACGGCAGCGGAAAGCAGTTGGTGTGTCTCACCGCGCAGGGCGGCAAGTTGCTCGCGCGCCTCTTCCCGGCTGGAAGGTTTCGACAGGATCGCACCCTTGAAAGCCAGAACCTGATCGCATCCGAGGACAAGCGTCTCAGGGTGTCGTCCCGACACCTTCTGCGCCTTTGCCTCTGCCAGGGTATCAGCGATGTCCCGCGGCGTGGCGCCTTCGGCCAACAGCGATTCCCGAATCATGTCTTCATCGATTCGAGCAACATCCGACGCAACCTTCAGACCGGCGGACCGGAGCAGACTGGCGCGGATTTCGGAGCTGGAAGCGAGGATCAGGTCCTCTTTCATGGGGATAAATCTTGGTATGAGTGTGTGGGCTGGATCGATGACGTTTGTGCGAAAAAACGGTTCTACATGCAAGCGCGGGAAAGACCCCGATTTCCGATGTCCTGTTCCGCAGGGCTTGCCCATGTTGACACGGATAACTCATACCGCGTGACAAACGTCGTCAGCGACAGGACATCCCGGTCTTATCCAAGCCTGGACAGACACACCGGAAATTTTACAAGTTACTGTTATATAATGATTTTCTGAGAAGAATTCTCAGACGTCCCGAGACGATCCACCAAGTTTTCCATAGACTCGTGGCATGTTTGTAAGTGTGTTAAAGTTTCCTTAATCCACAGAACCAAGCCCCCCATACATCTTCAAATACCTTTCTAAATTTCTATTTTAAGTATCTTGGGTGGCCCCCGAAGCCTGGCCCTAAGTCGGGCATTGACTTCGGAGGGTCGGAGAGACTACCTCTCTCCCGGTCCTGTTCTGGATCATGTTCTCCCTAGAAACGAAGAAAGCGCGACACGCCTTGTTGTCGCGATGTGGCGTATGAGCGAAGAAAAACTGAACCTTGCCGATTTGAAAGCCCAAAGCCCCAAGGACCTTCTGGCCATGGCGGAAGAGCTGGAGATCGAGAACGCCTCGACCATGCGCAAGGGCGAGATGATGTTCCAGATCCTCCGGGAGCGTGCCGACGAGGGCTGGCTGATCTATGGGGACGGCGTTCTGGAAGTGCTTCAGGACGGTTTCGGTTTTCTCCGCTCTCCGGAGGCGAACTACCTGCCCGGTCCGGACGACATCTACGTGTCACCCGACATGATCCGGAAACACTCTCTGCGGACGGGTGACAGCATCGAGGGCGAGATCCGCGCACCTGACAACGAGGAGCGCTACTTTGCCCTGGTGTCTGTGGGTGCGATCAACTTCGAGGATCCGGAACGCGCGCGTCACAAGATCGCTTTCGACAACCTGACGCCGCTGTATCCGGACGAACGGCTGAAGATGGAGATCGAAGATCCGACTATCAAGGATCGCTCCGCCCGTATCATCGACCTGGTGTGTCCCATCGGTAAGGGACAACGGTCGCTGATTGTCGCGCCGCCGCGCACGGGTAAGACGGTTCTGCTGCAAAACATCGCGGCGTCCATCGAAAAGAACCACCCGGAATGCTACCTGATCGTTCTCCTGATCGACGAACGCCCGGAAGAAGTCACCGACATGCAGCGTTCGGTGAAAGGTGAGGTCATTTCGTCCACCTTCGACGAACCTGCCACGCGTCACGTTGCTGTCAGCGAAATGGTGATCGAAAAGGCCAAACGTCTCGTCGAACATAAACGAGATGTCGTTATCCTTTTGGACTCTATCACAAGACTTGGTAGAGCCTTCAACACTGTTGTCCCGTCCTCGGGCAAGGTTCTGACCGGTGGTGTCGATGCAAACGCGCTGCAAAGGCCCAAGCGGTTCTTTGGCGCCGCCCGTAACATCGAAGAAGGCGGGTCGTTGACCATCATTGCAACTGCGCTGATCGACACGGGATCGCGTATGGATGAGGTCATCTTCGAAGAATTCAAGGGCACGGGCAACTCCGAGATCGTTCTGGACCGCAAGGTGGCGGACAAGCGGGTCTTCCCTGCCATCGACATTCTCAAGTCCGGCACCCGGAAAGAGGATCTGCTTATCGACAAGATCGATCTTCAGAAAACGTTCGTTCTGCGTCGGATTCTCAACCCGATGGGTACAACCGACGCCATTGAGTTCCTCCTTTCGAAACTGAAGCAGACGAAGACCAACTCCGAATTCTTCGATTCTATGAACAGCTGATACGCCGATGGATACGATCTTTGCCTTGGCATCGGCGCCGGGCAGGTCCGGTGTCGCCGTGGTCCGCGTGTCCGGAGATCGTTCCTGGGAGGCCGTGAAGGCGCTTGCGGGATCGGTTCCCGAGCCGCGCCGCATGGTCTTGCGTACTTTGCGGGATACGTCTGGCGCGCACGTCGACAAAGCCATGGTTGTGGTTTTTGCGGCGGGTGCGAGCTTTACAGGCGAAGAGTCTGCAGAGTTTCATCTACATGGAAGCATCGCCGTCGTTCGCGCGATACTTCTTGAGTTGTCGCTTTTGGAAGGGTGTCGCCCAGCACAGCCAGGAGAATTCACGCGGCGTGCCCTGGAAAACGGGTGCATGGATTTCACCCAAGTGGAGGCGCTGGCCGACCTGATCGAAGCGGAAACGGAAGGCCAACGAAAGCAGGCGCTTGCTGTACTGTCCGGCGCATTGTCGGGTCGGGTGTCCGAATGGCGTCAGAAGCTGGTGCGCGCCGCGTCCTTGCTGGAAGTGACGATCGATTTCGTAGATGAGGATGTGCCTGTCGATGTGGCTGGCGAAGTTGTCGGCCTGCTTAAGGATGTTCTGTCCGATATTCAGGCGGAGTTGCGCGGGTTGGATGCGGCGGAACGTGTGCGGATGGGGTTCGAGGTAGCGATTGTTGGACCGCCAAATGCAGGGAAGTCCACCCTGTTGAACAATCTGGCAGGTCGCGACGCGGCGATCACTTCGGAAATCGCGGGGACAACGCGCGATGTGATCGAGGTGCGTATGGACGTAGGAGGCTTGCCGGTCACCTTTCTTGACACCGCCGGGCTGCGCGAAACGGAGGATCCGGTTGAACGTCTTGGGATCGATCTGGCGCGTCGGCGGGCAGAAGCCGCTGACCTCAGGGTTCACCTTGTGGAGCGTGGCGGTCAGCCCGAAATTGGCGTACGATCAGGGGACGTGGTCCGCTGGGCGAAAGATGACTCGGGATCATTGGATGATGGGCTTTCCGGTCGGACCGGCTATGGTGTCGCGCGCGTTTTGTCCGAAATTGCCGAAGAGCTTTTGGAGCGAACCGCCGGGATGAGTCTGACTTCTCGTGAGAGGCACCGTGACAGTTTGGTCCGTAGTCAGATGTTTCTTGAGCGAGCTGTGTCCGGTTTGGAAAGCGGTATGAGTGAAGTGGATATTCTGAGTGAGGATATTCGCTTGGGGATTCGCCAACTGGAGATCCTCGTCGGAAGGGTAGAAGTTGAGCACTTGCTGGACGAGATATTCTCTTCGTTTTGCATCGGGAAGTGAGGAGTGTTTCACGTGAAACAAACGACGTTCGATGTTGTTGTCGTAGGCGCGGGGCATGCCGGCGCTGACGCTGCTGCGGCTTCCGCACGCATGGGCGCTAAGACCGCGCTCGTAACTCTCAAGAAGTCCGATCTTGGCGTGATGTCCTGTAACCCTGCAATCGGCGGCCTTGGCAAAGGGCATCTGGTGCGTGAGATAGACGCCCTGGACGGTCTTATGGGGCGCGTGGCCGACTATGCCGGGATTCAGTTCCGGCTGTTGAACCGCCGCAAGGGCCCTGCTGTGCAAGGGCCGCGCGCCCAAGCAGACCGCAAGCTTTATGCTTTCAAGATGCAGGAAGAGCTTACCGCCATCGAGAACTTGGAGATCGTGGAAGCCGAAGTTGTCGATTTTACCATCGAGAACGGTCGCGTTGCCGGGGTCGTTCTAAGAGACGGTCAGCGAATTTCGTCAGGTTCCGTTGTTTTGACCAGCGGCACTTTTCTACGTGGTATCATCCACATAGGGGACAGGTCCTATCCCGGCGGACGTGTCGGCGACGATCCCGCAGTTCGGTTGGCGGAACGGATCGAGGAACTCAAACTTCCGCTCGGCCGACTGAAGACCGGCACGCCTCCGCGGCTGAATGGCAAGACAATTTCTTGGGATGCACTGGAACAGCAGCCGGGCGACGATGACCCGGTCCTGTTCTCCTTCCTGTCGAAGGCACCGCTGGCGCGGCAGATCTCATGCGGGATCACCCATACGAACGCAAGAACCCATGACATCATTCGGCAGAACCTCTCCCGGTCGGCCATGTACGGGGGGCATATTGAGGGAACCGGACCCAGGTACTGCCCGTCCATAGAGGACAAGGTCGTGCGATTCGCCGAAAAGGAGTCTCACCAGGTATTTCTGGAGCCAGAAGGTCTTGACACAGACACCGTTTATCCGAACGGCATTTCCACGTCACTTCCGGCTGACGTGCAGGAAGACTACGTTCGCAGTATAACCGGGCTTGAGAAGGTCGAAATCCTCCAGCCGGGATACGCGATCGAGTACGATTTCGTGGATCCGACCTCTCTCGATTCCACGTTGAGAGTAAAGGACCTAGAAGGGCTGTACCTGGCTGGGCAGATCAATGGCACCACGGGGTATGAAGAGGCTGCCGCTCAAGGCCTCGTTGCGGGTTTGAATGCCGCGGCCTTCGCCCTTGGACGTGATCGGATAAATTTCTCGCGGACGGACAGCTATATTGGTGTGATGATCGACGACCTCACGACGCGCTCGGTGACGGAGCCCTACCGTATGTTCACCAGTCGGGCCGAGTTTCGTTTGTCTCTTCGGGCGGACAATGCCGATCAACGGCTTACGCCAAAGGCTATTGACTTGGGCATCGCGTCAGAAAGTCGGATCGGTTCGTTCACGCGAAAAATGGAAGCTTTGTCGTCGGGTAGGCAATTGCTCGAGGAAACGACTTTTACGCCGTCGCAAGTTAAGACGTTGGGAATTGTGGTCAATCAGGACGGCGCGCGTCGATCTGGGTTCCAACTCCTGTCGTTCAAGGATGTTACGCTTGGGCATCTCTCTCAGCTCGAACCTGCGTTCCTGGAAATTGACGAAGAGACGGGTGCGCAAATTGAGAAAGAGGCGCTTTATGCCAACTATCTGGATCGTCAGGCAAAGGATGTGGATACACTGAGGCGTGATGAAGCCGTCCGGATACCGTTGGATTTCGATTTCGGTTCCTTGCCGAGCCTCTCGAATGAGCTTCGTAAGAAGCTGGAAGACGTGCGCCCTGAATCCATTGCCCAGGCGTCCCGCATCGAAGGCATGACCCCCGCAGCTTTGATGCTCATTCTCGCAAAACTGCGTCAAGGCGAGCGCAAGACGGTCGCGTGATGGAATTGAACCTCGGCACAATGGCCAATGTTTCACGTGGAACATCGCTGAAACTGGAGCAATACCTATCGCTCTTGAAAAAGTGGAACACTGTCATCAACCTAGTGTCCCCGAAGACTTTGGACGATGCGGTCAAACGGCACTTCCTCGACTCCGCACAACTTGTCGATTTGATGCCAGAAGATGCCGGGACCTTGGTCGATCTCGGTTCCGGCGGCGGATTTCCCGGCCTTGTGATTGCGATTTTGTCTGCCGAGACGCGCCCAAATCTCAAGGTAACACTCGTCGAATCCGATCAACGCAAGGCCAGCTTTCTGCGCACGGTCCTAAGAGAGACAGAGATCTCAGGCACAGTTCTTTCCAAACGGATTATGGACGTTGAACCGTTGCAGGCAGACATTTTGACGGCCCGCGCACTGGCGCCTCTTCTGGAACTTTGCCAATTCGCCGACCACCATTTGATGTCGACGGGCGTGGCCCTGTTCCCGAAAGGCAAAAACTGGGGAAAAGAGGTCGAAGATGCACGCGCAGAATGGCAATTCCGCTATACTGCGCATACAAGCAAGACAGACGCAGATGCCGTCGTTCTGGAAATACGAGATCTCGCACATGACTGACCCCCTTCGGCCGAACGGGCCTCGAATAATCGCCGTTGCCAACCAAAAAGGCGGTGTCGGCAAAACGACCACGACGATCAACCTGGGCGCCGCGCTGTGCGAACTGGGACAGAAGGTTCTGGTCGTCGATCTCGACCCTCAAGGCAACGCATCGACCGGTCTGGGCATTGAGCCTGAGGACCGGGAATACACGACATATGAACTCCTCCTGGACGAAGCCGATCTGGACTCCGTTATCCTTTCGACGTCTACGGACAATCTTCATCTCATCCCGGCGACCGTCGACCTCAGCTCGGCAGACATTGAACTGATCTCCAACGAAAAGCGCAGCTACCTCCTTCATGACGCTTTGCGGCAACCCGCCATGTCCCGACTGGACTTCGATGTTGTCCTGATCGACTGCCCGCCCTCGCTCAACCTTTTGACAGTCAATGCGATGGTCGCGTCCCATTCTGTCCTGGTGCCGCTGCAAAGCGAGTTCTTCGCGCTCGAAGGTCTTTCTCAACTCATGCTGACCATCCGCGAAGTCCGCCAGTCCGCCAATCCGGGCCTGCGTATCGAAGGCATCGTCCTGACGATGTACGACGCGCGAAACAACCTGTCGCAACTGGTTGAGGCCGACGCCCGCTCTAACCTTGGCGACTTGGTCTTCAGCACAGTTATTCCCCGGAACGTTCGCGTCAGCGAAGCGCCGTCTTATGCCCTGCCCGTCCTGGCCTATGATACGGGCTCGAAAGGCGCTCAGGCCTATCGGGCGTTGGCGGCGGAGCTCATCAAAAAATACGAAAAGCACGCAGCCTAATGGTCGGCGTGACAGAGGAGGCTCAAATGGCAGAAAAGAAAGAAAACCGTCGTGGCCTCGGCCGTGGCTTGTCTGCGTTGATGGCTGACGTGACTCCGGCTCCGGACAGCGCGCCGCAGGAAGGACCCCGCCGTCCGGACCGCCTGCTCCCGATCGAGCAATTGCGCCCGAATCCCGATCAGCCGCGCCGGACCTTCACGCAAGAACATCTGGACGATCTCGCGAACTCCATCCGTACAAAGGGCGTCATCCAGCCTCTCATCGTGCGGCAGGATCCGGACGATCCCAGCATGTATGAGATCGTTGCGGGCGAACGCCGGTGGCGCGCCGCGCAGATGGCACAGCTGCACGAAGTTCCGGTTCTTGTCCGTGACTTCAACGACACCGAAGTGCTCGAAATCGCGATCATCGAGAACATCCAACGCGCCGATCTTAACCCCATGGAAGAGGCGGCTGGCTATCGGCAGTTGATGTTCAAGTTCGGCCACACGCAGGAAAAGTTGGCCGAAGCGCTCGGCAAGAGCCGTTCCCACATCGCCAACCTGATGCGGTTACTGAACTTGCCCGAAAGCGTCCAAGGCATGGTCTCCGAAGGCACTCTAAGCGCCGGTCACGCCCGCGCGCTGATTACGGCTCCCAACCCGGAGGTTCTGGCAAAGACAATTGTGGACAAGGGTCTCTCGGTCCGCGACACGGAAAAGCTCGTCAAATCCGGACCGAACCCGGACAAGCCGCGAAAGCCTTCGACAGACGGCGCATTCCAGATGGAAAAGGACGCTGACACCAAAGCACTTGAAGGCGACCTTTCCGCTGCCCTTGGTATGAAGGTGCAGATCGATCACAAGCCAGGGCAAGAGAAGGGTAGGATTTCTATTTCCTACGACACGCTGGAGCATCTCGATGCGCTCTGCGGGCTGCTAAGCACCTATCGCTAAGGCAGCAGCGACTCGATCACGGAGTTCAAGACCAGACGTCCCCGGGGGGTCGCGACCAACCTCCCGGAGTACACCTCCAAAAGCTGCATCTCTTGTAGATCCTTGATTTGCTTCAGAGTAGCCACATTGCGCGACATCTGGTGTAATCTCGCCAGATCCAGACCCTCCGATAGGCGCAACCCCATCATAAGGTATTCGATCGCCTGATCGTTGCCATCGACGGATGAGCGCAATTCGTCGCCAGACTTCACCTCTTCCACGGCGGTAAGCCATCGGCCCGGCATTCTCCAGGCGACGCTTTCCATCCGCTGCCTGTTCAGATCGAACCGCCCATGCGCGCCGGGTCCGACACCGACCCAGTCGCCATATCGCCAGTAAACGAGGTTATGACGGGATTCCGCATCCGCGCCCGCGTGGTTTGACACTTCATACGCCGGCATGCCGGCACGCGCGCACATCTCCTGCGTCAGTTCGTACATATCGGCGCCCAGGTCGTCGCTCGGCAACCCGCGCAATTTGCCCGCTTGTGAGCGGTCCCAGAAGGCCGTCCCAGGCTCGATTGTCAGTTGGTAAAGGGATAGATGGTCGACAGCCATGTCGAGCGCCTCACCTAATTCCTCTTCCCAACCGGCCAATGTCTGGCCTTGCCGCGCATAGATCAGGTCAAAGCTCACGCGGTCAAAGACCTGACGTGCGATGGCAAAGGCCGCGCGCGCTTCTGTCACGTCATGAAGCCGACCCAGTTTGCGCAAGTCCGGTTCCCGCAAAGACTGTACGCCCAGCGACACACGATTGACGCCCGCCCGCGCGTAGCCCTCGAACCGGGCGGCCTCCACGGAGCGTGGATTGGCTTCAAGCGTGATTTCGATGTTGTTGCCGAAGGTCCAGCCGTCCCGGGCCGCGTCGATCACAGCCGCGACGGTCTCCGGGGCCATTAGCGATGGGGTGCCGCCACCGAAGAATATCGACCCCAGAACCCGCCCCGAAGTCTCTGCCGCCACGCGCCGCACTTCCGAGGCCAGGGCCGCCGCCCAGCGGGTCTGGTCGATCTCCCGCACCACGTGGCTGTTGAAGTCGCAGTAGGGGCATTTGGCCTCGCAAAACGGCCAATGCACGTAAAGCCCAAAGCCCCCCTGCTGCCAGTTCTCAGGCAAAACAGCCGTCGACGAACTTGCGGAACGCATCGGCACGGTGGCTGATCTTGTTCTTTTCCCAGCGATCCATCTCGCCGAAGGTCACATCGTAGCCTTCCGGCTGAAAGATCGGATCGTAGCCATGCCCCTGTTCCCCCCGCATGGGCCAGACCACACGGCCTTCCATCTTGCCGGGAAACACTTCGTCATGACCGTCGGGCCAGGCAAGGACCAGCGTGCAACAGAACCGCGCGATCCAGGGCTCCGGTGCGCCTGATTTCACCAGAAGATCGTGCGACTTGGTCATGGCCATAACGAAGTCGCGGCCCGTCTCGGTTTCCGCCCAGTCCGCCGTATAGACCCCCGGCGCCTTGTCGAGCGCGTCGATCTCGATCCCGGAATCGTCCGACAATGCGGGCAGACCTGTCGCCTTGGCTGCGGCGTGGGCCTTGATCCGCGCGTTCTCGATAAAGGTCGTGCCGTCCTCGACGGGTTCCGGCAGACCCATGCCCGCCGCACCCACGACCTCGACCCCGAACGGTTTCAGAAGATCGGCGATCTCTTCCAGCTTCCCCTGGTTATGGGTCGCAACGAGAAGTTTTTCGCCCTCGAACTTGCGTGTCATTTCACCGCTGCCCGCTGCGCCGCAACCAGTTCCACCACGCCCTTCTCGGCGAGGTCCATCAGTTGCGTCATCTGGTTGCGGGAAAAGACCGAGCCTTCGGCGCTCATCTGGACTTCGATCAGCGCGTTGTCGCCACGCAGGATGAAGTTGCCGTCAACGCCCGCTTCGCTGTCCTCGGGGTAGTCGAGATCCAGCACCGCTTGCCCCGCGTAGATCCCGCAGCTCACGGCCGCGACCTCGGAAATCAGCGGATCCGTGACGATGTCACCGGCCTTCATCAGCTTGTTGACCGCCAGCCGCAAAGCCACCCAGCCGCCGGTGATCGACGCGCAGCGCGTGCCGCCATCCGCCTGGATCACATCGCAGTCCACGGTGATCTGCCGTTCGCCGAGAGCGTTGCGATCGACGCCCGCGCGCAGGGCGCGGCCGATCAGGCGCTGGATCTCGACCGTCCGGCCGCCCTGCTTGCCCATTGCCGCCTCGCGCCGCATCCGGGACGACGTGGAGCGCGGCAGCATGCCGTATTCCGCCGTCACCCAGCCCTGCCCGCTGCCCTTCACGAAGGGCGGCACGCGCTCTTCCAGGGATGCGGTGCAGAGCACATGCGTGTCGCCCATCTTTATGAGGCAAGAGCCCTCTGCGTGCTTCGTTACTCCGGTTTCGATTGAAACCGGGCGCATCTCGCTTAAGTCTCGTCCCGACGGTCGCATGGTCTGTCCTTTCCTGTTTCTCACGGGATAGACAGGGCGCACCCGTAAGCGCAACCCCGATTGACGCGCGTCCGACATGCTCTTTAATGACGAGCAAAGGGGCAAGTATGGCCGAAGCAAACGAAATTCTGTCCGAGCTGAACGACCGATCCCGCGAAGTCTTTCGCCGGGTCGTCGAGGGCTACCTCGAAAGCGGCGAACCCGTCGGGTCGCGCAGCCTAACCCGCATGCTCTCTGAACGTATCTCGGCGGCGACCATTCGCAACGTGATGCAGGACCTCGAATTCCTCGGCCTGCTCGACAGCCCGCACGTGTCCGCAGGCCGCGTGCCCACGCAGCTTGGTCTGCGCATGTTCGTCGACGGCCTTCTGGAAGTGCGCGATCTGGACAACAGCGACCGTGAAAAGCTGGACGCCACGGTTGGACGCAGCGGCGACGTCGGCGGCCTTCTGGACGAAATAGGCTCTGCCCTCTCCGGCGTCACGCGCGGCGCTTCTCTCGTCCTGACCCCGAAACACGAGGCACCGCTGAAACACATCGATTTCGTCTCGCTCGCTCAGGACCGCGCACTGGTGGTCATCGTCTTCGCCGACGGGCACGTGGAAAACCGTGTGTTCACACCGCCGCCGGGTCTGACTCCCTCCGCGATGCGCGAGGCGGCGAATTTCATCAATGCGCTGGCCGAGGGCCGCACACTCTCCGATCTTCGCAAGGTCATGCAGGAAGAGGTCAAGGCCCGCCGCCGGGAAATCGACACGCTCGCTGCAGATCTCATAGACGCGGGCATCGCCATCTGGGACGGCGAGGGGCGCAACTCCGAAC